>JBJXFO010000038.1:0-107491 GCA_046154725.1 Parvularculaceae bacterium | reverse complement strand
GCCTTTCCTCCCCCGCTCGCGGGGGAGGTGTCGGCGCAGCCGACGGAGGGGGGGAGTCTTGGCGAGTAGCCCCCTCAGTCCGCTTCGCGGACAGTTCCCCCGCAGGCGGGGGAGCGGAGGAGCCATTCGCCTTCGCTGGCGCCTTACCCAAATCGCCGGCGCTCTCGCCGTCGCCAAGCAGGATCGCAATCGTCGCGTTGACCTTCACATTCTCCGTACCCGCCGCAATCAGGATCTTGCCGACGATGCCTTCATCGACGGCCTCGACCTCCATCGTCGCCTTGTCGGTTTCGATCTCCGCAATGATGTCGCCGGAGGAGACCTTGTCGCCTTCCTTCACATTCCACTTGGCAAGCGTGCCCTCCTCCATGGTCGGGGATAGCGCGGGCATGAGGATGGGGGTTGGCATCAACGATCCCTGAACAAGTCTGAAATGCAGAATTCGAGTTCCGGAATAAAGCGCGCGGCAACTCGGTCATCCGGCCCATGCTCAACAGCTTCGCCATAGATCCCGCCGGCGCTCAGGATATGAACGAAAACTTTTCGTGCATTAGCATCGACGACCCAATATTCACGCACGCCGTTTGACGCATAAGCGCTGGCCTTGCCCCCGAGATCATAAGCAATTGTCGTGTCCGAAACCTCGACTACAAGCAACACGGACGCCCCGCTGACCGCGTCGTGCCCTAACGCTGTTTCAAACACATAGTGATCCGGCGACGGAGCCCAATAGGCGCCGAGCGGAAGCGTCTGATGACTAACGACAGAATATTTATCGGCGAGTGATCTGTGCAAAAATTTCGCAATCACGGTGTTCCAAAGGCGCGTCAGCGGGCCGTCTGTCGGCATCTCGTAAATTATCCCGTTCAGAAGTTCGGTTTTCTCAAAGCGGCCAGCGAATAGGGCGCCCATTTCGACATAGGCGTCCGCCGTCACGCGGATCGGCTGCATGTCTTTCGTTGGGAGATTTGAGCGCTGGATGTTCATTTTTATAATGTAGCACAAAGGGAAAAACGGGCAAAACTGGCGGCCCTACTCCCGATACATCACAGCCTTCACCGCGCGCACAACCTTGTCCATGTTCGGCAAGCTCAAAACCTCAAGGTTCGCCGCATAGGGCAGCGGCACGTCTTCCTGCGTGACGCGCGCTGGCGGCGCATCCAAATAATCGAACGCGTGCTGCGTCACCTGCCAGCCGATTTCGGCGCCGACGCCGCAGGGCGCCCAGCCCTCTTCAACCGTGACGACGCGGTTGGTCTTTTTCACGGAGGCGATGACGGTCGCAACATCCATAGGGCGCAGGGTCCGCAGGTCGATCACTTCGGCAGAGATGCGCTCAGCCTCAAGTTTTGCGGCGGCCTCCAGCGCAAACTTTACCCCGCGCGAATAGGAAACGATTGTGACGTCAGTCCCTTCGCGCGCGACTTTCGCCTTGCCGATAGGGATGATCCAGTCTTCAACCTTCGGCACGTCCATGGTGTCGCCGTAGAGCAGCTCATGCTCAAGGAACACAACCGGGTTCGGGTCGCGGATCGCAGCTTTAAGGAGGCCCTTGGCGTCCGCCGCGGTATACGGAGCAATGACAATGAGGCCCGGAATGCTGGAATACCAGCCGGCGTAATCCTGGCTGTGCTGCGCGGCGACGCGGGAGGCTGCCGCGTTAGGGCCGCGAAAGACAATCGGGCTGCCCATCTGGCCGCCGGACATATAGCGCGTCTTGGCGGCGGAATTGATGATGTGGTCGATTGCCTGCATCGCGAAGTTCCACGTCATGAACTCGACAATCGGCTTCAGCCCCGCAAACGCCGCCCCGACGCCAAGGCCGGCAAAGCCATATTCCGTGATCGGCGTATCGATGACGCGCTCAGGGCCAAACTCTTCGAGCAGCCCGCGCGAGACTTTATAGGCGCCCTGATATTGCGCGACTTCTTCGCCGATCAGGAACACGTCGGGGTCGCGGCGCATCTCTTCCGCCATTGCGTCGCGCAGCGCATCGCGGATGGTCGTCGGGACCATTTCAACGCCGGCGGGGAGGCTGGGGTCCGATGCGGTGGCTTGCGGCGCATCGGATTGGGGAGGCTTCGGCATCGGCTGCTCGAATTGAGGCGCTCGCGCGGCCGGCGCGGTGACGGGCGCCTTTCCATTCACTTTTGCGGCGCCGCCGCTCTCGCCATCGCCAAACAGGATTGCGATTTCGGTGTTCACTTTTACGTTCTCGGTGCCGGCGGCAATCAGGATTTTTCCAAGGATGCCGTCATCGACCGCCTCGACCTCCATCGTCGCTTTGTCGGTCTCGATCTCGGCGATGACGTCGCCGGAGGAAATCTTGTCGCCTTCCTTCACGGTCCATTTGGCTAGCGTCCCTTGCTCCATGGTCGGAGACAGGGCAGGCATCAGGATGGGGGTCGGCATTGAATTTCCTTGCACTTCTGCGGCGAGCCGGCGCGCCCTCCCAGGCAATCGCGGCGGCGCGGCTAGCTAGCCGCAACTGACCCGGCCGAACAAGTGTTACAAAGTCCAAAATTCGCCGTTAACGCGCCTTAGAGAGGGTGAGCCAAGGGCTAATCCGCATCGTCGTAAGGAGCGTATCGACCACATGAGAAACAGACTTACCGCTTTTATTGCCCTCGCCGCCCTTATGCCCGGCGCGGCCGCCGCTGGCGATCTCGACGCCGGCTTCGATATTCTTCGGAAAGGCGAGCGCATCGGCT
The DNA here is from genome assembly GCA_046154725.1 of Parvularculaceae bacterium. GTDB lineage: Bacteria > Pseudomonadota > Alphaproteobacteria > Caulobacterales > Parvularculaceae > Amphiplicatus. Next base: position 104,780 of record JBJXFO010000038.1, on the reverse strand, counting down.
TTCACGCTGTGAATGTCGAGGAGGCGGCGGACGGCTCTGTCCGCGTCGAGACCCGCATCGAGATGCAGGTCAAAATCGGGCCGATCCCGGTGTTCCGATATGAGCATCTGTCATCGGAGGTTTGGCGCGGCGGCGTCTTGCAGAGCCTCGAAAGCACGACCGACAATAACGGCAAGGACATGACGCTGAAGGTCTCGCGCAGTGGCGATGCGCTGATCGTCGATGGGTCGATGTATAAGGGACAGGCCCCCGGCGACGCCGTTCCGTCAAGCTATTGGAACAAGGCGATCATCGGCGCCAAGACTTTGCTCGACACGCAGAATGGGCGCCTGATCGACGTGAAGATCGAAAAACTCGGGGCCACGCCGACGCCAGCCGGAGCCGTCGCCGAACAGCACCGCTTGAGCGGCACTGTCGATCTCAATCTTTGGTATGACGGCGCGCAATGGGTCGGCGCAGACTTCGTGGTGCGCGGACAAGCCCTTGCCTATCGCCTCGTCGATGCTGCGGCGCGTGACAAGTTGTTTGCGCGCCTTTCGCTTGGCAACGCACAAGAGTCCTCCGGCGGAAACTGAGCTAGCCGCCGCCAAGGCTGAGCAGGAAATAAATCGGGACAGCGAGATAGGCGAGGCCGGACAGAAGCAACACGCTCCTCACCCAGACCTTCCTGAACCGCCGGAATAGGACCGCGATCAACGCGGCCCCGATTACGGCTTCCAGCATCGCAACAGCGCCGCCGAAATGCGCCGGGTCCCAATAGGAAACCGGGCTCTCAAACCGCCACGTTGAAAGCGGCCAAAAATGCTGGTGCGCGTCTGTGGCGTGCAACAGGAAATCGCAGGCGAGATGCAAAAGCGCGGCGCCGGCGAATACCGCAGCCGCCCGGAACCGCAAGGCGAGCGATGCCGCCAGAATAGCCACGAAAAGCGGAAAGGAGTTTGACACAGCCTGACCGGCTTGCACCCAGTCGGTCCAATAGATGCGCCGCCAAAGGTCCCCCTCGGCGATGCCGGCAGCCTTGGACCAGCCCCAGACGCTCATCAGGAACGCGTCCGGGACCAAGCCGCCAGCAAGCGCTGCGACATTGATCCGGTGCGCGCCTGGCTGTGCGAACGCGGCGGCGGCAATCAACAGATGCGTCGGCGTCTGCACCCGTCAGCCGAATAATTTGCCAGACGATCCCGGCGCAATCCGGATAAGGCGCGAATCCTTTACGGCCGCCTGGCGGTGGTGGACGATCGCCTGATAGCCGGGATTCTTCACCATTTCGCCGAAGGCGGCAGCGCTCGGGTATTCGGCAACAAAGGCGAGGTGCCATTCTTCGTCATCGGGACCGATCAAGACGGCTTGCGGCGCGCCGGACCAGACAATCTTGCCGCCGACGCCTTTGAAAAACGGCTCGCTGGCGCGCGCATACTCCTTGTACGCATCGGTGCCGGATGCTTCGCGCTCGTCCTCATAGTTCGCGGTCTTGCGCAGGCGGATGAGATTGAGCATCCAGATCGGCCCAGAATCGGGCATCTTCATGAAGGCGCCGAATTGGTCCTTGGTCGGATCGACATATTTTGACATCGGATTTCCCTTTTACTCAAATGTCTCGAAGGCGATGCCGCCCGCCTTGGGCAGCAAGACAAGCATTCTGTCGTCGGCAAGTCTCACATTTGCGGGGCGGACTTTCGACACGCCGCGCATGAAAATGCTCTTTGCCACGGCGTTGTCGGGCGCAGGCGTCAGATGAGACAGCACGAGCCAGCCGGCGCCCGCCTCATTGGCGGCGCGCGCCGCGTCCTCGGGCGACGTATGGTAAGAGGGGATGTCGGCGAAAATCTGCGCTGTTGTGGCGTTACCCGCCTTGGCCGCGGCGCGTTGCAGCTTTGCCACCATGTGGTTGGCTTGCGCCTCATGGATAAGGAGATCGGCGCCCTTGGCGTTGGCGACGAGGCTCGAAGAAAAAGCGGTGTCGCCGGAAATGACGACGCTGCGGCCCTGATAGTCGAAGCGATAGCCGACGGCGGGCGTGACCGGGTCGTGCTTCACCGGAAACGCCGTTACCTTCAAGCCCCCGTCATCCAAGCCCCCGTCATCCAGCACCACAACCAGCGCCGATCCATCAAAGGCGCGCGCGGACATTCCCTCACTGCGCAGCGGGGCGATCCCCTTGCCGTGATGAGCGATGCGATACTCCGCATCGAGAGCAAACGCCTCGTTCTCGCCAGCGACGACGCGCTCGACGCCGGACGGGCCGTAAACCGGGAGCGGCGCCGGGCGCGCCGTGACCCACGAGCCAAGATTGGCCTCGGAGAGATCGCCGATGTGGTCGGAGTGAAAATGCGTGAGGAAGACGCCGGCGAGGCGCGACGCCGGAATGCCCGCGCCCTGAATATTTTCAAAGCTTCCAGACCCGGCATCGACCAGAAAGAATTTGTCGCCCGCGAACACTGCGGTGCAGGTCTGCGCGCGTTTCCTTGACGGCAGCGGCGAGCCCGTTCCGCAAAAGAAAACTTTCAGGCCGTCGTCGTTAAAGAGCTGTGCGATCGGCGCGTTCACCGCCTTGTCGATCGCCCGGTCGAACAGACGGTCCTGCACGACGGGAATACGCAGCGACAGAGCCGCAAGGCCAAAGAGGCCCGCTGCGACGCCGGCGCCGATCAAGATTGCTTTGCCCATTGGCCGCCCCCGCATCTGCGCAAGTGTTATGCCCGGAGGCGCCTCAGCAGCGCAATTGGCGCCTTCAGCTTGCAAGCCAGTTGGCTATTGCGCAGTTTCAACCGCGCGTGACGCTTCGATAGCGTCCGCGAACCGCCGCACCTCGTCGCCCGCAAAGACGAGCGCATCGCGCAGCGTCAGGCCTTGCATATGAAAATACACGAGTGTCATGCCGACCAGGAGGCCAAGTACGCGCGCGGTCGACTGTCCGGCCGTCAGGAACAGCGCGACGGCGCCCAGAAGCTGCGCGGGGCCGGTAAGGCGTCCGTCGAGTACGGCAAGCGTAAAGGCGTCCAGCGAGGTGAAGTCTGTCGCGACCGGCGCGGCGCCGGGCGATGCCGCATTCGTTGCGCCCGTGTAGGCGACCAGCGCCGAGCCTAAACCTTGCGCAAAACAGCGAAGACTGTTGAGGCCGACGGCGCGGCCGGCATAAAGCGCGGCCGGTTTGGATGGCGAAGACAAAAACAGACTGGAGAGAACCGAACTGGCAAGGGGCATGACAAGCGCTCCGTTACGCTGGCGTCAAACGCCAGCATCGAAAAGCCCCGGGCCCAGTCACGCGATTGCGCCGTTTAGTTGTGTCGAATGTGAGGCAGATGGCGTGACGGATTGGTGATCGCTGGCGGCGATCGTGGCGCGCGCGGTTTCTGCCCTTTACGCTTGAAGCGCCTCGATCAGCTCTTCGAGCGTTGCTTCCAAGGCATCCAGTTCCTCGCCCAGTATCGACAACGCTCCCGCCGTCTCCGTGCGCTCCGCCGAGCTGACATCGAGGGTCGTCAATTCGCTTTTCGCGCGCACGACTTCAGCCCGCGCTTCCGCCAGCGCCTCATTGATCGCCATCGACGCCGCCGAGCGCGCGGTCGCAAAAGCGATTTTCAAAACAACCCGCCCGCCTGGCACGCCGTCGACGTCGGCCCGCGCCTCGGCGATCTCGCTGATCGCGTCCCGGATTTCGGCGCGCGCCTCGGTAAATTCCGCGCGCATGCCGGCAATGGCTTCGGCATCCATCTCGATCAGCTGTTCGAGCAGATCGCCATCCTCGCCGAAATTGATGACGACTTCACGGCCGCCCTTTTCACTCGCGGCAACCGCTGGCGAAACAAGCATCGCGCCCGCGACGGCGGCGGCGGCAATTGGAAAAAGTGAGGTGGAAAATACGCGCATTGGGCTTCTCCTGTTTTGGCTGGTCATTTTTATGGTTTCGGACCTGTTCTGACGGGCTATCGCGGGCAGGCCTTTTTCCGCAAGCGCTGCTGCGCCAGACTGTTGGTCAAAAACGCCGTGCTGCCCGCATGGCGCGGGCGCGCGGGTTCGCCTATAGGCGGCGCTGGCCCCTGACCCATGACCCGTGTCCCTTCCCTTCGCGTCTTCCGGCACCGCGCGTACGCGCAGTATTGGGTGATGCGCCAATTGCTGTCCGGGTCGCGCCAGATGCAGGCGGTGGCAATCGGCTGGCAGGTCTATGACCTTGCGCGCGAGACGCGCGGCGTTGGCGAGGCGGCTTTCATTCTTGGTCTCGTCGGGCTTGCGCAGTTCTTGCCGGTGCTGCTGCTCTCGCTCGTCGGCGGGCAGGCGGCGGACCGCTTTGATCGCAAGATGATCCTCGTCGCCAGCAATCTTGGCCGCGTCGTTGCGAGCCTCGTCCTGGTCGCCAGCGTCTTCATGCCGACCGCAGCTGCGTTGCCGACAGTCTTTGCGATGTCGGTCATTCTGGGCGCTGTCAACGCGTTCGCCCCTGCGGCCAGCAATGCGCTCTATCCAACCTTGGTGCCGCGCGCTGACTTGTCGGCGGCAATCGCGTGGAACTCGCTCGGCTATCAGGTCTCATCTGTGCTTGGCCCCGCGATTGGCGGTCTTCTCTATGCGTTCGGCGGTGAAGTCGTCTACGCCGTCAGCACCATGATGATCGTCGCCGCCATCGTCGCCATCTGGACCGCAACGACGCCGAAGCAGGAACCGGTTGCCAATGCGCGAGGGGTTGCGATGATGATCGAGGGCTTGCGCTATGTGTTCGACAACAAGATCGTTCTCGGCGCGATTTCGCTCGATCTGGTCGTTGTCTTCTTTGGCGGCGCGACGGCGCTGCTCCCGGTTTTTGCGCGCGACGTGTTAAACGTCGGCGCGGAAGGATTGGGGCTGTTGCGCGCCGCCCCGGCGTTCGGGGCTGCGATCGTCGCGCTTGGCCTCGCGCTGCGCCCGATCGAGAGCCGCGTCGGGCCGTGGATGCTGTGGTCAATCGTCATCTATGGCCTTGCGACCCTCGGCTTTGGCTGGTCGAAGCTGTTCTGGCTGTCGATGGCGATGCTGGCGATCACGGGCGCCGCGGACATGATCTCCGTTTATGTTCGCCAGTCCCTCATCCAGTTTGCAACGCCGGACGCCATGCGCGGGCGCGTTGCGGCGGTGTCGTTCATCTTCATCTCTGCGTCGAATGAACTTGGCGAGTTTGAATCGGGCGTTGCCGCGCGATTTCTCGGACCCGTCGGCGCGGTGATCCTCGGCGGCGCCGTTGCGGTCGCCGCCGGACTTTCCTGGTTCCGGCTGTTTCCGGCGATGGCGAGCGCCAACCGGTTCGATGGCGCCGAGCCGATCCTTGCGTCTGATCCGGAGAGGCTTGAGCCCAAGCTCTCCTAATCGATGACAGCGTCGTACCAAGCCTTATAGGGGCCGGCGCCGAGCACACGCGCCTGCACCTGCGTATGCGCGGCGTTAAGCGCGTCTGTCGCTTGCGTATTCGGATGAACCGCCCGGCGCAACGGGCGCTTGCCTGGCGGCATCGCGATGACCTCGGCAATCGCGCGGGGCACGTCCATCGGATCGGTTGCGCCGCCGCCGCTGAAATAGCCGCGCGCGAGATCCAGATGACCCTCATAGGCAGTCTTGCGCGCCTCATCAGCGGAGGCGAGCAGATCGTCCATATAGCGCGCGCCATTATCCCATATTTTTGTCGGGAAGCCGCCGGGCTGGATGATCGTCACTTCGACGCCGAATGGCGCAAGCTCATAGGCCATCGCCTCGAACATCCCTTCGAGCGCGAATTTTGTCGCGCAATACATGCCGATATTCGGCAGGATCAGGCGGCCAAGCTGCGACGAGACCTGGACGAGGAGGCCCTGCCCGCGCGTGCGCATCTTCGGCAGCACGGCGCGCGCCATGCGGTGATAACCGAAGAGGTTGACGTCGAACTGGCGCATCGCCTGTGCGTGATCGTGCAACTCGACAGGACCGGCAATGCCGATTCCGGCATTGTTCAGCAGCACATCGAGCGCGCCTCCGGCAGCCGCTTGCGCCGCCGCAACGCCGGCAGCGATCTGCGCCTCATTCGTCACGTCGATCTCGACGACTGTGAGCTTGAGCTTTTCGGCTGATGCCGCATCGAGCAATTCAACAGCTTCCGCCCGCTTGCCCTTTTTGAGGTTTCGCATCGAGGCGATGACGGTCGCGCCAGATCGCGCAAAGTGCAGCGCTGCTAATTGCCCGAAGCCCGAACTTGCACCCGTGATGAGCACGGATTTTCCGGACAAATCGGGCATCGCGGTCGTTTGCGCCATCGCGGCGCCAGCCGCGGCAAGGCCGGCGGCCCCGGCGAACAAGGCCCTTCGGTCAATTTTCAGTGCATCGCTCATTGCATTCTCCTCAACTGACAATCCCGGTTGGCCGTGCGGGCGCGACCGTACTATCAGATTGCGCAAAACGCACGGGGGGCCGCCGATGAACCTCAACGCCTATTTCAACCGGATCGGATATGAAGGGTCTGCGCGTGCCGACCTTGCGACCCTGATCGGCGTCCATCGCGCACATGCGATGACGATCCCTTACGAGAATCTCGACGTGCAGCTTGGCCGTCCGCTGACGCGCGCGCCCGGGGACGCTTTCGACAAGATTGTCGGGCGCGGGCGCGGCGGGTGGTGTTACGAGATGAACGGGCTCTTCGGCTGGGCGCTTGAGACGATGGGCTTTGCCGTGACGCGCCTTGCCGGCACCGTCATGCGCGAAACTGCAGGCGATAGCGTGATCGGCAATCATCTCGTGCTGCTGGTTGACCTGCCCGAAGGGCGCTATGTTGCGGATGTCGGCTTTGGCGACGGCCTGATTGAGCCGGCGCCGCTTCGAGAAGGGCCGATCGCGGTTGGCCCGTTAGCGTCGCATCTGCGCACGGTAGACGGCGGCTGGTGGCGCTATGTCGACGACCCCCGCAGCGGGGGCCCGGGGTTCGACTTCAATCCGGCAGTGCGGGACGACGCGCTGATGGAGCGGTGCAACGCTTTCCTGCAGACAGACCCCGCCTCTCCCTTCGTCCAGAACGCCGTCGTCCAGCGCTGGGGGGCTGCGCGCCACTTTTCCCTTCGCGGGCGCGTCTTGCGCGTTCTTTCAGCCGAAGGCGACGACAGGACCGTGATCGGGACCGCCGGCGCTTATGTCCGTACACTGAAGGAGACATTTGGTCTCGATTTGCCGGCGGCGGCAAGCCTGTGGCCGGCAATTTGTCAGCGGCATGAAGCGGTGTTCGAGGGCCGGACGTCGCGTTAGGCCGCCGGCAGCGGCCCGAAGAACCCGTCGACGCGCTTTATTTTTCCGGATTTCTTCGAGACCTGCACGGCATCGAACCCGTCGATGCGCGTCTTGGCGTCGATGATCACCGACCACGAATAGCGCGCGCGATCATGGTGCATGTCGATGCCGCTCGTTCTGACGCATTTGGCGTCGGGATATTTCTGGCGGAATTCCTTAACCATTCTGGCGAAAGCGGAAACGCCCTCGATTGCATAATTGGGATCGACGAATTCAACATCCTTCGACAGCGCCTTATCGAGATGGCCTCTGATCTTCTTCGTGTCGGTTTCGTTCCACGCCGCCAGCATATGCGCGAATGTGCCGGGGATTTCGGCCATAAAGCCTCCATTTTTGGTCTGGTTTAGGCAACGCCGCGAACGCGGTAAAGTCGCCAACGCAGCCCGCCGCCATTGCCTTCGCTACCGGGTTCTGGCCAAGGTTTTCGCGGCAAGTCAGGAGGCCCTTATGGCTGAGCGTGAATTCGACCTCATCGTCTATGGCGCAACCGGCTATACCGGGCGGCTTGTCGCGGACTATCTTGTTCAGCGCACGGGCGCCGACCCGTCGCTGAAATGGGCAATGGCCGGCCGATCGAAGGCCAAGCTGATCGAGGTGCGCGCCGAGATCGACCCGCTCGAATCAACGCCGCTGGTTGTTGCGGACGCCGCCGACCCCGCGTCGCTGAAAGCGATGACGGCGCGCGCACGCTGTGTTGTGACGACCGTTGGCCCCTATCAGCTTTATGGCGAGCCGCTGGTTGCCGCCTGCGCCGAGGCGGGCAGCGACTATGTCGATCTCTGCGGCGAGCCGGCGTGGATGCGCGCGATGATTGACAAACATGACGCGGCGGCGAGGAAATCCGGTGCGCGCATCGTTTTTTCCTGCGGGTTCGATTCGATCCCGTTCGATCTCGGCGTCTGGTTTACGCAGGAAGAAGCGATGAAGGAATTTGCAGCGCCGGCGCGCGAGATCAAGTGCCGCGTGCGCGGCATGAAGGGAAAGTTCTCCGGCGGCACGGCGGCGAGCCTCAAGGCGACGATGACCGCCGCCTTCAAGGATCCCTCGATTATCGACTTGCTGAAAAATCCCTTCGCGCTGACGCCGGGCTTTGACGGCGCGCGACAGCCGTCAGGGTCAAATCCGATGGTGGACGAGGCGCTCGGCGTCTGGGTCGCGCCGTTCATCATGGCGCCGATCAATACGAAAAACGTTCACCGCTCGAATTTCCTGATGAACCATCCGTATGGGAAGGATTTTCTCTATTCCGAGATGATGATGACGGGTCCCGGTGAGCAGGGAGAAAAAATTGCCCACGCGATTGCGCGCGACACGTCGCTGATGGGTGATGACGCCCCAAAACCCGGCGAAGGCCCGACGAAGGAAGAGCGCGACACTGGCTTCTATGATATCTTGTTTATCGGCGAGACCGCGCGCGGCGAGAAAATCCGCACGTTCTGCAAGGGCGATCGCGACCCCGGCTATGGCTCCACCTCGAAGATGATTGCCGAAAGCGCGATTTGTCTCGTGCGCGACAGCGCCGCGACGCCGGGCGGCATTACAACGCCGGCCGCCGCCATGGGACGCGCACTTTTGAAGCGCCTCGAGGCAAATGCCGGGCTGAATTTCGGGCGCGAATAGCCGCTCGAACCTCACGCAACCGGGTCAAGCCAGCCCCATTCATCGCGCGTCTCGCCAGTAAAGAGCCCGAAAAACGCGTTCTGGATTTCCGTCGTGACCGGCCGGTTGCTTGAGCCGACCGGAAGGCGGTCAACGCTCTTCACCGGCGTGACTTCCGCGGCGGTGCCGACAAAGAACATCTCGTCGGCGGCATACAGCGCCTCACGCGCAATTGCCTGCTCTACGACCTCGATGCCGCGCGATTTCGCCAGCGTCATCACCGTGTCGCGCGTGATCCCCATCAAGATCGACGATGTGCCCGGCGGCGTCATGAGTTTCCCGTTCATCACGATGAACAAATTCTGACCGGCGCCTTCGCTGACCGAGCCGTCGGCGGCAAGGCCGATGCCTTCGGCAAAACCGTTCTCGCGCGCTTCCAGCGCGATGAGGCGGCTCGACAGATAATTGCCGGATGCCTTGACGCCCGCCGGCATCGTATCGGGCGCAAGCCGGCGCCAGCTTGAGATGCAGGCGTCAACGCCGTTCTTCAGCCCTTCCTCGCCGAGATAAGCGCCCCACGGAAACGCCGCGATGATCGCCTCGGTCTTGTCGTGCGGCGCCGATATGCCCATCTCGCCATAGCCGAGAAAAACGAGCGGCCGGATGTAGCACGACTTCAAGCCATTCTCGCGCACCACATCGCGGCAGGCACCCATGATTTCCTCGATCGAATGGGCAATCGGCAAGCGATAGACACGCGCAGAATAAAACAGCCGCTTGATATGATCGTAATTGCGGAAGATCACCGTGCCGCGGTGCCGGGTTTCATAGGCGCGCATGCCTTCGAACACCGCGGTTGCATAGTGGAGCGCGTGGCTCATCACGTGGACCTTGGCATCTGCCCACGGAACAAGCTCGCCATTGCTCCAGATAAACTTTGCTTCCTTGATCGGCATCAGGCGCTCCTTGGCTTCACAGCTCCGCCCTGTTTATTCCGAGCCGCGCGCCGCCGCCACCTTGAAGTGCACGATAAAGTCGTCATCGGCATAGAGGACCGCCCAGCCCGGCGTCGCGTCCATCGCCCTTGCCGCAGCGCTTTGCCGGTGAAGCAGCGTCCAGCGGATGGCGTATTCGTCCAGCGCCGCGTCGAGAAACGCCCGATCGGGCCCCATGATGGCGAAATAGCGTTTCAGGAAAGCCGGCCCATAGAGGTCTGCCCGTCCGTCGATAAACGGGCGAACGCCTTCGCTGATTAGAAAACCTCCGAAGTCATAATTGTTCAAGACCGGCAGCAACCGCAACTCGGGCGGCGTCGCAGCAAGAGCAAGGCGCGGCGTGCTGACAGTGTTGATTTCAGGAACGCCGACACCGAGACGCACCATAGCCGCCAGCGCGACAGCCAGCACAGCCCCGGCAATCGTCGCGCGGGACAAGGGCTGCGCTTTGATCGTCAGGGCGCGCCCAGCCTCGGCCGCCATCGCACGCGCCATCGGCTCGGCGAGGATGATCACAGCGAAAACACCCAGAACAAGTTCGTGCCGCTGGTGCTTCAACGCCAGATGTAAGAATCCGAGCAACAGCACCAGGCGAATGAGCGGCACAGAAACCTTGAACCGCATGATCGCAAACAGCGCAAAGAGCAGCGCCAGTTCAAGCGCGCCAAACGTCGAAAAGTCCGCCGGTTTCCATTCGTTGATGCCTTCGATACCCGGCATCAGCATCAGCTTCAGCGGAAAGATCAGCCCTTCAAGGCCATGCGGCGTGACGGTCGCGGCGGCGGTCGCGGCAATCGCAAACAATGCCCATGATTTCAGAACAGCCCTTCGATTTTCCGCTGACGCCGCGCTGAGCGCTTCCAGCGCGAAGGGCGCGATCAGGCCGAGGCCAAGGATGAAGCTGCCGTGCATGTTTGCCCATACGAGCATCACGAGACAGAGCCAGAGAGGCGGCGCGTGGTGATCGGCTCTCGCGCCTGCAAGGTGCGTCGCCCACAGACACAAGGCCGGCAGCACAAGCGCATGCGGCCGGGCAAGAAGATGTGACGACGCCAGCGCGCAGCACACAAGTAGCATCAAGAGCAAGCCAACACCCGACAGCGAGCGCGCCGCGAACCTGCCGAGAATAAAAAAACTCGCCGCGGCGGCCAAAGCCGTCGCAATCATCAGGCCGTTCCAGCCCGCCGCGCGTTCGACGGCGGCCATCATAACCTCGCTCAGCCATTCATGCGCGGTCCAGGGCTGACCCGCGAATGTGTGGGAGAACGGGTCGGCGGCGGGGACGGCCCCATGCTCGATCATCCACTCGCCGGCTTTCAGGTGCCAGAACGTGTCGGGATCGTTGAGGACGGCTTGCGTCCACGACAGCCAGACAAAGACAGCAAGGGCAAAAACCGCCGGTATTGCGGCATTCAAATACGACGGGGCAATGCGCCTGAACGCGAAAGAGACGTCTTCAATCACGGCGGTCATGGGCAAAAATCACGGTTTGCTGAACGGCGAAAACTATGAAAAGCGCTTTAAGATTGCGTGAACCATTACCGTTTGAGGGCTGCCCGAATGACCGCCGGAAAACCGATCGACGACCTCGTCGCCCTGATGGCGGCGCTGCGGACTCCCAAAACAGGTTGCCCCTGGGACCTTGAACAGGACTTTCGGAGCATTGCTCCGTATACGATTGAAGAAGCCTATGAAGTTGCCGACGCGATTGACCGCGGCGACATGGCCGGCCTGAAAGACGAGCTTGGCGACTTGTTGTTTCAGGCGGTCTTCCATGCGCGCATGGCGGAGGAAGCCGGCGCATTCGCATTTGACGATGTTGCGCGCGGCATTATCGACAAGATGCGCCGCCGCCATCCGCATGTGTTCGCCGAGGCGACGGCGCGAACGGCCGATGAACAAACTCGGGCGTGGGAGGACCAGAAAGCGGCCGAGCGCCTGTCGAAGGGAGCGCAAAGTATTCTCGACGATGTGCCGCTCGGGCTCCCGGGTTTGACCCGCGCGGTGAAACTGCAAAAGCGCGCCGCCCGTGTTGGCTTCGACTGGACCAATCCGCGCGACGTGCTGGACAAGATCGCCGAGGAAACCGGCGAGCTTATCGACGCCATGGACGCCGGCGCGCCGGACGCGATCGAAGACGAGTATGGCGACCTCTTGTTCGTCATGGCGAATTTATCGCGCCATCTGGGCATCGATCCCGAAGCGGCACTGCGCCGCGCGAACGAAAAATTCAGGCGGCGGTTCCGGCACATCGAGCAGTCTTTAGGCGACCGCCTCGGCGCCGCTGGTCTTGACGAGATGGAAGCGCTTTGGGGTGAGGCGAAGTTGCTGGAGAAGCAATAGGCTGTGCCCGTAGGTTCTTTCTGCGGCAGGGCGGCCCATTAGAGCAACGGCGCCGTCGCACTCCCCTCTCCCGCTTGCGGGAGAGGGGTCGGGGGTGAGGGGTCGTATACGGAGAGAGTTGCGCCAGTTGACGCCCCCTCACCCTGCCGTCGGACGCATGGTCCGCCCCCGCAAGCGGGAGAGGGTGAGCGACAACACTCGCGTTCCCGCCCTACGTCACGTCCTTCGGAAGGATGGCGCGCAGCTTGCTTGCATAGCTTTCCGGGAACAGGCGCTGGATGAACGAGACGATCCTCGCGTCGCGCCCGACAACGATGCGGCGGCGGCCTTTGCCGGCGCCGTCGAGTATGATTTCGGCGGCCCGCGCCGCTGTCGTGATCGCCGCCTTGTCGAAGCGCGCTTCGATATCGCGCTTATCCGAAACGCCCGGCGGCAGGCTGTCGAGCGTTGCATTGCGGGCTATTGCGGTTGCAACGCCGCCTGGATGAACCGACGTGACGCGCACGCCTTGGTCCGCCAGTTCAACCGCGATCGTCTCCGAAAATCCGCGTACGGCAAATTTTGAGGCGCAGTAATGCGCCTGCCCCGGATAGCCGATGAACCCGAAGAGACTTGAAATATTGACGATGCCGCCTCTTGTCGCAATCAGCTGCGGAAGGAACGCTTTTGTCATTCTGACAACGCCCCAGAAATTGACGTCCATGATCTTTTCAACGGACGACAGCGGCGTTTCATCAAACCGCCCGACGCGCGTCAGACCGGCGATGTTAAATACATAATCGGCATCGCCAAGGTTTTCCCTGACCGTCACGACGTAGCGCTCAATCGCGCTGGCGTCGGCGACATTGAGCGGATCGATGCGGATACGGTTCGAAGGGACGGCGCCAATCAGCGCGCGCGTCTCGTCAAGCCCCGCTTCGTTCACGTCAGACAGCGCCAGAGCGGCGCCCCGCTGCGCAAGATTTATCGCGACTGCGCGCCCGATCCCGGACGCGGCGCCCGTGATCACGCAAAGCTTGCCGTGAAAGGGATCGGCCATGAAGTCCTCACTTTACAGCTTACGTGCCCGCGCCGCCGGCGAACTACAACCGGCAATGTCAGTCGAGAAGGCGCCGCACAATTGCGGCCCAGTCGCGCCCCGGCGCGGTCGCGAGCAACGGCGCGTCGAGGCTGTCCTGCGGGCGATAGTCCGCGCCGCTGCCCAGATACGCGGCCCGCCCGCCAAGTTCTTCAAGGATAAGGGCGCCCGCCGCATGGTCCCACGGGTGAATTCGGCTCGACAGTTTGAAATCGACCTCGCCGGTCATGAGCTTCAGATAGGCGTACGCCGAGCAATGACCGGGCTGCGTCACGACGTTTCGCTTCAGGCTGGCGATCAGGCGGTCACGCCATACGGGCGTCAGCCAGCCGGTCGAGCGCAAGCCCGTTGGCGGCTCTGAGACGGCTTTGCCAATCTGCGGCGGTTGCCCTCGCCAGAGGACGCCCTCGCCTGCGACGGCGGTCGCTATTGCGCCCTCCGGGATCGCATGGATCCAGCCCATCAGTGTACGGCCGTTTTCGACATAGGCGACAATCGTGCCGTACTCGTTGACGCCGTTGACGAAGTTGCGTGTGCCATCCAGCGGATCGACAACCCAGTAAACGCCCTCGCCGCCAAGCCCGGCGACAATCGACGGATTGGCGGCGGCGGCTTCCTCGCCGACAAAAGCGGCGCCGGGCGCAAGCGCTGTCAGCGCTTTGCGCAGCGCTTCTTCCGCAGCTTCATCGACATTTGTAACAAGGTCGGTTGCGCTGGCCTTCTGGCGGATCGCGCCCGCTGCCAGCTTGCCGAAATGCGGGCGGATTTCGGTTGCGGCGATCTCGGCGATGATCGCCGCAACGCGCGAAGGGTCCGGTCTCATGCGCGCAAGCGATGCTTGCCGCGCGGCTCGGAGACGATGGCGACGGGATGCGACTTGCGGAATTGACCCAATGATTTTTCGCTGAGGCGCACTTCGATCGCCACGTCATCGCCGTCGGCTCTGGTCGTCATGACGTCGCCATTGGCGTAGAGATACGCGCGCGCCGCGCCGTCTTCAGCGGCAAAAGTAATCGAATAAAGCGTGCGGTCGGCGGTGACGATTTCATCGATCATCGCGAGCAAGGCCTCAATGCCGTCGCCATCCGCCGCGGAAACACCGATCCGCACCGGGTCTTCAATGGTCATCGCCGCGCTGTCGCGGCCCGCAAGCGCAAAAATTGACAAGCCTTGGCGATCCTCCGCGTTGAGGAGGTCGATCTTGTTCATCACCTCGATCACCGGCGTTTCGCCGTCGCCCTCAACGCCGAGATCGGCAAGAACCTTGATCACGTCGAGGCGCTGCGATTCCGAATCTTCATGGGCCGCATCGCGCACATGCAAGATAAGATCGGCTTCCAGCACTTCTTCGAGCGTTGCGCGAAACGCCGCGACAAGCTGCGTCGGCAGGTCGGAAATAAAGCCGACCGTGTCGGAGAGGATGATCCGCTGACGCGAGGCCAGATCGACGGCGCGCATGGTCGGGTCGAGGGTCGCAAAAAGCTGGTCGCGCGCCACAACGTCCGAATGCGTCAGCCGGTTGAACAGCGTTGACTTGCCAGCGTTCGTGTAACCGACCAGCGCCACAACGGGGTGCGGCGCTTTCTTGCGTTTGGCGCGTTGCAGGCTGCGCGTGCGGCGCACTTCTTCGAGCTTGCCTTTCAGGCGGTCGATCTGGTTTTCAATGCCGCGCCGGTCGCTCTCGATTTGACGCTCGCCCGGGCCGCCAAGAAAGCCGCGCCCGCCGCGTTGGCGCTCAAGGTGGGTCCATGAGCGAACGAGGCGCGATTTCTGGAAAGACAGATGCGCGAGATCGACCTGCAGGCGTCCTTCGGCGGTGCGCGCCCGCGCGCCGAAAATTTCCAGAATAAGCGCGGTGCGGTCGAGCACCTTAGCGTTCCACGCTTTTTCGAGATTGCGGTGTTGAATCGGCGAGAGCGCGGCATCGACGATAACAAGACCGGGGCGCGGATCGCGGGCGTCGAGCGATGCCAGAATCGCTTCGACTTTGCCGGTTCCGATCAGCGTCGCGGGCTTTGGTTCGACGAGGGACACAATCTCGCGCAACAGCACTTTGAGGTCGATCGCCTCGGCAAGCCCGCAGGCCTCCTCGAGACGCGCCTCGGGCGTCCGGCGCCGTTCGTCGCGGGCGAAATCGACGTGAATGACAATCGCCGCGCCTATATCGACCGCGCGCGGTTCACCGGATGATGCGTCCAACCTGACCTATTCGCTTTCTTCCCCGTCCCACAGATTGACGGGCTGTGACGGCATTACCGTCGAAATCGCGTGCTTGTAAACGAGTTGAACCTGCCCTTCCCGCTTCAGGAGGACGCAGAAATTGTCAAACCACGTGACGACGCCCTGCAGTTTAACCCCGTTGACGAGGAAGATCGTCACCGCGACCTTGTCCTTGCGGACGTGATTGAGAAACACGTCCTGCAGGTTCTGTTTCTTCTCGGTCATCGCAAACGGGCCCCTTCGGCGCTCTTTTATTGCATCGCACAAATGACTATTGCGCGAGAATCGGCGCGGCGCAACCCGGGAGGGTTGTTTGCGGTCCGGCCACTGGCCATGATCAGTGCGGACTTTTAAGCGGACATAAACCTTGCTATTCTAGACCAGAAAAAATACGTAACTTATTGATATAATTTGTGTTATTATGAAATTTGAACCGGACAAAAAAGCGGACATTGAAGCAGTCGCAGATCGAGGCGAAGCGGTTTCGTCCATGGAACCTGCCTTAGTGCGGGAAAGCGCCCGTGGAAGAGCGGCTTTGGCTGATCTGGCGCTGGGACTCACCGCGGCTTCGACAGGACTTCGCCGCAGCCTGCCTGGCGGCATGGTTACGGCGGTGTCCGGCCTCGTTCGTTCGATGAACTGCTATTACAGCAACCTGATTGAGGGGCACGACACACATCCTGTCGATATCGAGCGCGCGCTCTCGGACGATTACAGCGCTGATTCGAAAAAACGCGACCTGCAACTTGAAGCGCGCGCGCACATCGCGGTCCAAAAATGGATCGACGATGGCGGTCTCAATAACGGGGCGACTTCCGCCAGCGGCATCATGGAAACGCACCGGCGCTTTTGCGCCTTGCTGCCTGAGAGCCTGCTATGGATCAAAAATCCGGACACGGACGAACGAATCCGGATCGTCGCGGGAGCGCTTCGAACGCGCGATGTGAAAGTCGGACGCCATGTGCCAGTGAGCCCCGGCGCCCTTCCCCGCTTCATGGTGCGGTTTGAAGAGGCATATTCGGGACTTGGCAAAGTCGATGCGCTGATTGCGGCGGCGACGGCGCATCACCGGCTGTTATGGCTGCACCCGTTTCTTGACGGCAATGGCCGCGTTGCGCGGCTTATGTCTTACGCGATGATCCACGACGCGCTCGATACAGGCGGCGTTTGGTCGATCGCGCGCGGTCTCGCGCGCAATGACGCCGAGTACAAGGCGCATCTCGCAGCATGCGACCTGCCGCGCCGAAACGACCTCGACGGCCGCGGAAACCTGAGCGAAGAGGCGCTGGGGAGGTTTGCAGAATTTTTCCTGACCCTGTGCATCGATCAGGTCAAGTTCATGGAAAGCCTTGTTCAACCTGATCGTTTGCGTGACCGCTTGGCGATTTGGGCCGAGGAAGAAATGCGCGCTGGATCGTTGCCGGCAAAATCGGGCCTTGTGTTGGAAGCGGCACTCTATCGCGGCGATCTGCCGCGCGGCGAGATCGGCAGCATCGTCGGCGTCGTTGACCGTCAAGCGCGGCGCATTACTGCTGCGCTAACGGCGAGAGGCGTGCTGGCTTCTGACGGACCGCGTGCGCCGTTGCGCCTTGCTTTTCCGGCATCCCTCGCATCGCGACTGACGCCGGGATTGTTTCCGGAGAAGCACTAAAATTACAGGACGTGCGCCGTCACCCCGCCGCGCAGCGCTCCATATACGCCGCGCGCAGGCGCGTCGCGATCGGGCCGGGCTTGCCGCCGGCGACGCTGCGGCCGTCAATTGCGATGACTGGCGTCACGAGGTTCATCGCCGAGGTGATGAACGCTTCGCGCGCGCCTTGCGCCTCATCGACCGAAAAGGCGCGCTCGATCACCTTGATCTGCAAGCTCTCGGCGCAGGCAATCGCCGTCTGGCGGGTGATGCCGCCGAGAATCTCATTGCCGAGGGGATGGGTGATCAGCGCCCCCGTCTCATCAACGATCCAGGCGTTCGAGGACGAGCCCTCTGTGACGTTTCCATCGCGCACCAGCCAAGCTTCCGCGGCGCCAACGCGCGACGCTGCTTCCTTGGCAAGGCAATTGGGGAGAAGCCCGACCGTCTTGATGTCAACACGGCCCCAACGAATGTCCGGCGCGGTGATGACCGACACGCCTTTCGCCGCTTTGGCGTTGAGCTTTTCAAGGTCGAGGGGCTTGGCCGTCATCACAAGCGCCGGCGCCGTCCCCACTGGGGGAAACGGATGATTGCGGGAGGCAACGCCGCGCGTCGCCTGCAAATAGACCGCGCAGTCCTTCAGCCGGTTCTTCTCGATCAGCTTGGCGATGACAATGCGCAGCGCGCTCTCGCTCATCGGCGCCGCAATCTCAAGCTCGGCCAGCGAGCGCGCCCAGCGCTTCAAATGCCCATCAAGGTCCCAAAAGCGCCCGGCGACGTAAAGCACGACCTCATAGATGCCGTCAGCGAATTGATAGCCGCGGTCCTCAACGGAAACGGCGGCGTCCGTGAGCGGCGTGTAGGCTCCGTTGACATAGGCAATGCCGGGCATGGGGGAAATCCCTAAAAATAATCGATGCTTACACGGAACATCTGTTCGACGTCCTTGACGTGCTCCTTTAACGCCATCAGCACGACGCGGTCTCCAGGTTTGATCACCGTTTGCGCGTTCGGCATGCTGACTTCGCCGTTGCGATAGATGGCGCCGATCATCACGCCGTCGGGGAGTTCGGCTTCCGACAACGGCTTGTTGACGAGCGGCGAGGTTTCCAGCGCAATGGCGTCGACGAGTTCAGCCTCTCCGTCATAGAGCGAGAAGACGCCCTTGATGCGTCCGCGGCGCACATGCTGGAGGATTGTCGAGATCGTCGTCGAGTGCGGATCGACGACGCGGTCGATGCCAACCGATTCCGAAATCGGGCCGTAGTCCTGCTCGTTGATCAGCGCCATGGCGCGGCGCGCGCCTTCGCGCTTGGCGACGACACAGGCGAGGATATTCACTTGGTCGTTATTGGTTACGGCGACGACGGTTTCGGTCTCTTCGACGCCGGCCTCGCGTAAGAGCGCGCGGTCGAGGCCGTCGCCCTGCAGCACAATGGTGCGATCCAGTTCCTCGGCGATGCGCTCGGCCCGCGCGCGGTCCCGCTCGATCAGGCGGATCTTCATCGAACCGAGTTTTTCAAGGCCGCCCGCCACATAAAGCCCGATATTGCCGCCACCAATGATGATCACCCGCCGCGCCTGGCGCTCGGCTTTGCCCATGATGTCGAGCGCGCGGGCAACATCGCCCCGGTCCGAAATGAAATAGATCGCGTCGCCCGAAAAAAGCTGGTCGTCGGCATGCGCGCGCCAGATGCGGCCGTCGCGGTTGATGGCGACAATCGTGATCTTGAGGTCGGGAAACAGCTCCGCCACCTGACGCAGCGGCGAATTGAGAATAGGGCAGTCGTCTTTCAGCTTCACCCCGACCGCCCACACCTTGCCGTCGACAAAGGATTTCGTCTCAAACGCTCCGGGCGTCGCCATCCGCTGCATGATGGCTTCCGACACCTCGCGCTCCGGCGAGATGATCACATCGATCGGGAGATGGTCGCGGGAGAAGAGGTCGGAATAACTCGGATCGAGAAATCCGGCCGCGCGGATGCGCGCGATCTTCGTCGGCACATTGAACAGCGCATGCGCGACCTGACAGGCAATCATGTTGACTTCGTCGGAATAGGTGACGGCGATCACCATATCGGCTTCGCGCGCCCCCGCCTCGGCAAGCACATCCGGATAGGCGCCGTTGCCAACGATCCCGCGTACGTCAAGCCGTTCGGTCACTGACCGCACGAGGTCCTTTGACTGATCGACAATCGTGACGGCATTGTTTTCGGCGGCAAGGCGCCGCGCAATGCCGACGCCGACACGGCCAGCGCCGCAGATGATGATGCGCATCAGGGGTTCCTAAATGGAGATCGGCCTGCTCAATCCCTCACGCGACTTCGCGCGCATGAAGGATTTCGCGCACGCGTGCTGCGCGGAGATCGGACGCGTTGACGGTTAACACAGCTATGGTGTCACCGGCCAGGGTCGAAAATTCTACCTCGAAAGCCGCGCCGCCAGAATGAGCGATTACCGCGGAGCCGACGTCACCAGCCTTGAGGCCGGCGGCGTCAACATCGCGCTTCAGCACGACCAAATCGAGTTCCTTGATCATGGATTCTCCATTCTCGTCGGGATCAACGTTACAAGCCTCGGCATGGATTCGCCTTCCCGGACAAACCATACCACACGAACCGTCGGCCGGCGACCATCCGGCGTCGAGAGGGGACCATCAACAGCAAAGCTGGTCCCGTACTGCGTCTGCTTCAATTCGATACAATTATTGACGACGGCGTGCGCCAGTATCGCATCTCGTAAAGTGCCCCACTGCTCCGCGTTGAACCCAAAGCCTGCGAGAAACTGGCATTTTGCCCGACCCAGCAGGTGATCGAGGTTCAGGAGATATCCTGTGATTTTCGATTCATCGACAATCGCAAGCTGCGCATTCGGTAACTTCGACATTGCAAACCGCTATTGAAGAGAACGACGCCCTAAGCAATCTCCGCCCGCGCCGCGCCGCCGACGCCGAGCGCTTTCAGCTTGCGGTGCAATGCCGAACGCTCCATGCCGATGAAGGCGGCGGTGCGCGAGATGTTGCCGCCGAAGCGATTGATCTGGGCAATCAGATATTCGCGCTCGAACCTTTCACGCGCTTCGCGCAAGGGAAGCGCGATAATCTGTTCGAGCCCCTCGCCCGCAGGGATCGAGAGACCGGCGTCAATGATTTCGGCGGGAAGATGCTCGCAGGCAATTTCGAGATCTGCGTCGCGCCCCATCAGCAGCAGCGTGCGCTCGATCACATTGCGCAACTGGCGGACATTGCCGGGCCAGTGATAAGCCTGAAGCGCCGCCATCGCTTCGCTCGACAGGCGGCGCTTGGGAAACCCTGCGCCGCGGGCGATGCGATCGATGAAATAGGCCGAGAGCGCCGGGATGTCATCGCGCCGCTCGGACAACGACGGCGCGATAATCGGCACGACGTTCAGCCGGTGGAAGAGGTCTTCACGGAATTTCGCGACCGCCGTATCGGCGAGAAGGTCGCGCGAGGTTGACGAGACAATGCGCACATCGACGCTGACCGGCGTGTCGCCGCTGACGCGCCGGAAGCGCTGGTCGACAAGCACGCGCAAGATCTTGCTCTGCGTCTCGACCGGCATGTCGCCGACCTCGTCGAACATCAGCGTGCCGCCATGCGCGCGTTCCAGGAGACCGATGGACTTCGGTTTTCCGCCGTCGCCCTCGACGCCAAAAAGCTCTTCCTCCATGCGGTCCGGTGCAATCGTCGCGGCGCTGACAACGATGAAGGGGCGCTCGGCGCGCGCGGATTTGGCGTGGAGGAGGCGCGCGATGACTTCCTTGCCGGAACCCGCAGGACCCGAGATGAGAATGCGCGAACGGGAGTCCGCGACGCGGTCGATAACTCCGCGCAGCA
The DNA here is from genome assembly GCA_046154725.1 of Parvularculaceae bacterium. GTDB lineage: Bacteria > Pseudomonadota > Alphaproteobacteria > Caulobacterales > Parvularculaceae > Amphiplicatus. The sequence continues at coordinate 83,778 of JBJXFO010000038.1, read as the reverse complement.
TGTTGATCGCGGCCGAGCCGCCGATCAGGCCCCAATCCGGCCCGCGCTCGCGCAGTTCGACATTCTCGCGCTTCAGCTTTGCCGTTTCGAGCCCGCGATTGACTGCCAGCACAAGCCGGTCAGCGTTGAACGGCTTTTCAACGAAATCATAGGCGCCCTTTTTTATCGCCGCGACGGCAGTCTCAATTGTTCCGTGCCCGGAAATAATGATCACCGGCAGATCGGGGTGAACCTTCTTCAGCTCCTCAAGTATCTCAATGCCGTCCTTGGCGGAGTTTTGCAGCCAGACATCGAGGATGACGAGAGAGGGCACCCGCTCGCGCATGGCCTTGTAGACCCCGTCGGAATTCGCCGCCGTGCGCGGATTGAACCCTTCGTCCTCGAGGATGCCGGAGACGAGGTCGCGAATGTCGGCCTCGTCGTCGACGACCAGAATATCAATGCTCATAAAAACCCTTCCCTACTCTACGCGTCTGATGATGGCCATTACTCGGCTGCCGCTATCGCTGCGCCTCGCGCATCCGCGGCTTCCAGCGGCAGCGCAAAACTGACGATGGCGCCGGTCGCTCCGAGATCGGCGCAGTCGTCGAACTTCAGATAGCCGTCATGCTCTTCGATCACCTTGCGCACGATGGCGAGGCCAAGCCCCGTGCCTTTGGCGCGCGTCGTCATATAGGGCTCGGTAAGCCGGTGCCGTTCCGCTTTCGGAAGTCCGACGCCATTGTCCGCAATCGACAGCGCCGCGGCGTCATTTGCCCGGGCGAGCGCAATCCGAATGCGTCCCTGGGCGAGATCACCGCCAGTGTGGCGCGCGCCAATTGATTCTGCGGCATTCTTCAACAAATTGCCGATCGCCTGCGCTATGAGCCGGGCGTCGCAGCGCACGATGAGCGGTTCGGCGGGCGTTTCAACAATGAATTCGATGTCCGGAAATGTGACCCGTTGCGGGAAAACGGCGCTGCGGACGATCTCGCGCATATCCTCGAGCGCGATGACGGGTTTTGGCATGCGCGCGAACGACGAGAATTCGTCGACCATCCGGCCGATATCGCCGACCTGGCGGATGATCGTTTCCGTGCAGCGGTCAAAAATTTCCGGCGATGTCTTGATCTCGTTCAGATATTTGCGCCTCAGCCGCTCGGCCGAAAGCTGGATCGGCGTCAGCGGATTTTTGATTTCATGAGCAATGCGCCGCGCGACATCGCCCCATGCCGCCGAACGCTGCGCGCTGATCAATTCAGAAATATCGTCAAACGTGACGACGCAGGCTCTTCCCCCATCGACCTCGTCGCTGACAATGCGCACACTGAGGGTTCGGACGCGTCCGTTTCGTTCGACCGTAATGTGGTCGGCAACCTCGATGAATGGCGGCGTTGCAGCGGCGTCGAAAAGATCACTGGCCTCTTCCAGGATATCGACAAGCCGCAGGCCGATCAGCGCCGGCGCGGGGCGCCCGAAGAATTCCGCCGCCGACCGGTTGGCGATCGTCACGCGCCCCGCCGGATTGAAGCCGACAACGCCTGCCGAGACGCCGGACAATACCGCCTCAGTGAACAGGCGCCGCCGGTCGAACTGCTTGTTGGTTTCGATCAGGTCGTCGCGCTGTGTCTGCAATTGCGCGGTCATGTGGTTCATCGAGCGCGACAGCACGCCGATCTCGCCGTCGTCGCGATGAACCTCGACCCGCGCGCCAAGATCGCCGCCAGAGACGCGCCCCGCCATGTCGATCATCCGGCCAATCGGCTGGACGATGCGCGTTGCCGCCCAAAGCGCCACCCAGATCGCCGCAAAAAGAATGATCACAGCAAGGATGACATAACCGGCCAGAAACACGCGCTCGGCGCGCGCGCGGCCGACCTTGGCTTCTTCCCAGTCGTCTTTGACTTCAGTGACGGCGGTCAGGCGCCGCGATGTTTGCGGCTCCATCGGCTGATAGGCAATGAGATAGCCCCCGCCATAATCGGCAATCTTCAAGACGACCCGGAATCGCTCATAACGGCGCTCGTCATCGACGCCAAAGCTGCCGGCTCCAGGCGGCTTCGACTTGAGATCGGCCATCGTTTCCTGTGTCGGCAGGCGATAGCCGCCAGGCCGAATTTCGGAGCGGACCAGCAACCGGCCGACGCCGTCGAGCACATAGAGCGCGTCGAGCCCGCGGATCTCTCTCTGCGTGTTCAAATACTCGCGAAAACCAATCGGCGTTCCCTCAAGTCCAAGCCCCAATTCCTCGTTGCGCCGGATGTCAAAGGCGATCTGGTTGAGCATCAGCTCAAGCTCGTCCTTCTTGAACGCGATGAGGCCGTTGGCGAGGTCACGCGCGGTGTTCTGGTATTTCTCGATGCGCTCGCCAAAAACATCGTTGAGGCTGGAGCGCAGGATCGTAAAGGCGAACAGAAACGCGACGATCGCGGGCACGACGGCGACGACCGAGAACAGCAGCACAAGTTTGAAATGCGTCGCGGAGCCGGCAAGCTGGTTGCGGCGGTTGGTCCAGACGTTCCACAGCCGCGCGCCGATCAATGTCGCAAAGCCGGCCGCGATGACGACATTGCCGACGATCAGGGCAATCAGAAACGACCGGTCGGCTGTTTCAACGGCTGGTGACAGCAGGAACCATGCGGTGACAAAAGCGGCGATCGCGGCGCCCGCCAGCGCGGCGGCGGCAATCGTGTTCGACATCGCCCAGCTCGGCAGATGGCCAGGCAGTAAGTCACTCGCCCGCCGCAGCGGACTGGGCGCCTTCAACGCGGCGCGCGGGCTTTTGTCCTTCGACCGGTCCGGCACAGTTTTGGTGGCGCCCTCTTGACCCGAACGGGCCCGGACCCCGGACCCTTCCGCTAGAGACACTGACTTTCGGAGCCCCCAACCGCTCCGATGCTGGTGATATTGTTACACTTGTTGCTATAAATCAACATAAATGTTGCACGAAAGCCGCAGATTGTCAGGCGGCCTCCGCCAGCCCATGCGCGACGATGCCTTCATAAAAGCGCACGAGCAACGCCTCGACTTCCGATGGGTCAACCGATCGGCAGATCACGCCCCTGAGCATCGAAAGATCCGCGTTTTCCATGAGGGCGAGTTCGAGGTCGAGATAGCCTGCAAGATGCTTGCGCGCGACGCGCACGCCCAGCCCCTGGCAATTCAGCGCGTCGCCATAGTGCCTGATCACATCGCGATAATGGGCGAGCGCGGCATCGCGGCGAACGCCTGGCGGCGGCATGGTCAAGCACAGGCTTCCGCACGCCAGCGCGTCGGCCATGGCGCCGGCGAGCCATGGCTTGCCGACGGTCGCCCGCCCGATCATCACGCCGTCGGCGCCCGACTGCGCGAGCGCAAGGCGCGCATTACCAAGTGTCTCGATATCGCCATTGACGAGCACGGGAATTGATACCGCTTCCTTTGTCGCGCGCACTGCCGCCCAATCGGCCGCGCCTTTATAAAACTGGCTGCGGGTGCGCCCGTGCACGGTCACGAGCTGGACGCCGGCGTCTTGCGCGCGCCGCGCAAGCTCCGGCGCGTTGAGGCAATCGCGGTCCCAGCCGAGCCGCATTTTCAGCGTTACGGGTTTGGACGTTGCCCTGACCGTCGCCGCGATCAGCCGCGCGGCCAGTTCAGGCTCGCGCATCAACGCCGAGCCGCAGGCTTTACCCGTCACTTGCCGCGACGGGCAGCCCATATTGATATCAATGATGTCCGCACCAGCTGCCTCCGCCAGCGCCGCGCCCTCAGCCATCCAGCGCTCCTCGCGGCCGGCAAGCTGCATGACAAACGGCCGGATCGCCGGGTCGCCTTCCGCGCGGCGCACGACATCGGGCCGCGCCTTCACCAGTTCGGCGCTGGCAACCATCTCCGACACGACGAGCCCCGCCCCGAACGAGGCGCAGACGCGCCGGAACGGCAGATCGGAGACGCCCGACATGGGCGCGACCGCGACGGCGTTGACAAGGGGGATGGGGCCGATTTGGAGCGCCATAATTCAATACTCACTGCTCTATCAACGCTTGACCTTGCTTCTGGCCACCTTCACCTATGCCATATCGCTGAAGGTATCGCACTTGCTCCCTGACCGCATCACAGTCGATCCAGCCATTTGTACAGGCAAGGCATGCATCCGAGGCTTGCGTTTCCCCGTGGCGCGCCTGCTCGGTTTGCTGGCCGCTGGGGAAAGCAAAGAGGCAATCCTGAAAAGTTATCCGTACCTCGAGGCCGCGGATATCGACGCTGCGCTCCGCTATGCGGCCGATCTGGCGGAAGATGAGACCGTAGTCCTGGCGACCGCCAAGTGAAATTCCTGATCGACATGCCTCTGTCGCCAGCTTTGGCGACATGGTTGCATGGCGAGGGGCACGACGCGGCGCACGCTTCGGCGCTTGGTCTGGCGCGGGCAACAGACGCCGACATCCTCAAAATCGCGCGTTCTCAAGGTCGCACAGTAATTACGGCCGATCTCGACTATCCACGCTTACTTGCAGCAATGAAAACAACTGACCCGAGCGTCATCCTCTTTCGCGATGGCGAATGGAACGAGGCGGAGGTTGTTGCCCGTTTGGCGGACGTGCTGCGGTCGGTTCCCGAAGAACAGCTCAAGGCAAGCATCATTGTTGTAGAAAAATCACGAATTCGACGTCGAGACCTGCCCTTGTAGTTGAAGCTCAATAAGCGTCGGCGACCGGCCGCGCCTTGACCACAAACAAGCACTAGTCATAGGACTGGCGATCATGACCAACTCCAAAAAGTGGCCTGGCCAAGACGTCAAATCGCGCTTTAGCGAACGACTTGAGACCTGCCTTGCAGACGTCACCCAATTGATAGCCAAGCGCGTGATATCCAAGCGCGGCGCCGGCGCGGCTGCCCTTGTTCCGAATGGGGCCGCCTTCAGAAAAGCGCAAAGACGGCTTTGAATGAGCTCCTTTTCTTTGCTGCCGGACGTTTTGACCTCGACATTCCGCCAGCTGATATATCTTCTTGAAGCCAACGATGTTTCGGAGCTTCGCCGCCTGAATCCGCACGCCGCGGTCGTTGTATTGGTTCAGGCGACCCATTCATATGACTGAAGCCGTCACCGCCATCATCGTCGCGGCAGGGCGCGGCGCGCGCGCCGGGTCAGGCGGCCCGAAGCAATATCGCGACCTCGGCGGGGAACCTGTGCTTGCCCGCTCGGTGCGGGCTTTTCTGGACCACCCGGCGGTCACCGCCGTCCGCGTGATCATTCACGCCGACGACTATGATCTCTATGCGGAATCCATGGCCAGCTTGATTGACCGGGGCAAGTTGCTGGCGCCGGTCGCCGGCGGAGCCGAGCGCCAGGATTCAGTCCGGCTCGGCCTCGAAAGCCTAAGCGCCGCGCCGCCGGATGTCGTCCTCATTCACGACGCTGCACGGCCCTTTATCGATGCGGCGACCATCTCGCGGGTCATCGCGGCCGCGCGCCAAAGCGGCGGCGCAATTGCCGCCTTACCCGTCTTCGACACCATCAAGAAAGCGGACGGCGCGGCGCATCCCGGCATCGACACGACCATACCGCGCGAAGGCTTGTGGCGCGCACAGACGCCGCAAGGGTTCGCCTTCGCGGCGATCCTTGCCGCGCATCGCGCCGCAGCCGGTGAAACGCTGACCGACGATGCAGCTGTCGCCGAGCGCGCGGGGCTGAAGGTGAGCCTTGTCGCCGGCTCGCCTGACAACATGAAGATTACGCAGGCGGAGGATTTCGGCATGGCCGAAGTGCTTCTTGGGCGGAGGAAAGCGATGGACGAATTCCGGACCGGACACGGCTTTGACGTGCATCAGTTCGAGGACGGCAACGCCGTCGTCTTGTGCGGTGTTGCGATCCCGCACGGACAAAAGCTGAAGGGCCATTCGGACGCCGACGCAGGCATGCACGCGCTGACCGACGCCATTCTCGGCGCGATAGGCGCCGGCGACATTGGCGACCATTTCCCGCCGTCCGACAATCGCTGGAAGGGCGCCCCGAGTCGCATTTTCCTTGAAACGGCGCGCGACCTCGTCGCCGCGCGCGGCGGCGCCGTAACGCATTGCGACGTGACAATCATTTGTGAAGCGCCGCGCATCGGCCCGCACCGCGCGGCGATGGTCGCCGCACTCGCAGAGATTATCGGCATCGCGCCGGACCGCGTGTCCGTCAAAGCGACGACCACGGAACAGCTCGGCTTTACCGGCCGGCGCGAGGGGATCGCGGCAATGGCCACCGCGACGGTCCGCTTGCCAGTGACGGATGAGGCATGACCGAGATCTTGCGCACCAACAATCTGGCGCTCATCTCCTTCGTCGAAGCATTGCTGAAGGAGGCAGGCTTTCGCTATTTCGTCGCCGACGCGCACGCGAGTGCGGTTGACGGCTCGATCGGCGCCCTGCCCCGCCGCATTCTGGTCGAGGCCGAGCACGAGTCGCAAGCCCGCCTGCTTCTCGCCGACGCCAACCTTGGCGATGAACTGCGACAGCCATCATGACGCAGCCGCACCGTCTGTGGGACCTCGCACAACGCATCGTCGACAAGGCCGGCGCCGAAGGGCTGATGATTGCGACGGCGGAATCCTGTACTGGCGGCATGATCGCAGCGGCGATCACCGATGTTCCGGGCGCGTCCGCGGTCCTCGATCGCGGCTTTGTCACGTATTCGAATGAGGCAAAGGCAGAGATGCTCGGCGTTGCGCGTGCGCTCATCGCGCGGCACGGCGCGGTCAGCGGCCCGGTCGCGCGCGCGATGGCGGCAGGCGCGCTCGCCCGCTCGCGCGCCGATATCGCGGTGTCGGTGACGGGCGTTGCGGGCCCTGGCGGGGGAACGCCCCAAAAGCCCGTAGGACTCGTCTGGTTCGGCCTTGCCGCGCGCGGCGCTCCGGTGCGGCTTGAACGGCGCGTCTTTGCCGACAGCGACCGCGGCCGCGTGCGCACGCGCGCGACGGAAACGGCGTTGGCGCTTCTCCTCAATGCGCTGTAGCGCGCGGGCCGTAAACCTCCACCGCTCGCGCGACAAACGCGTCGGTCATGCGGGAGAACGCCTTGTCGAATACGGCATGCGCGGTCGCTTGCAGCACGAAATTGCGGAACTCAAAATCGATGAGGAACTCGATTGTCGATCCGCCCCCGACATTGTCGCGAAACGCCCATTCGTTGCGCAGGGTGCGAAACGGTCCGTCGACGTACTCCGCCGTGATGCGTCCTTCCGACGGGGCCAGCACCGCGCGGCTGCGAAAGCGTTCACGAAAAACGCGGTAGGCGACAACCATGTCGGCCAGCACCGTCTCATGTTCGCCGGCAGTCTCGCGCGAGGCGATGCGCAACGCGACGCACCAGGGGATGAAGTCGGGATACCGCTCGATATCGGCGACGAGGGCGAACATCTCGGCCGCAGTATACGGAACATCGGTCGAAGTCCGGCGCGCCGTCACGGATCAGCCGGCGCTCTTCGACGCGCGCGCATAGCCGTCAAAGAGGTCGAGCATGCGCTCGCGCCACTGGGCGACGGGCTTTGGCGTCTCGTAGAGAGCCGCATCGGTCACGCAGCGCTGCCACATCAGTGGGCTCATGACCGTATAGTCGCTGAGATTGGCTTCGCGTCCGCCGAGAAAATCGTGCGCGGCAAGAGGCGCCGCCAGAACGCCGAGCGCCGCTTCAAGCTGCGCCGGCGCGTCCGGCGCATTCGCATGGTCTTCAAGCGACATGCCAAAGCGCAACTCCCGCGTCTGGCGGAAATAGGCCTGATCGGCCGGCAACGCCGCATGGAACAGCTTCAGCATGATCAGCGGCCGGAGCGCCGGATAGACGCTGGCGCCAAGCCACGCGCCGTAAAAGGCTGCCGCCGCGCGCTCACCCGGCGTTGCGGCAAGCGGGCGCTCGCGATACTTCCGCTCCAGATGATCAAGGATGACGGGGCTGTCTTTTACCATCATGCCGTCGTCGACCAGCACGGGGACCTTGCCATACTCCGCATCCGGATATTTTGACTTGTCGGCAAACGGCACCGGCCGCGTTTCAAACTTCAGGCCCTTGTGCAGGAGCGCGAATTTGACAAGCCAGCAAAAGGGGCTTGGGCGCACGTCTTCATCGGCGAGCGCGAGATCATAAAGAATGCGGGTCATGTCAGGCTTTGGCCTTCCGCGCAGCTTTCAGCCGCGCAAAGTCCTCGCCCGCGTGGTGTGAGGAGCGCGTCAGCGGCGAGGCGGCAACCATAAGAAATCCCTTCGCTCTCGCAATTGTCTCGTAAGCCGCAAACTCATCCGGCGCCACAAAGCGATCGACGCCAGCGTGCTTGCGCGTTGGCTGTAAATATTGCCCGATGGTGATGAAATCGACGCCGGCTGACCGCATGTCGTCCATCACTTGCATCACCTCTTCGCGGGCCTCGCCGAGCCCAACCATGATGCCCGACTTCGTAAACATCGACGGGTCGCGATCTTTCACTTTTTCGAGCAGGCGCAAGGAGTGGAAGTAGCGCGCGCCGGGGCGGATCGACAAATACAGGCGAGGCACGGTTTCAAGATTGTGATTGAAAACGTCGGGCCGGCTGTCGATGACGGTTTCAGCGGCGCCGTCTTTCCGCAGGAAGTCGGGCGTTAAAATCTCGATTGAGGTTGCCGGCGTCGCGGCTCTGATGGAGCGCACCACGGCGGCGAAATGCGCCGCGCCCCCATCTTCAAGATCGTCGCGATCAACTGACGTGATCACTACATGCGCAAGACCCATCGCCGCGACAGCGGATGCGACCTTCGCCGGCTCATCGACGTCGAGCGGGCCCGGCAACCCCGTCTTCACATTGCAGAAGGCGCAAGCGCGCGTGCACGTGTCGCCCATAATCATCATGGTCGCGTGCTTTTTCGACCAGCACTCGCCGATATTGGGGCACGACGCTTCCTCGCACACAGTGTGAAGGCCGCGCGATCGGACGATCTCGCGCGTTTCAGCGTAGCCAACGGAGGTTGGCGCCCTGACGCGGATCCAGTCTGGCTTGCGCAACAGCGGCGTGTCGGCGCGTTTCTGCTTTTCCGGGTGGCGGAGGATGGCCCCTGCGCCGGTTTTGTCGATCAACGTCGTCATGCAGAGCGTCTAGCAGGCTGTGCCCGCCTTCGAAAGGCGGCGGATCGGCACAAGCGAGCCATCGCGCCTCGACCGTATGCGGCCAACCCCAGGGCGCAATCCCCGCTAAACCAGACAAGCCTGCCGCCAGAACGCTCGCGACTGAGGCACTTGCTGTCAGCGCAGGGTCGGTCGTCTCGGGATCAGCAAAGCCGGCTGACGCGGTCGACGACCTCGTCGAAGGGCTGGTGGATCAGCGCGCCGTCCATGGGTTCGCCCAGTGCGACGTTGATTGCCTCCCACGCATCGACTGAGCGGATGCGGGAGGCATCGGGCCTGGCGCGTGCAAGTTTGGAGGCTTCGGTTGAGAACTTTACAATGTCGCGGCTGACCGGCAAGCGCAGCCAGCGCCAGACGCGGCGGTCAAGCTCGCCGTTGACATAAGCGTTCCACCGGTCGTCGCGAAAATCTCGGTCGATCAGAAAAACGAGCGTCTTGAAGTCGCCGGCATCCGCCAGAACGACAACGCCATTCTCGTGTTCAAAATAGTGCGGCGCACGCGACAGATTCAGCGACGAGGATTCCCCGAACCCGCATTTGAGATCCGCCGTGGCGCGCCGCTTTTCGATGGTTCGCTCTTCAAATTCGGCAACAAGTCCCGGCCACTCGCGGCGGCCGACGAGGTAAAGACCGCCAAGGCCGACGACAAGATAGCTGACACCGACCTCAAGCAGGTGTTCGAGGCCGCCCGCGTGATGGACAAACCCCATGACCAGCGGCGCCGTGAAGGCGAACGTTGCAGCGAGCGGGCGCTTGAAACCGATCAGGTCCTCGCGCGCGAAATCCATCACATTATCGACGAATTGCGCAGACCGTTTGAGGCGGACCTCAACCGGGGCCGGAATGGCGACGCGATCGGTATTGAGCATGACAAAGCGCTCCCTTGAAAACCGTCAAAATTGCGAGACACCGTCCACCATGAATGGCGGAAGTTTCGCGGCGATTTCCGTCGGCGCAGCAATTCAGAGCAAATTTTCGTCGAATGCGGGTTTCAACGACGCGGCGCGCCGGTCAGCCGGTTTCGCTCCAGCGAAGGATTGCAACGCCGCACTGACGCTTCGACTGCCATGCGCGGCGAACGATACCGACAAATCGCAGCGTCGGAACGGTCAGCGCAAACTCCTCCGGCTGCGGAGCATCGTCGTGAAATTCGATCCTCATGCCGCCGTAGCCGCAATCGACAATCCGGCATGAGACGGTCCGGTCGACGCCGACTAACGCCGTGGCAACATTATATCCGCGCGCGCGCGGCCATTCGCGTTGCTCGGCGTCAATCGCGGGCCCGAGGGCCGGTCTGGCCTTGGCTTTCATCTTGCCGAGACGTTCACCAAGGCGCGCCTTTTCCACGCGCATCCTCAAGGCCGCGGCTTCGGCTTCCTTTGCCTTACGCGCCCTGCTGGCGGCGGTTTCAATTAGGCCCATGTCCGGCGCTCCCGGCGTTCTGAAAATGAACGATCGGGCGAGACGAGCAAGAAGCGCGCCGGACGCATGCGAGCAGCGATCCAGGGCTCAACGCGGAGCCGCGTTAACTGTTCTCCGAACGATCAGAACCAGTAAGACCTGTTCAGGCGCTGGATAAACAGCGGCGTCGAGCTTGCCCGCATGTCAATCGTCCAGTTCAACGGGTCGCTGAGCGAGGCTTGTTCCGACTTTTCCTCAATCGTGTAGCCATCGCATTCAATCCGGACCCAAAGCTTGGCGGTCGCAGAACGGGCCGGTACTCCGGCTCTGATGATGAGCGAATTGCTCCGCACCATGAAATTGCCGCCCGCATTGCGGAAAAGGTTGAACGTCTCGCCGGTATCTTCGTTATGGAGGCGCCCGCGCATCGAGCCGTTGCGGATCATCTGATCGACATCGTCAGGGATGCCGTTGGGGAAAACAACGCGCAGTTCGACGACATACTTCGCCGCTTGCCGGTCTTGAACTCCGATGGCCTGAACCTCGGTGACACGGGCGTTTGCTTCTGCAGGTCGCGATTCGGTGAAATTCGCAGACATGATGCGTTCGCCCAAAACCGGGTCTGCGAGAGAGGCTTCGCGCTCAAGCGCGACGGTTTCGAGATCGGGCAAATTCCCGCCGGTCGATTCAAGGCCCCCGGCAAGATCGGCCGGAACCGCCGTCATCAACACCGCCAGCAGGCCAAAGCCCTGCGCGAAGGCCCCCTGACGCGTAATCGGCTGGAAATAAAAAACCGAGCCGGCGCCAACGGCGATCATGCCAGCGACAACCGTCCACAGCGGAACATGGCCGAAGCCAAGGATGGTGGCGATGCTCACGGCCCATTGATTGATGGTGTAAAGGGCCGACGATTCGCCCTTCTGCTGGTAGTCGGTCACCAGCGCCGCGACGATCCCCGCCGAGCCCGCAAGGCCGAGACCGAAGATATCGGAAATGCCGAATTCGCCGGGCGCCTTGATCCCGCGCTTCATGCCGTAGCTCATGGAGTTCCCCTGACTGTTACCAGACCCGTATTGAGACATTAACGCCTGTGAGCGCGCCAGCCTAGGGCCCGGCGCCCACACTTAAGTGACGTTTTTTGCCCCGGTCCTGTCGCCGGGCCAGTCCTTGTCCGGACGTCCGCGGCCAAAATCGACCTCAAACAGATGTTCAAGGCTGGTCCGCGGCAACCCGGCCTTGACGAAATCATAGGGGGTCACATTCACGGATTTCAGGATCGCCCGCTCGATCTTGAGGCCGGGCGTCAACTCCCTCGCCGTGACGTCAAGATCGATCACGTTGATGCAGGCAAGGTCCTGTTCAAAAGCGCCGATGGTTTTGAGCCCCCCGCCGGAGGCCCACCCGAGGATGATCCGGTTGACGCCCTCATGCGCAACGATCAGCGCGGTTTTCCACAGGGCGCTGACAATCAGCCGCTCCATAGCGTCTGTTATACGCGTCTCCGCGTCAGCGAAACTTTCCCCATCGGGCAGAAAGCGTGCGCCGGGGCTGCCTGCTTCGTCGAAACAGAAGGCGAGGCGCGCCGCCAGTTCCTCGCGGCTCGATGCGTTCAGCCAGCCGCTTTTCAACTCCTCAAGCCCCGGCTCCGGCGCTGCCGCGATGCCCCCTCGCCCCTCAAGGACGATACCGGCTGTTTCGATCGTTCTCGGCAAGCCGCTATGCACGGCGATGTCGAAGTGGATGCCCGCGAGGGCATCGCGCGCCGCGCCCGCCTGCTCACGCCCGGCGTCCGTCAGACGAACGACGCGCGGGTCTGTAACCCCCGGGGCAAAGTAATCGACATGCCCATGCCGCATCAGATAGACGCGCCGCCGGCCGGTTCCGATCATGCTTTCCCCTCAGTTGAGCGCCTCGCATAAGCATGCAAATTCGGTCTGTCACGGGCTCGCCCTTCCAGAAAACAGGTGATACGTTTGAGGATGATGGGGCATAGTGCGACGAGGGGGTCGTCTACCGCAATGAAGTTGCGTCCGCCGCCGATGTTTGCGTGCGCCTTTCTGGTGCTCGGCTCGCTTTACGCGGCCGGCTACGGCGTCGCTGTCTGGAGCGACCCTGAGGCCGCAGAGAGCCGGTTCGAGGCTTTGAGCAAAGGCGGCTACCCGGGCCTTGCTCAAGCGCATGGCGAGCGCGTGATCGTCTTGCGCGCGAGAGCTGGCGCAAGCGCCGAAGAGCTGGCGCCATTCAAAGCCAAAGTTGCAAAAACCCTGACCGACTCGCGCCGCTATGAACGGGGCGCTGATCGTTATGAAGAGGCGCTGGCGTCCAATTGGGCAAAGAGCCTCAAGGTTGTCGATCGCGCAATCCTTGAAGACAGGCTTGCGCGCGCGCGCATTAATTCGAAAGACCTTGGCCGCGCAGTTGCCGTGTATGCGGAGTTTCTCGATCTTTCCGGCGATGTCGCGTCGCGGGGCGAGGCGGCCGACGATAAATCTATCGAGGCGTTCTACGCGCGGCTTGTGAGCGCATCCCGCGTGCTCTTCACCGAAACGCTGAAGCCGACTGGCAATCCGGAATTTTTTGAGGGCAATCGCGAATCGAAACTTGCCGCGGCGAACGACATGGCGACAATAGGGGGCTATTTCGCCATCAAGCCAGACGGGCTTTATGCGGCGGCAGGCCTCTTGTCGTCGTCGCTCGCTATTCGCCGCGACATCCTTGGCGCAGAGCACGCCGACACGGTGCAGATCGCGCTGATGCTCGGGCCCGTCTATCAGCGCATGGGCCGCCTTGACGATGCGGAGAAGCTCTATCTTGACGCATTCCACGCGCAGGAAAAAGCCAAGGGCGCGAACAATCCTGAACTGAGCCTTTACATCAAGCTGCTCGCGGACATCTATGAGGCGCAAGGGCGCGCAACCGAGGCGCAAGCCCTGAACGAGCATATGCGCTCGCTCTTCCGCGACGCGTTCGGCGCGCAACGCTATGCGGCAAACCAGGTGCGCGATCGCCGCCTCGATATCGATCGTCCGGTGTCGATGCAGTTTCCGTTGCCGGCGTCCTACGCACCGGCGGATCTGGTCGCTGCTGCGGGCTTTTCGATCCCGCTCTCCAAGAATGCCGATCTCGACGAAATGAAGCTGCGCCTCGCGGCTGATCCTGACGACGATCCGCGCGAGGAAAATTTGCCGGCGCGCCTTGCGCAACTGATCTCGCTGTGTCGCGCCGAAGCTGGCGAACGCATCAGCTTGAGGTCTGGATACAGATCGTTTGCAACGCAAAGCGATCTCTATGCCCGCATTGGCGATCGCGGGACAGTCACGCCGCCCGGCGTTTCCGAGCATCAGTTGGGGCTGGTCGCCGATATCGACATCGACGCCCGCCTGATGCGCCAGAGCGACAAGGCGTATCAGTGCTTTGACGAGAACGCCTTCCGTTTCGGGTTCATTCTCTCCTATCCGCCGGGCAATAAATATCTGCCGGGCGAGGAAACCTATGAACCCTGGCACTGGCGCTATGTCGGCATCAAAACTGCGCAGCTTTATCGCGAGGCGGGCCCGTTCAATAAACCGCAGGAGTTTCTGGCCGCGCTTCCCTGCTACCAGGAGCGCGCGATCGCGAACGACCTACCGGCGGCGGGAGAGCCCGACATTTGCCTCGAAGACGCCACCCTGCTCGCTGTCTCGGCCAAGGAAAAGCCCAAGGCGACCGGCAAACTTCACGACCCCGACCAATCGGCCCGCAAATTGAATAATTTGGGCCGCGGCGGCGGACGCTAGGAACAATCGTCCCTAAACGGCCGCCGCGATGGTCCGGGACGAATGATTAACCAACAAACTGCACAGGATCGTGCGGCCATCGTTTGGGTCAGCGCACCAAATTCGATGCCGCAGCCGGCCATCATCGACGCGGCGCGCGCGGCGAAGTACCGCATCGTCGAGGCGGACGGCGCGCCCGGCGATATCGCTATTGCCGATCTGCGCGGGCTCGATCCGGCAAGCGAAGGCGCAAGCGACATCGTGGCGGCTGCGCGCCGCATCGGCGCTGGCGCCGGCGTCTTGATTGCCGCCGCATTTGAAACCTCGAGCGACAATCGCCGGCGCCTCTCGCGCCTTGGCGAAACAATATTTCTTCGCGACAGCCCGGCGCCGCTGATCGGCGCTATCCGTGAGCGGTTGCGGCTGGCCGCGCTTGCCGACGAAGCGGGCGACCGCATCAAGACACTGGCCGCAGATGGGCGCGTCGTCGCATTCTCGCCAACGCCGAGGCCGCTCGAGACGCTCCGTGTCCTGATTGCCGGGAAACCCTCTCCGATTGTGCTCGCAGCCTCGAACGCGGTGCTGGCAGGCGCCACGCCAGCCGCGTGCGTCTTTACCGCGGGCCAGGCCATGCGCGCCCTCGATCATGGCGGCTTTGACAGTGCGGTGTTCATTCCGAGCGACGACAACGATCTCTTGATCGCGCTCGCACGGGCGTTACGACGGCATCGCGACCATAGCCGCTTACCGGTGATCATTGCCTCCGACAATGAAGAGATGCTTGAGCGCCGGGCGGCGAAAGACGGCCTCGACACAATGCCCGCGAGCCGGTTGAGCGAAGACTTGTTCCGGCGGCTCGATACGCTGACGCGGCGCGCCTCGATGGCTTCCAGCATGCGGAGTTTTCTGAGATCGCCGGAAGGAAACGGCGTTGCCGGCGGCGCGGCGAGCCCCAGAGTGTTTGCGCAGCACGCCATAAGAGTTCTAAGGCGCGCCGATCAGACGGGCCGGGCGATCTCCTTTGCCGCCTTGTCGCTTGAACCCAAAAATGAGGCGTTCACGCGTATCTTGGCGAAATCGGCCCTGGACGACGCCTTGCGAACCGCGACGCGTCTTGTCCGGGCGGAAGACATGATTGCGCGGCTGACCGCCTCGACGCTCATCTTCATGCTGCGCGGAACGGTTGGCGAGGACGCAGGCCGCGTGGCGCGGCGTCTTGAAGGCGTCATCGCCGGAACACAGGCGCGCACAACGCTCGATATCGCTGACGTGCGCGCCGCAGCTATCGAACGCGCGCCCGGCGTTGAAATCGAGCGCGTCGTCGCCGCTCTTGTGTCGCAGCTCCGCAAGCGCAGCCCGGCGGCTGCCACGCGGACGTCCGCTTAGGCAGCCTTCGCGGCAATCTCGGCAAGCTGCGACAGGATTTTCGCGCACCCCTTCAGGCGCGCCTGCTCGTTCGGCCAGTTCTGCTGGAAAACCAGCTTGTGATCGGGCCGCAGTTTGATGTCGAATGGCGTCTGGGAAATAAACCGGACGAGGCCTGCCGGGTTGGCGAAGCGGTCACCCCTGAACGTGACGACTGCGCCTTTGGGTCCGGCGTCGATCTTCCCGGCGCCGGCGCGGCGGCAAAGTTCCTTGATGCGGACGATCTGCAGCAACTGCCCGACTTCGTCCGGCAGCGGCCCGAAACGGTCAATCAGCTCGGCCGCGAACGATTCAATATCGGCATCCTCTCTCAGGTCGCCGAGACGGCGATAAAGACCCATCCTGACGTTCAGGTCGGCGACGTAATGCTCCGGGATCAACACCGCGATGCCGACATTGATCGACGGCGACCATTGGTCTTCGCGCGCGCCCTCGCCGCCGCGCAATTCCAGAACGGCTTCCTCGAGCATGTGCTGGTATAACTCGACGCCAACTTCCTTCACCTGCCCTGACTGTTCTTCGCCAAGGAGATTGCCGGCGCCGCGAATGTCGAGATCGTGCGAGGCAAGCGTGAATCCGGCGCCGAGCGTATCGAGCGACTGCATCACCTTGAGGCGGCGTTCAGCGGCGGGGGTCAGCGTCTTGCGCGGGGACGTCGTCAGATAGGCATAGGCGCGGAGCTTGGCACGGCCAACGCGCCCGCGCAGCTGATACAGCTGCGACAGGCCAAAGCGATCCGCGTGGTGAATAATGATCGTGTTGGCGGTTGGGATATCGAGCCCGGATTCAACGATTGTCGTCGACAGCAGCACATCGAATTTGCCCTCGTAGAAGGCGTTCATGATGTCCTCAAGCTCTCCGCCCGCCATCTGGCCGTGCGCGACCTTGAATTTCACTTCCGGCACCGATTGCGTCAGAAACTCCGCGACGCCGTCGAGATCGGATATGCGCGGCGATACATAAAAGCTTTGCCCGCCGCGATAATGCTCCCGCAGTAGAGACTCTCTCGCAACGATCGGATCGAACGGGCCAACGGTCGTCCTGACTGCGAGGCGGTCGATCGGCGGGGTTGCAATCAGCGAAAGGTCTCTGATGCCGCTCATCGCCAGTTGCAAGGTGCGCGGGATCGGCGTCGCGGTCAGCGTCAGAACATGCGTGTCGGCGCGGTATTCTTTCAGGCGCTCTTTGTGCTTGACGCCAAAATGCTGCTCCTCGTCGACGACGACCATGCCGAGATCGCGGAACGAGATCGATTTGGCCAGCAGTGCGTGCGTGCCGACAACAATATCGACCGATCCGTCGATGACGCCCGCCTTGACGCCTGCGGCTTCCGCTGGCGGAATGAGACGCGACAAGCCGCCGATCTGGAGCGGAAATCCTTTGAACCGCTCGCTGAAATTCTTCAGGTGCTGGCGCGCGAGCAAGGTTGTCGGCGCAATGACAGCCACCTGACGCCCGGTCATCGCAACAATGAACGCTGCCCTGAGCGCAATTTCCGTTTTGCCAAAACCGACATCCCCGCAAATGAGCCGGTCCATCGGACGGCCTTTGGCGAGATCTTCGATGACGTCGGCAATCGCGTTTTCCTGATCTTCGGTCTCGGCATACGGAAAGCGCGCGCAGAATTCGTCATAGACGCCAGCCGGCGGACCCATAATGTCGGTTTGCTTCATCTCGCGCTTTGCGGCGATGGCGATCAGTTGCTCCGCCATCATCTTGATCCGTGCGCGGATGCGCGACTTGCGGCCCTGCCAGCCCGCGCCGCCGAGACGGTCGAGCGCGGTGTTCGGATCGTCCGATCCAAAGCGCGACAGGAGATCGATGTTTTCTACCGGAAGAAAGAGCTTGTCGCCGCTCGCATATTCAAGTTGCAGGCAGTCGTGCGGCGCGCCCTGAATGTCGAGTGTCTTCAGCCCTGCGTAGCGCGCGACGCCGTGATCGACATGCACGACAAAGTCGCCGATCTGCAGGCTTGAGGCTTCCGCCAGAAAATTTTCGGCGCGCTTTCGGCGGCCGCGGCGAACGAGACGGTCGCCGAGAATATCCTGCTCGGAGATGAAAGCGGCGCCCGCTGTCTCAAAGCCGGTCTCGAGGCCGATAAGCGCTGTCGCAACGCGCGCCTTTGACGCCGCCGCCTCGGGCCAGGTTTTCACATGCCCCATATCGGCGACGTTGTGGTCGCCAAGAACCGCGCGCATGCGGTCGGCTGAGCCCTCGCTCCAGCATGCGATATAGACGCGCTTTCGCGCAGCCTGCAGCGTATCGATATGCAACTTGACGGCCTCGAACACGTTGACGGTTTCGGTTGCGCGTTCCGCGGCAAACGTTCGCGACAGTTTCGCGCCGAAGGAAAAGGCGCGCTGTCCGGCCGGCGCCGAAAACGGCGATACGCGCCTGACGGGCGCCGCATCGAGACGGCGGCCCCACTCCTGCGCAGGCAGATACAGCGCTTCCGGCGGCAAAGGCCGATAAGAGGGCGCAGAAAACTCGCTGTTGCGCAGGCGCGCAGAGCCTAGGTCTTCGGCGCGCGCGGCGTAGTGGTCCTTGATTGCGGCAAACCGGTCGCCCACCGCCTCATCGGTCAGATGCTCGAGAAAAATCAGCCCGTCCGCGACATAATCGAACAGCGTTGCCGTCGCCTCGTAGAAGAGCGGCAGCCAATGCTCCATGCCGGCGTGCTTGCGCCCCGCGCTGACCGCTTCGTAAACGGGATCGTCAGCAGCCGCGCCGAAGGTCGTGCGAAATCCCGCCCGGAACCGGCCAATTGTTTCTTCCGTCAGCAGAACTTCGGTTGCCGCCGCAAGGCGAACGTCGGCAAGCTGCCTCGTTGTGCGCTGACTTGCGGCGTCGAAGGCGCGAACGGATTCCAGCGTGTCGCCGAAAAAATCGAGCCGGATCGGCTCATCCGCGCCCGGCGGGAACAGATCGATCAGACCGCCGCGCACGGCGAACTCGCCGGCTTCGCGCACAGTGCTGGCGCGCGCATAGCCATTGGCGGCGAGATACGCCGTCAGCCTTGCAATCGACACGGTTTCGCCAGGCGCCGCTGAAAAGGCTGACCCTGCAATCATCACCGGCGGCGGCGTCCGCTGGATCGCGGCATTGACCGTCGTCACAAGGATGAGCGGTCCGCGCATGCGCTCGCCCGCCAGCAGCGACAGCGCCGCCATGCGCGCAGCCGACACCGCCGGCGATGGCGATACACGGTCATAGGGAAGGCAATCCCATGCCGGATATTCAACCTTCGGGATATCAGGCGCAAAAAAATCGAGGGCCGCCATCGTGTCGGCGGCGCGCGCAGCGTCGCGGGCGATGTGAACGACGAGGCTTTGCCGCGCGGCCGCAGCCTCGGCGAGCGCCATCGCAGCGGCGCCGTCCGGCGCGTCGTGAATTGTAAAAGTCGCGTCGCTGCGCCAGGCTTCGTCTGCCGCAATCACCGCAACGCCGGACGCCATCGCCATAAACGTTCGCCTCAAACGCCAATGCGCGGCCGCCAGCTTTGGCGGTCGCGTGAAAGGCTAAGCCGCGTCCTAGCCCCGCGACCGCGCCGGATCAAGGCAAGAACCCTATGGCCTCTGCGATGCGTCAAAGGCCCGCATCTGATCGATCAATCCGGGATCGACATTGGCTGGCGGCGGCGCCGACCCGATGACCCAGGAGTAGATGTCATGGTCATTCAGCGACAGGATCGCTTCAAACGCATCGAGTTCAGCGTCGCTCATGGCCGCCAGCGACTTGGTCGCAAAGCCGCCAATCAGCAGGTCGGCCTCCTTGAAGCCGCGATAGCGGGCGCGGTGGAGGAGCCGTTTGCGGCGCGTGTCATCAGGATGAAGGGTCATTGCCGATCGATAGCGCTTTAGACAAATCAAGGAAAGCATTGGATAACGCGCACCGATGCGGCCCGCCATTCTCAACCCGCTCTTTGCCGACGTGACTGCGCTGAAAGGCGTCGGACCGCGGCTTGCCGCGCTGATTGAAAAATCAGCGGGACCGCACATTGTCGATGTGCTGTTCACGCGCCCGCACGGCGTGATCGACCGCAGCCAGCGGCCAAAGATTGCGGACGCCATTGCCGGATCGCTCGCGACGCTGGAAGTCACGGTCGACAGCCATCAGCCGCCGCCGGTCAAGCGCCTTCCGTGGCGGGTGATCTGTTCGGACGAGACGGGCTTTATCACGCTCATCTTTTTCAATGCGCGCGCCGACTATCTGACGCGTGCGCTGCCGCAAGGCGTAAAGCGCATCGTCTCCGGGCGGATCGAAGAGTTCAACGGCGCGCGCCAGATGCCGCATCCCGACCATATCGCCGATCCGGCAAGCCCTGAAGCGCTGCCGCTGTATGAGCCAGTTTATCCGCTGACCGCGGGCCTTGCGCCATCCGTCATGCGCAAAGCCGCGCAAGGAGCGCTTGCGCGCGCGGCGCCGCTGCCAGAATGGCAGGATGCATCATGGCTCACAAAAAATGCCTTTCCGGATTGGCTGACAGCGCTTCGCGCCGCACATGCGCCGACATCGCTTGCTGATCTCGCGCCAACGGCGCCGGCGCTTTTGCGCCTCGCCTATGACGAATTGCTTGCCAATCAACTGGCGCTGGCGCTGATCCGCAAGGCGCGGCGCAAGGCGGCGGGCCGCAGCTTTTCGCCGAAAGGCGATCTCGTCGAGCGCGGGATCAAAGCGCTGCCGTTTTCTCTCACGAGCGCCCAGAAAATAGCGCTCGGCGAAATCATGGGCGATCTTCAGTCCGCGGATCGCATGGTGCGACTTGTTCAGGGCGATGTCGGGTCCGGCAAGACGGCGGTTGCGTTTTTAGCGATGCTGCGTGTTATCGAGAATGGCGCGCAAGCCGCGCTGCTTGCACCAACGGAAATACTCGCGCGCCAGCATGTCGAGACATTGGGGCCGCTCGCCGAGAAAGCAGGCGTTGCGCTGGACATCCTCACCGGCCGCGACAAGGGCGCAGGCCGCGAGCGCAAACTTGCCAGCATTGCCGCTGGCAGAACGAGCCTCGTCATCGGCACGCATGCGCTCATTCAGGAAGACGTCGCCTTCGCCGATCTTGGCCTCGTCGTCATTGACGAGCAGCACCGGTTCGGCGTGCAGCAGCGCGCGGCATTGGCAGCGAAAGGCGTGCGCGCTGACCTCCTCGTCATGACCGCAACGCCGATCCCGCGCACGCTGGCGCTGACGGCCTATGGCGACATGGATGCAACGGCGATCCGCGAGAAGCCGCCGGGCAGGAAGCCCATCGACACGCGCGCTTTGCCTGTCGAGCGCATCGACGAGGTGGTCAACGCTCTTGAACGCCTGATTGTAAAAGGCGACCAGGCGTATTGGGTGTGCCCGCTTGTCGAGCAATCGGATCTAATCCCCCTCACCGCTGCTGAAGAACGCTTTCAGCATCTCCATGGTCTTTATGGCGAGCGCATTGGCCTTGTGCATGGGCGCATGCCGGCGTCGGAGAAGGATACCGTGATGGAGCGCTTTCATGCGGGCGCCTTGTCGGTGTTGATTGCAACGACGGTGATCGAGGTTGGCGTCAATGCGCCAAACGCCGTCACGATGGTGATCGAGCATGCTGAGCGCTTCGGCCTTGCGCAACTCCACCAGCTGCGCGGACGCGTCGGGCGCGGGGAAAAACCGGCGAGCTGTATTCTGCTCTACAAGAGCCCGCTCGGCGAGACAGCCTCGGCGCGCCTCAGGATCTTGCGCGAGACCGAAGACGGCTTCCGCATTGCCGAAGAAGATCTTCGCTTGCGCGGCGCTGGCGATCTCCTTGGCGCCGCGCAATCGGGCCTTCCGCGCCTCCTGTTTGCCGATTACGCGGTACACGGAGAGCTTTTGCTGGCGGCGCGCGACGATGCGGCGATGATTGTCGAGCGCGACGCCAAGCTCGAAACGCCGCGCGGCGAGGCGCTGCGCACGCTGCTTTATCTTTTCAAGCGCGACGATGCGATCAGATTGCTGCGCGCCGGCTAAGCGTCTGTCTTGCGTCCGCCGAGCCGCGACAGCACGGCGCGGCGCT
This sequence comes from Parvularculaceae bacterium, assembly GCA_046154725.1. Lineage (GTDB taxonomy): Bacteria > Pseudomonadota > Alphaproteobacteria > Caulobacterales > Parvularculaceae > Amphiplicatus. The sequence goes on along the minus strand of JBJXFO010000038.1, from coordinate 62,085 downwards.
CATTGGCGGCGCTCGCCGCCAGTTGTTCAAGTTTGTGTACGGCTTCTTCAGGCGCGGAAAACTCAGGCACGACGAGGCCCAGCGAGAAGACGACCTTGGCCGCATCCTCAATCGACATCGTCAGCGGCATAAAGTCCGCGCGCGGAACATAAATAAGAAACCCTGACGTCGGATTCGGCACAGTCGGCACAAAAACGCCCATAAGATCGTGTGCGCGCAAGCGGTAATCAACTTCGCCGCTCGCATCCCCGATGACGAAGGCGAGCGCCCATAGGCCCTCGCGCGGATATTGGATGAGCCCTACTTCCTTGAACGATCGCGCCGATTTCTGCAGCGCGGTTTCGAATACGTTCTTGAAAAAGCGATGCAGATTGCGAATGACCGGCATCTGGTCGAGAAATTTCTCGCCGGCGCGGATCATCGCGCGGCCGAAAAAGTTCTTCGCAAAGGCGCCAAGCCCGACGATCGCCAGGATGGCGACCAGAAGCCCGAAGCCGGGGATCGCCTGCGTGATGGTTTCAATGCGGCTGTCGCCCGCCGGCAAGATGTTGCGCACGAACCCGTCGAGCTGGCGCATGGGCGATGTTATGAACCAGTAGACGATCGACACCGTGATGGCGACCGGCGCGGCAACGACGATGCCGGCGATAAAACTCGAACGCAGCCCCGAAACGAGGCTCGACTTCGCCGGGCGAATGAGCGGCGTCTCGATTGGCGGCGGGGGGGATTTGCTATCGTCGGTCATAGTGGCGCTCGGTCTGCGGCGGTTAGGGAGATATCGCGAGATGCCTTAACAGGCGCCGCGCGCGCCCCGCAATTCAGGGGCCTGTCATTTCGTGGTTTATCCCGGTCATTTGACCGAATAAGGTCCCTGGCATGGCGATTGTGCGAGCCTCGACCGGGACAAAGCGGCCGTTTCCCTCGGCCGGCGTGATCGCGGCAAGCTTTGCCGGGGCGGCCGTCATTGCCTTGGGGATCGTCTTTCAGGACAGCCTTTTCCGCTTTGTCATGAGCCCCCGTACGCCGTTCCAGATCACGACGCCGCCGCCGGCCCCCGAATATGGCGCGCGCGGCGCGTGGCTGCTGTGGCCGGAAGCGCCGTCGAAGGCGGTTGATATCTTCTATGTCCATTCGACAACCTATTACCGGCGCCGGCGCTGGAACGCGCCGGTCACCGATGACGAGACCGACCGCATTCGCCGCATCATCGCCGCGCCCAATGAGGCCGGGCCGTTTCTGGAAATCGGCGATGTTTATGGCCCGCGCTATCGCGAGGCGACTGTCTATTCTCTGTTCACGCACAAATATGACGGGCTCGCGGCGCGCAAGCTCGCTTACGAGGATGTGGCGCGCGCGTTCGACGCGTTTCTCGCCGCCCGGGACCCGGAAAAGCCGCTGATCCTTGCGGGCTACGGCCAGGGCGGCCTGCATGTGCTCGGCCTCCTGAACGCATATTTTCAGGGCGAGCCCAACCCGCTGCGGCGGCGCCTCGCGGCGGCGTATGTGATCGGCTTTCCGGCGCCAGGCGCCTTCCTTGCGCAGATGACGCCGGCCCTTCCGACGTGTGAAAGCGCCAGCGAGACGCGCTGTCTCGTTTCCTATGTTGATTTCGAAGAGCGCTTTGACGAGGAGATGGCGCGGGCGCGCCGCCGCTCGCTGTTGTGGGATGACGCCGGGGATTTGTCGTCCGCGCCGGCGCTCGATCTTGTCTGCGTTAACCCTTTGTCGTGGACAACCGGCACGGCGTATCAGCCGGCCGAACGGCATATTGGCGCGGCTTCCGCGACCGGGATCGCGTTCGGCGCGCGTCCGCCGAAAATTGCGCGCGCCGTCGGCGCCAAATGCGAGCGCGGCATACTGGTTGTCGATACGCCTCGGCAGACCTATTTGCGCCGCAGCGCCTGGTACGGCGCAAAATGGAAAGCGCAGCCCTTTAACCTTTTCTATTTCGACCTCGAGGCGAACGCAGCAGTGCGTCTTGCCAGCCTTGAGGAAAAACTGCGGGTAGAGCCTGAATTCCTCGCGCCGATCAGCGAGACCGTTGACGTGATCGATAGTCCGATCAACAAGGTGCGCGATTGACACCGCAGCGAGGGGATTTGACGGCCGATGCGCGCCAGAATCAGAAAAGTCGTGATCCCGGTCGCGGGCCTTGGCACGCGCGTGTTGCCAGCGACGAAGTCGATCCCGAAGGAATTGCTGCCGGTCGTTGACCGCCCGCTGATCGACTATGTCGTCGCAGAAGCGCGCGACGCGGGGATCGAGCACATTGTCCTTGTAACAGGACGCGGCAAGGCGGCAATCGAGGACTATTTCGATCATGCCTTCGAGCTTGAGGCGACGCTGAAGGCCAAGGGAAAAACCGACATTCTGGCCGCTGTCGAAAGCATTATCCCGCGCGCGGGCGACCTTTCCTATACGCGCCAGCAAGCGCCGCTGGGCCTTGGCCACGCCGTCTGGTGCGCGCGCGATATCATTGGCGACGAGCCGTTTGCAGTCTCGCTGCCCGACGAAATTGTTCCAACGCGCCCGGGTTTTTTGAAGCAGATGGTCGAGGCTTATGAGAAAGTTGGCGGCAATCTTGTCGCCGTTGAAGAAGTGCCGCGCAGCGAAACGTCGAAATACGGCGTCATCGCGCCCAAGGCGCGCAGCGGCAATCTGATCGAAATGACCGGCATGGTCGAAAAGCCAAAGCCCGAGGCGGCGCCGTCGAATTTCCGGATCATCGGCCGCTATGTCTTGCAGCCGTCGATTTTCAAGGTCCTTGAAACGCAAGGTGCCGGCGCCGGCGGCGAAATTCAGCTGACCGACGCGATGAACCGCCTGAACGAGCAGGAGACATTTCATGCGTGCCTGTGCGACGGCGTCATCCACGATTGCGGCTCGAAGCTTGGCTGGCTGATGGCAAATGTCGATCTCGGGTTGAAATCGGGCGAGCTTGGGACCGCGTTCGCGGACTATGTCCGTAACCGGATGAAATAGCGGCGCGCCGCCTCGCCCCGGCGGCGCCGCATCATTACCAAATCCGCTCCAATGCAACCCGCCTTGAAGACGCGATGTTAGGCGCCGTGGCGCCACAATCCCCGCATGGGAAATCGCGGGGAGAAGATCGCCTTTCGTCCGCGCCGGCGCGCCTTTTCGAGCCGGCCGCGGGCATTGCTGTCCGCTGGCGGCTGGGGCCTCATGCTGGCGGGCGCGGCGTTTGGCGCAGCCGTTGGCGGTCATTGGGCCGGCAAGTCCCCGCAGGACGCAATCACCCTCGTGCAGCCGCCGGCGGCCTTGCCCGAACCCGTCGCTGAAGCTCCGCCTGAGCGCGCGCTCCGCGCGGCAGCTGCTGCCGTTCCGGCGGCTTTCGTTGATGAACCGGCTGTCCTGCCGACGGCTTCCTCTGCGGCAGCCGGCACGGCCACTCCGGACAGGCTGACGGGCCGCGCGCTGCGGATTATCGACGGCGATACCTTCACGCTCGACGGCGTCGAAGCGCGGATCAGGCTTTGGGGCGTCGATGCGCCGGAGCGCCGGGAGCCCGGCTTTGACGAGGCGGCCGCAGCGCTGGAGGCGCTCGTCGCAGATCGCATCCTTTCCTGCGAAGAGCTGGACCGCGACCGCTATCAGCGCATTGTCGCCCGCTGCACGCTCGACGATGGACGCGATATCGGCGCGGTGATGATCGAGGGCGGCGCCGCTATCGAAATGCTGCGCTACTCTGGCGGGTATTACGGCGGGTGAAGTGCGGATCTTGCGGAGGATCCGGCAGGCGCTGCTGAGCTCAAACCCCGGATTCATTGGGGTGTAGCGATTTTGTCCGCACTCGGCGGATTTTTCGGCATTCCCCAGGGACGGGTATTTGTTCGGATTTCCGGCATTCGCACTCATGCTGAAGCGACCGCCGCCAACACTGTGCGCCGCCGATTGACCCTGAAAGCACCAGTTTTCCATTCCGCCAGTATAAACCCTGGCCAAGGGGGTGGGACGGATTTTTGTTTCGTAGACGGATCAAAGACCTAGATGGTTAACGGCAAATTTCGGCGACGGGACTTCACATAAGTGCCGTCACCCCGGGGCCGGCGAAGCCGGAACCCGGGGACCGCGTCGCACCACGTCACATGCCTCGCCATGGATTCCGGGCTCTCGCGCGGCGCGCGAGCCCCGGGATGACGGCGGCTAATGAGATGCGGTCAACGCGGTACGTATTGATACGAGCACTGACTATTAAACAGCGCGCCTGGAGCAAATGGCTTTCAATCCCAACTTTACATTTGTCGCCCACGGGCTCGTCCCGTGGGTCTGAGGCAACCGGCGCCGACGCTTGCGGCTTCAGATCCACGAAACAAGTCCGTGGATGACGATGGAACTTGTTGCAGGTTTTTTGTTCGCGCCGCCCTAAAACCGCGCAATCAGCGCAAAGCCAAGCTGATGCGAGGTGAACTCATCAAGCGCGGCGGTCGCGTCGCGTTTGCGGAACGTGTAGGCGATCTCGGCGCCGATATGGCGGTTCAGCATGTATTCGATAGCGGCGCCGGCAGAGAGGTCGTCCTGCGTCTGGCCGCTGCCGGAGCGGAATTCGCCGTGCCGGTAACCAGCCTCAAGGCGCGCGCGAAGATTGTGGCGGACTTCCTGAAAAAGCTTCACCGACGCGCGCGTATCGACACGTCCGCTGGCGCCGCTGCGGTTCGTTGCGACATCGCCGCGAAACGCGTCGATGACGAAGGCGGTGCGCTGACGAGGATACCAGCGCAGCGCCCCCGAAAGGCCAAGACCAGTGAATTCCTGCAGCGCCGGGTCGTCGAAGGTCGCCCTGAAGATGCCGACGCCAACTTCGCCCTCGAGTTTGTCGGTGAAATCGAGCGACAGACCGGTGTTGGCGCCGAAGGTTTCGCCGTCGCGGTCAACGCCGCTGAGATCAAGCGGCAGCCGGAAATCGCGCAACACGCCGTAGACCTCGGCAAAAACGTCGACCTTGCTCGATACGCCAGCGAGAGCGCGCAGCGATCCGCGATAGCTTGAAAGGTCGCGCTCATCGTCGACCGGCTCGTCGTAGTCCGTTTTCAAAAGGCCGAGGCGCGCGTCAAGGCCGATGCGCCCCGGCCGATAGCCATAGCCGGCCTCCGCCGAAAAATTGGCGATCGGCGTCAACGGCAAATTGAGGTCGTCGTTACGCTCGGGGTCATCGCGGCGCTGGAACGTACGTTCAAATCCGAGGCCGGCCGACAGCGTTTGCGACGGCGTTGCCTGATAGCGCGCGCGCGCGTTGGCGCCGTAGAGATTGATGTTCTCGCCAGTGTTCTCGGCGTACTGACGCACCGTCGCATGCGCCTCGCCCGACAGTTTCAGCGCTTGCGTGGTGCGATCGAACATCACCTTGGGCTCGACCAGAAAGAGGATGTCTTCGTCTTCATTCGTGGACGTCGCAAAGACGTTTGAATCGAGGATTGTCGATAGCCGCACCTCCGGCATCACGGTGACGGAACCGACATGCAGCGCGCGGCGCTCATAGCCGGGCGGCGGCTTCTGCTCGAAACTTTGCGTGGCAACGGATTGCGCGTTAGCGCCGGCGCCAGCCGCGAAGGCCGCGACGCATGACCCGGCGAAGAAGCCGGCTTTGATCCTTATGCGGTCGATTGTCATCGACAGGCCCCCCTCAAGGCTGGCGTCAGAACCAGCCTTCGTAAACCCGGATCGTGTCGCCTGGCAGCACGGCGCTATCGAGGCGCACTGCGCCGGTGATTGCCTTGCCATCAACAATCCGGGTAATGACGACCTTGTCCGAGCTTGCCCGGAAGGTCGGGCCGCCCGCCATGCCAAGCGCCGTCAGCACGTTCATGCCGGGCGCAAACGAGAACTGGCCGGGCTTGTTGACTTCACCGATCACAAAGAACGGACGGTATTGCGAAACTTCGGCGCTGACGCTCGGGTTGAGGACGAGGTTTTTCCCGGTCACCGCCGCCTCGATCGCGTTCTTCACTTCGTCGATCGACATGCCGCCAGCCTTGATCGGATCAAGAAGCGGCATCGAAATCATGCCGGCGTCACTGACCCGGTAGGTGTTCGTCAGGTCGGCAAGACGGAAGACCGAGACGCGAATTTCATCGCCCGGCCCGAGCAGATAGACCGACGCATTCGGCGCATCCGGCAATGGCGGCGGCGCGGACGCGCACGCGCTCAAGACCAGGGCCGCAATCGCCGCTAAAATTCGAGCCGTCATCAAACCCTCCCGCCTTTGGCGCCGCAGGGTGCGCGGGCGCTCAACAATTTTGTTCCAGAGTAACGGACAATCCGTCTGCGGGCTATCCCGCAGCTTCGTTTCACTGACCTTCTGGCCGCGATTCACCGAAGAATATCAACATGAAAGCCACACCCCCCGCGATAATTCTCACAGCGTCATCGAGATTGCCTGACGCCGGGGATGCGGAGTGCGGGCGGCCCGACGAAGCACGCGCCAATCGCGAGCAGCACGGGCGTCATCCAGATCCGCGCGTACATGTGCGGGCTCGCCAGCGAAAAGAGGCAAAAGACCGCCAGGACCCCGAGCGCCAGCGCAGCATCCAGCGGCCGGTCGCGCAAGGCGGCAACCCCGCACCCGCCAAGGACCGCAATGATGCCGAGCCAGCCGATCAGCGCCGGAAACCCGCCCTCGGTCCACAGCAACAGATAGGAATTGTGCACAGGCGTGCGGTCGCGGCTGACTTCGCGATACTGATCGACGCCAAGACCGAGCAGCAGCGTCTCGTCGGCGATATCCCACGCTTCTTTAATGAGGTCGCTGCGCCCGAGGAACGTCCCCGCTTCCTCGATGTTGCCGGTGGTCAAGGCCGGCGCGACGCGCGCCTCGAACGCGCGCGGCAAGGGCGCGCCGGCGGCAATGAACGCAAGCACAGCGAGGGCCCCCGCGCCGATGTAAGCGGGCCGCAGTCGAATGCGCCCTGCGATCACGAAAATGCCGGTAACCATGGCCGCCGCTGCAAGGCCGGTATTCGACGCCGTGTAGACAAGCATCGTCACGAGCACGCCAAGGGCGAGCGCGGCGGCATAGCGCGGCATCCAGCCTCTTGCCGTGAAATAGTACAGAAATGGCAATGTGCACGCGATCAGCGCTGCATGGTAATTCGGGTTGCCGACAAAAGACCCGATGCGGCCATTGCCGGTCATGAACCGGTTTGAAAAGCGCCGGGTCAATTCGGCGTAATCCCCCTCGAAATAGAAATAGAACGCAAAAGTCGCGACTTCCATGACAAGAATGCCGGCGAGAAACGCGAATGCCAGAGCGCGCCAGCGGCCAGGATCGCGCGAGAGAAGTATGACCGCAAGCAAGACATAGGCGAAGAAATACTGCCCCGCGACAATCGGCCAGCGATCGACGACGCCGTTTGCAATGCTGCTGGCAAGGAGCCCCGTCAGCATTAGGCCAATGAACAGGTACCAAAGCGGCGTAAACGATCCGAGCGGGCGTAAATTGATGCGGTTCTCCAGCAGCAGAACAAACCCGCCGAGTATGTAAAACAGATCGCTATAGGTGAACAAAATCGCGTAAGGGCGGAAATCCTGATAGGCGGCAAAAAAAACGCCCGCCATCAGGAGGAGCGTCGACCCGCGCCACGATGATGCCCGCGCCATCATGCGCGACGCGCCACGCTTGCGGGCGGCGCCTCGGCGCGCCACGCATGGAGGTCGCGGCCAATCATCGCTTCCAGCGCGGCGATGTCGGCGCGGTAGAAGTTGTCGAGAAAATCGCGCGCGCCAGCGCCCAGGGGCGGATAGGAAACTTCCCGCGCAAAGACGCTGCGCACGGCCTTGAATAACGGCGTGCCTCGCAACGGTTTCACAGCGTTCTTGAATGGCTTGAGCGCGCTGCGCATGGCGAGCGGCAGGAGCGGCGCGGCGCTGTCGTTCTGGCGCTCAGCGGAAACAGTCGTCGCATCGGCGGCAAGGCCGATATGGGCGAGGATACGGTTATAGGCGTCAACTGGCGCGCTCATAATCTCTTCGTAGAGCAGAACCAGCATCTGGTCGCGCGGGAAATGATCGAAAAATCGCTGCAGGTGACCGGCATAGAGCCCGCCGTTCAAAAAGCGCTCGCTCTCGGCGGCCGGGCGGCTGGCGGAAAAATAGGCGTCCGGGGCCGCGCGCACCGTCCCGCGCCGGTACAGCATGCAATAGTCGGAATAGGCGCGCTCGACAGGATTGCGCAGCTGGACGATCAGGCGCGCGTCCGGCGCGAATGCAGCAATCCGCCCGGCAGCCTCAGGGTGAGCCAGATAGTCGGCCGATTTCTCGCCGATAACCGCGCTGTCCGGCGCATCCTCGAACAGGCTCAGATACCAGCCGCGGCCGCGCTCGAACTCGCTGCTAAAATAGTGCGGCTCGGGCCCGGGAATAAAGACCTGCGGGTTTGCCGCGAGAGCGCGCGCCGACCACGTCGTCGCGCCTTTGACGGCGCCGATAATGATAAAGTGCGGTTTTCTACTGGCCGTCATCGGTTGAGGCATGGGGCCGGAGGTTCCTACGCGGTCGCCTGTTGCGCGACGTAGCGCAAGATCTCCCCCATTTCGCGGACATCGCCAAGCGACAACGTCTGGTCAACCGGCAACAGGATGCTGGTTTCGCCAAGAGCCTTCGCGACGGGAAAGCGCGGATGCTCCGGCGCCGCGCCATCAGCGAAAGCTTGTTCGCGATAAATTTCGGGACAGCTGCCCGGCTGGCACGGCGCGCCGAGCGCTGCCGCCTCGCGCAGGATGCGGTCGCGCGACCAGCCGTCGCGCAAATGCCGGGGCTCTACAAAGAGGTAATATTTGTAATAGGAATGGCCGATGTGATTGCGCGCCGCGGGTACGCGCAACACTTTCAGGCCGGCAAAAATATCGTCGAGAATGCGGGCGCGCTGGCGGCGTTCTTCGACCCAGAGCTTCAGCTTGGCGAGTTGATGCAGGCCAATCGCTGCCTGCATTTCGGTCATGCGGAAATTGGTGCCGACGGAATTGTGCATCCAGCGGAATTGCGGCTCCGTCGGTTTTTGCATGGCGAGGCGATAATCCTTGCCGTGATCTTTGTAGGACCAGGCGCGCAGGAATACGTCCTCGTCGCGAAGCAGCAGCATGCCGCCCTCGCCGCCTGTCGACATGATCTTGTCGGTGCAAAACGAAAACGCCGCAGCGTCGCCATAAGAGCCGACAGGTTTGCCCTTGTACGTTGCGCCATGCGCCTGCGCGCAGTCTTCGATCAGCTTGAGGCCATGCTCGGCGGCAAGCGCGCACAATTCGTCCATCTCGCTTGAATAGCCGGCAAGATGAACGAGGATGACAGCGCGGGTCTTGTCCGTCAGCGCCGCGCGAACCGATGCGGCGGTGAGGTTCTGGGAATCGGCGTCGACATCGGCAAAAACCGGCGTCGCGCCCGCGTTAACGACGCAGCTCGCAGAAGCGATAAAACTGCGCGAAGTCACGATAACCTCGTCGCCGGCGCCGACGCCAAGGGCGCGCAAGGCAAGTTCGAGGGCTAAGGTGCCGTTGGCGAGCGAAATGCCGAACGGCATGCCGCAGCTGTCAGCGAACGCGGTCTCGAAACTCCGGCACTGATCGCCATGCTGAAGGGAATTCACGCGGCCCGAGCGCAAAACCTTGGCTACGGCCTGCACTTCATCTTCTTCATAGACGGGCCAGCGCGAGCGAATAGCGCGAAAGCGCGGGGCGTCATTCGCGGCAAGCCCCGCCTCGATTGCCGCGGCGCTCGTTGTATTGATGCGTTCAAGACTGCTCATGACGGGGCTCCCGCAGAGGCGCTTTTCTGACCTGTCGACTGACCCGTAGTCCGGCCGCTCATCTGGGTGTTGGCTGCAAGCGGAATGCCAACAGAGTGCGCGCCCGCCGGATTCAAGGACGTGCGCCCTGGCGACATTGCGATAATGCCGATTGTTGGCGCTGCATTGGCAGGCTTTTGGTCTTCAGCGTCGCTTCCAACATCAATCAGCGCAAAGATCTCGCGGCGGACTGTTTGCTCGTCATTGGCGGCAATCGCGACCGCAAGCCGCTCGGCCGCGCGCTCAAGCAACGCCAGCGGCACGGCGACCGGGTCGGCCTCGAACACGCCGTCAATGCTCGATGCGAGTCGTTGTTCCTTATGGTCGAAGAGCTCCTCGAAGAGTTTTTCGCCCGGACGCGTCCCAATGAACTTCACATCGACATCGACGCCAGGCTCAAGACCCGACAGCCGGATCATCCGGTGCGCAATATCAACGACACGGATAGGCTCGCCCATATCGAGCACGAAGATGCGCCCGAGTTTGGTGTTGTTCGCAAGGCCGGCATGCGCGCTATGAAGCGTCAGGCTGACCGCTTCATGAATGGTCATGAAGAAGCGCGTCATGTCTTCGTGCGTCACGGTAAGCGGCAGGCGGTTGCGAAGCTGGCGCTGGAACAGCGGCACGACCGAACCGCTTGAGCCGAGCACATTGCCAAAGCGCACCGTAAAGAAGCGCGTCCCGCCTTTGCTCTCAAGGTCGAGCGCCTGGCAATAAAGCTCGCCCAGCCGCTTGGTTGCGCCCATGACGCCGATCGGGTTAACCGCCTTGTCGGTCGAGACCTGCACCATCGCGAGCGCGCCAACCTTGCGCGCCGCATCGGCGACATTGCGCGTGCCGATGAGGTTTGTCGCAACCCCTGCGCACGGATTCAATTCAACCAGCGGCACATGCTTCAGCGCAGCGGCATGGAAGACGAGATCGGGCAACGCCGTCTCGAAAATGCGCATCATGCTGGCGCGGTCGCGGATATCGGCAAGAACCGGCGCCAGATCGACATCGGGGAAATTCTGCCGGATCTCGTGCTCGATCTGGTACAAATTGTATTCGGAAAGTTCGATCAGAACGATCCGCGCCGGGCTGTAGCTCGCAATCTGGCGAACGAGTTCGCTGCCGATCGATCCGCCAGCGCCCGTGACGACGATCTTCCGGCCGCGGATAGACCCGGCCAGCGCTAGATGATCGAGTTTGACCGGCGGGCGGCCAAGAAGCTCGGACAAATCGAAGTCCTTGAGCACGACCTTGCTGTCGCCGTTGTCGTCGGGCGCAGCGCGCGAGGCGCGGATGACCCGAAGCCCGAGCGTTGTCGCGCGGCTGGCAAGGCTTGAATACTCGGCGTTGACAGCTTCCGACGCGCTGGCCGCGATAACGAGCGCTTCGGGAGCCGCGCCGCGCAGGCGAAGGTCAGAGACCACCCGGTTGAAAGCGCCAAGCCCGCCGAGGATCGGCACGCCGCGCAGCCGGCGGCGCAAGTCAGCCTCGCCCTCATCGAGAACGCCTATCGGCTCAAACCCGTCGATCATGCCGATTTCACGCTGGCGCAGCACAAGTTCGACCGCGTCCGGCGCGCCAGCAATCAAGGCTGCCGGGCCGGCAATAATCGCGGAGCCGCGGAGCTTGAGATTGAGAACGCCGATCGCTTGCGGCCCAAAGCGGCGCATTCCCCGCGCGAGCGACATGAAAGTCGCCGCAAGCAGGAATTGCAGCAGGTAGAAATCCGCTTGCAGAATTTCAGCGCCGAGAACGATCTCGAGCAGCACATAGATTGCGATGCCCTGCAGAACCGATGCGGCAACAATCAGCGACAGATCGACGATCGAAACAAAGCGCCAAAAGCGCGTACTGAGGCCGACAAGATAAAAGATCATCGCCGCGCTGAAGCCCAGAACGCCAAGCGTCCAGGCGCCGCGAAGCATTGCCGAAAGCTCCAAAGGCCCATCGGCGGTCACAACGCCGGCAATCAGAATTGCCGCGAGTGAGGCAGCGACGTCGATGCAAAGCAGCATCGCGTGTTTGCCGCTACGCCGAAGCGCAGTGGTCCGTTTCAAAACAGAGGTACTCATTCTCCCCGACTTTCCCCAACAACTCACCAACCTAGGACGCGTTGGCGCAATGATCGTGCCGTCGTTAACTTTGACCTGAACCCCTGCTCATTTAATGTTGCGACTGCGAGATCACTAACACGAGAGTAACCTTACATTCCATCAACGTCAAACGGTCAAATGCGAAATGATCCTTATAAATTCAGGGGCGCACATACGGCGCACGCGTAGCGCGAATCAGCGATCTGAACGCCCCAAGTACGCGAAACTTCGCAATCGCAGCAAAAAAAACGCTTTATGTTGCATCGCATCATTAACTGGCCTCTCCCGACGAAACAGCGTCTCATAACCGTTGTGCGCATTCAGTGCGTTAAATAACCAATGCCGCGCCTCATTGTCCCAGAATGGCGTTGCCAGTCTTCGCGCCTGCATGATTTTTGCTGCTTCCCACTCGACCTGCGACACCGGTTGATTATTACATGGCATTTAGGTTCGACGATTTACATCTTCCCAAGGGATATTGCCCCTCAATGGCCGCCGCCGGTGTGTTGCATGTCACGACGGGGCTTAATGTCGGGGGCGCCGAGATCATGCTGATGCGCTTTCTCGCGCATCAGGACGCCGGCCGGTTCAAACCCTCGGTTGTGTCGCTGATGACGCCCGGGCCAATCGCGGCCCACATCGAGCGCCGGGGCATACCGGTCACGTCGATGGACATGGCGCCCGGCAAGCTCTATCCGGCCAACCTCATCGGGTTGCGCAGCGCTATTAGAGCCACAGTCCCGCAACTCTATCATGGTTGGATGTATCACGGGAATCTGGTCGCCTCGCTCGCGTCCATGGCGAACGGCAAGCCGGCGCCGGTGATCTGGAGCATTCACCACTCGCTGCACGATATCGAGAATGAGAAGCCGCTGACGGCGACAGTCATCAAGACACTGGCGCGCATGTCGCGGCATGCCTTTGCGATATCGTATTGCTCGCGGATCGCTGCCGATCATCATGAGCGCTACGGCTTTGACACGCGCCGCCGCGTTGTCATCCCGAACGGCGTTGATTGCGATGAATTTTCGCCTGGCGCTTCTGCGCGCGCGCGGCTGCGCGCTCTGATCGACATCCCCGACGCGCGGCTCATCATCGGCAATTTCGCGCGGTTCCACCCGATGAAGGATCAGGTTCGCCTTGTTGAGGCGACTGCGCAACTCGCCGGCCGCGGCGTTGACGTGCAGGCGCTTTTCATCGGCGATGGGCACGAGAATAACGTCCTCTCCCGGCGCGCGCACGATCTCGGGATCGGCGATCGCGTGTCGATCCTCGGGGTGCGGACGGACATCAAGGACATTGCACCAGGGCTCGATGCGTTCGCGATGACGTCTTCGTGGGGCGAATCCTTTTCACTGGCGGCGGCTGAAGCGATGGCCTGCGGGGTGCCCGCGATTGTTACCGACATCGGCGACTGCGCATGGGTCGTTGGCGACGCCAGCCTTGTCGCCCGCCCGAACGATACCGAATCCGTCGCCGCGGCGCTGGAACGGCTGCTGCGACTGACGCCCGAAGAGCGGCGCGCAATCGGCCTTAACGCCCGCGCCCGTATGCTGGAACACTTCAGCATGCGTGAATATGTGCGGCGGCATACAGAACTTTACGCGCACGCGGTTGAAGAAGGCGCCGCCTCGCGTCTATCCAAGGGCCGCAACCATGAAACGGAACGATAAGTGGCGCTGACGGCAACAAAATTTTTCCTGGACCCGGCCCGGCAAAGCTCGGCGCAGGACGAAGCGCGGTTTTTTCGCTCGCTGAAGGTGCGCAACCGCAACTCCAAGCAGACCGGACGCGGCCGGCTCGATGCGCTGAACGTTACGGCGATCGAACTGCTGACGGCGCCCGGCCGGCGCCTCAACGGCGCGCTCGATATCGGCATTTCCTCGGGCGTGACGACAGCGGAGCTGTTCGACAGTTTCAAAAATGCTGGGTTGTCGCCGGCGCTGACCGCGACGGACCTGTCGATCTACGCCTCGATTGTCGATGTTGCCCCCAATGTTCGGGTGCTGATCGATTCTGCGGGCGATGTGCTGCAATACGACATTGGCGGCCTTGCCGTGCGCCCATGGCGGCGCCGCCTTGATCAGTTCACCGGCATGGCGTTCGTCAAATCGGCGATCGAGACCCGCTATGCCGATGCGGCAAGAAAGGCCGTTGCCAGCGGAACGGCGGCCGCCAGACGCATTGCGCTCATCAATCCACGGCTCGCATCCAACCCCGCGATCACTGTCGTTGAAGACGATTTGCTGAAAGCCAATCCCGCTTTTGCGGGGCGGTTCGACTTCATCCGCGCCGCCAACGTCCTGAACCGCGAATATTTCGATGAGGCGACGATCAAGGGCGCGCTCGCAACGTTGAAATCCTATTTGTCGGGACCGGGCGCGATCCTCCTCATCGTCAGGACGAATGACAACACCGGGCATCACGGCGCATTTTATGAGCTGGACGCCGGCAACCGGCTCCGCGCGATCAGGACGATTGGCGAGGGCAGCGAACTGGCGCCGTTGATCGATGCTGGCATTGGCGCTGGCGCGCCATGATACCGTCCGGCAACGCGGCCGCGCGACCAGCCGGCAACGCCGCGCCGGCGCAACTGCGCGCCATGCACGTTATTACGGCGCTGAACGTCGGCGGCGCCGAGAAGATGCTGAAGAAGCTCGCGACAGGGCTAGCGCCTGCCGACATTGATATCGTTTCGATGGTTGTGCCCGGCATTACAGGCGAGCGGCTGCGCACGCTTGGATACGCGGTCGAGACGCTTGGGATGGCGCGCGGCGCGCCCTCGCTCGCAGCCCTCGCACGGCTGCGCGCCATGATCGCGGCGCGCCGGCCGGATGCCGTCGTCGGCTGGATGCATCATGCGTTTTTTGCCCTGACGCTTGCGCGCTTCGGGCTGAAAGACCCGCCGCCGCTGATCTGGAACATCCGCCACTCGATTACCGACATCGGCCACGAGCCGTTGCAAACGCGCGCCATCTTGCGGCTTTGCGCGCGGCTGTCAGCCATTCCCGCCGCGATCATCTACAATTCTCACGTCGCCATGCGCCAATATTCGGCGCTCGGCTTCAAGACGGACCGCGCGCATGTCATTCCCAATGGTTTTGACATGACGAAATTCGCGCCCGATCCGCTCGCGCGCGCGCGGCTTGCGCAAGCCTTTGGCCTCGAGGGCGACACCCCCGTCATTGCCATGGTCGCGCGGCTGCACCCGATGAAGTCGCAGGAGACGTTGCTGTCGGCGTTCCGAACCCTGCTCGACCGCGGCGGGCGGGCGCGTTTGTTGCTGGTTGGCGACGGGCTTGATGCGCCGCCGCAAACAATCCGTGACCTGATCGCCACGCTGCCGTCAGGCAGCGTTGTGCTGAGCGGACACCGGACGGACACGGAAGTCTGGCTGCCGGGCGTTGACATCTTCGCGCTCTCCTCGCGCTGGGGCGAGGCGTTCCCGAATGTTCTTGGTGAAGCGATGGCGGCGGGCGTTCCTTGCGTTGCGACCGATGTTGGCGACAGCGCGACGATCATCGGCGACACGGGCGCAATTGCGCCGCCGGGCGATGCGGCCGCCCTTGCCGAAGGCTTGTTACAACTCTTGCGGCTCGATCCCGCAGGCCGCAAGGCGCTCGGCGTAGCCGCACGCGCGCGCATCGCTGAGCGATATTCTCTGGACGCTGTGCGCGCTCAGTATGCAGAGCTTCTGGCCTCAGTGGTCAGTACAGGTCATCGGCTATGAAAATCATCGTTGTCGCCAGCCTGACGAGGTCGCTGATCAATTTTCGCCGGTCGCTGCTTGAAGATTTGACGCAGGGCGGCCTCAATGACGTGATCGCGTGTGCGCCTGAGGACGATGCGGAAACGATCGCGCAACTGGCGGCGATGGGCGTCGGCTTTCGCCGCATTCCCATGCAGCGCGCCTCGACCAACCCGTTGAGCGACTTTGCGACGTTTCGCGCGCTTGCCGCAATCTTTCGCGCAGAGCGGCCGGACATCGTGCTCGCTTATACGCAAAAGCCGATCATCTATGGCGGGCTTGCCGCGCGCGTAACGCGTAGCCCGCGCTTCTTCGCCATGCAAAGCGGCCTTGGATTTACGTTCAGCGAAGAGAACAAGAACGCGCTCCTGCGCCGGCTTGTTTCCTGGCTCTATCGCGCCGGCGTCGCGCGCGCCGAAGGAGTGTTCGTTTTTAACGGCGACGACGAGGCGGAAATGCGCCGCCACGGCATCCTGACGCGCCAGCGCGTCGTCCAAGTGCCGGGATCGGGCGTCGATACCAATGATTATCCCGCGTCTCCGGCAACGTCTGGCAACCCGGTGTTTTTGATCGTTGCGCGCTTGATGCGCGACAAAGGCCATTATGAATTTGTCGAGGCCGCACGCCAGTTGAGGGCGCGCTGGCCGTATGCGCGTTTTCAGATCCTTGGCCCTTTCGACGCCAACCCGGCCAGCATCGATGCGCACGACCTCGACGCCTGGAAACAAGAAGGCATTGTCGAGTATCTCGGCGAGACGTCGAATGTCCGCCCGTTTCTCGCCGCAGCCAGCGTTTTCGTGCTGCCGTCCTGGCACCGCGAAGGATTGCCGCGGTCGATCCTCGAGGCGATGTCGACGGGCCGTGCGGTCGTCACGACCGACATGCCGGGCTGCCGCGAGACGGTCGAAGAAAGCGTAAACGGTTTCATCGTCCCGCCGAAAGACGCGACGGCGCTGGCGGCCGCGATGGAGCGCTTCCTCGTTGACCCGTCCCTTATCGCCTCCATGGGCCGCGCTTCGCGCCGCCGCGCGGAACAGAAATTCGACGTCAAAATCGTCAATGCGATTGTCTTGCGGACGATGGGACTGAAAGGAGAGGCCGCCCGCAGCGCCAAGGCGCAAGTGTCTTCCAAAGCCGACAGCCTTCGCCGCATCATTGATGTGCTGGCGGCCGGCGCAGGCCTCGTTGTTGGCGCGCCCCTCATCGCGATCCTTGCGGTGATGGTGTTCGCGACGATGGGGCGCCCTGTCTTTTTTGTTCAGGAGCGCGCAGGGCTGGAGCGCGAACCGTTCCGGATGGTGAAGTTCCGCACCATGACGGACGCGCGCGGCGCCGATGGCCGCCTGCTCGGCGATAACGAGCGTGTCACGGGCCTTGGACGCTTTTTGCGGCGGTCGCGCCTCGACGAATTGCCAGAGCTCTGGAACATCCTTGTCGGGCAAATGGGCCTTGTCGGTCCGCGGCCCCTGCTCCCGGCGTCAGCTCCCAATCTCGGCGCCGCCGGCGACGAGCGCCTCAGCGTTCGCCCTGGCCTGACCGGCTGGGCGCAAGTCAACGGCAACACGCTGCTCAGCGACAGCCAAAAGCTTGCCCTCGACCTTTGGTATGTCCAGAACCGGTCGCTCGGCCTCGACATCAAAATAATCATCAAGACAATTGGCGTCATCGTGTTTGGCGAGAAACTGAAGCGGGCCGCGGAGGCGGGCGAATGAAGGCGATCGTTGTTGGCGCCGTCGAAAGTACGCGGGTGACGCTAAAGGCGCTTGCCGCCAATCCGCGCTGGGAAGTTTGCGCGGTCGTGACACTGCCGGCGTCGTTGGCGGCGCGCCATTCCGACTTCGTCGATCTTTCGGCGGACGCGGCCGAATGCGGCGCCCGGCTGATTGCCGCGCCGAACTCGAACTCGGCTGACGTCATTGAGGCGGTCGCGGCGATCCGCGCAGACTATGCGTTCGTCATCGGCTGGTCGCAGATCTGCAAGCCGGAATTCCGCACAGCGGCCGGCGGGCGCGTGATCGGGTATCACCCGGCCCTGCTTCCTCGCTTGCGCGGGCGCGCGGTCATTCCGTGGACAATCCTGCTGGATGAGAAGATCACCGGATCGTCCCTCTTCTGGATCGATGATGGCGTCGATTCCGGGCCGATCCTTGCGCAGAAATTCCTGCATGTCGCACACGACGAAACCGCGACCACGCTTTATGCGCGCCACATGCGCGCGCTCGATGCGCTGCTTCGCGACAATCTCGATTCCATCGCCAGCGGAGAAGCGCCGCGCATGGCGCAGGACGAGCGCTTTGCCACCTACGCCGCGCGCCGGACAGAGGCCGACGGCCGGATCGACTGGCGCCTGCCCGCCAGCGCGATCGAACGGCTGGTGCGCGCAGCAACGCGGCCCTATCCCGGCGCCTTCACGACTTTGAATGGCGAGACATTGACGATTTTTACTGCCGAACTTTGGCCCGACGCGCGGCGCCACGCGGCGATCGCCGGGCAGGTGATCGAAAAGCGCGGCAACGCGCTTGCCATTTCCTGCGGGGACGGCGCAATCCTCGCAACGGATTGGTCCTGTGCAAAGAGCGATGTGCGCGCTCATGTCATTCTTGGCGGAGCATAAATCGTGACACCACCAAAAGAGCCGCTTCGCATTCTGGTCATCGCGCCGCACGCGGACGATGAATCGCTCGGCATGGGCGGAACGATTGCACGCGCGGTCGCTGCCGGCGCAGAAGTTCACGTCGCACTGATGACAGGCTCTGGCGGCGACGGCGGACACCCTTTTATCAAACAGTCCGATTTCGACGATGTCCGGGGGGAGTTTCATGCGGCGCTTGATGTTCTCGGCGTCGTTCATCGCCATCTGCGCGACCTGCCTGCGGTCATGCTTGACGCGCTGCCGACCCACAAAGTCAATGCCGCAACACGCGAGCTGATCGAGACAGTGCGGCCGCACAAGCTTTATCTCCCTTTCGCGTTTGATCTCCATCGCGATCACCGCGAGCTGTTTTATTCCTTTGCAGTGCAAGCGCGCGCATATCTGCCCCTCGGCGGCGCGATTGACGAAGTGTGGTGCTATGAAACGCCGTCCGAGACCCACCTTGCGCCGGCCTATCTTGAACCCGCTTTCTCGCCCAACGCCTATGTCGACATCACCGCGCATCTGGAAACGAAGCTGAAAGCAATCGACTGCTACGCCAGCCAGCGGCAGGCGGCGCCATTGCCCCGGTCGCGCGCAGCGATCACCGCCCTCGCCCAGCTCCGCGGGTCACAGATTGGCGCAGCGGCAGCGGAAGCGTTTGTGCTGATCCGGAAGATCGACCGCTAAAGCAAATCCATCAGTTCATCGAGTGACGCCACCGTGCGCTGCGGCTGCTGAACCATCGCCGGTTCGAACACCGCACGCCGGACACCATCTTCGCGCGCCAGCATCACACTCATCCAGCCAAGCGCATTGGGGCCCGCAAAATCAATTGCCGGGTTGTCGCCGGCAAAGATGTGGCGGCGCGCGGGATGTGCGGCTGCAACGGCCTTGAAGAGCCTAAGGTCCGGCTTTGCGGCCCCAAACTCTTCCGACACGATGATTGCCGCAGCATCGCCAAGGCCGAGCGCTTCGATCTTGCGGCGCTGCGTCACGCTGCGGCCATTGGTGATAATCGAAAAGCGCCGGCCCCGCCCCCGCAAGGCGCCAATCAGCGCCGCAGCGCCAGGATCGAGCGCAATCGACGGCGCATGCGCGCGCATTGCATCGATCATCGAAAGCTTCTCGATTGCGCCGATCGAAAGCCCCGCGCAGACAATGCCAACGGGATCCGGATCGCCAGCATCGAAAAGTCGCGACAACTCGGTATAGATCGTGTCAGGCGCAAGCCGGTCGCCAAGCTGCGCCGCAACCCAGCGAAAACACGAGCGCACATAGTCCCGCTCAGGATAGAGCGTGTCGTCGAGATCGAAAACGAAGCCGAGCTCTTCCATCGTCAGGCGCCAACAATGACTTCCGCGTCATACCGCAGCATCAAGACGCCATCCTTCCAGTCGCGATGTATGGCGACGTCCTCGCCGAACAGATACTCATTGATAAGCCACGCCTGAAAATCGGCGCCGGCATGGCGCGCCAGCGGATAGCCGCCTCCAAAACGCGCGTTGACCTCGTTAAAGACAAGGCGCCCGGTTTCGGTGTTGCGGAACAACTGGACGGTTAGCGGTCCGCGCGCGCCGTCGATTGCGGCGAGCTTCTCGAAGAAGATGTCTTCGACAGCGCCCTTGACGGTGCGTCCTTTTGAGACTTCGCCGCCGCGCACTTCGATGCGCTGGCGCGGCACGGCGCAGCGCATCGCGCCGCTCGCGCTATAATAGAGGTCGCACGTGAACTCCGTATGCGTTGCATGGTCGATGTATTCGCAAAAGATGTTACGCGGATTGTCGAGAATGGCCGGCGTCATCTCGGCAGCGCTCCGGACCAGCATCGCGCCAACGCTGAGCGAGCCGTCATACGGCTTGACGAAGACGGGATAGGAAATGGCGCCCCTCGCATAGATCGTCGCGGTCTCAAGTCCGTGCCGGCGGAAAAATGCGGCCGTCAGCCGCTTGTCGGCAAATGTGTCGGCGAGAGCCGCGTCGCAAACGAGCAGGGTGACGCCAGCCGCCTTGAACCGCTCGCGCAGGCTCGCCAGCACGCCGAGTTCGGTGTCAATCGTCGGGACAACGAGGCCAATTCCCTCAACCTTACAAAGATTAAATAACGCATCGGCGTAGTCCGGCGCGGATACCCGCGGGAGGCGAAAAGCGCGATCGGCGACCTGGCATGCCGCGCTGAGGTCCGGATTGGCGTCGGCCGCCAGAACGCTGACGCCGACCCGCGCACGCGCCGCCGACTTGAACCCCTCCAGGAGAGAGACCCGCCGGCCGGCCGACAAAATTAAAATGTTAGACATCACCCCCGCCTGTCCTGCGTGAATGCCAATTAAGCTTCACGCCCTTATAAAATCAACACGTTAAACGATCGCCTCTGCTGTCCTCCATCTCCGGATTTCGGGCCGCAGATGCGTGCGGCCTTGATTTCGCGCCGGCAACACTCACAGAATTGTCATGTTCGCCGGGGTCGTGCGCACACAGATCGCAGAACTTGTCCGCCCGCAGACGTTTCCCATAATTCACCTGACAGACTCGCGAAGCTCGCTATTTAACGATGCGAGTGCTGATCGCGAGGATTTCCAATTCTTAATTGCCAAACGGCGCTTTGCCTCAAACTCCGCCTCCGGTTTTAAGGTGATGGAAAGGCGGCGCCCGCAAGTTTTGGCGATGATAAAACGGCCCCGCAAACGATCGCTCTGTATAATGACGAACGCGGGGCGCTGAGAGGAAAATGATCGCTTTGTCTGATTAATTTGAATTGCATTTCACGCGGACGCGCCTTGGCTGAGGGCTGCCCCGCGCGACTTTCCCCGAAGCCAGTTCCTGTAAGGGTCATGTGTATGATGGTTCGCCGCTTCCTGTCCGCCGCGCTTTTGTCATCCGGCCTCACGGCCGTTATCGCGCCGGCCGCGTTTGCTCAACAACTTGCATTTCCGACCGCCGAAGGCTTTGGCCGCTTTGCCAAAGGCGGGCGCGGCGGCGATGTCTATGTCGTGACAACTCTCAATGATTCAGGCGCTGGATCGCTGCGTGCCTGCGCCGAAGCTGCAGGGCCGCGGACGTGCGTCTTTGCTGTGTCAGGCGAAATTCGCACGCAATCAAAAATTCGCGTGCGCAACGGCTTTCTGACAATTGCCGGGCAATCGGCGCCGGGCGGCGGCATCGTGCTCACCAATCGCGGCACCACCAATCTCGACTCGCCGCTCGATATCCAGGCCGACCACGTCGTCATCCGCCATCTGCGCATCCGCCCCGGCCCCTCGCCGCAAGTCTCCGACAATGTCGACGCGATCCTCATCGATGGGGAGAACATCATTGTCGATCATTCGACGTTTTCGTGGGGCACCGACGAGACGTTCAACATTGTCGGCAATGGCGGCTCGAGCGGCGGCGCGCAAG
Source organism: Parvularculaceae bacterium (assembly GCA_046154725.1). Lineage (GTDB taxonomy): Bacteria > Pseudomonadota > Alphaproteobacteria > Caulobacterales > Parvularculaceae > Amphiplicatus. Next base: position 40,433 of record JBJXFO010000038.1, on the reverse strand, counting down.
CGGCCAATTCGCGCAACATCACCATTCAGTGGTCGATGATCTATGAGTCGCTGCGCAATTCGACCCATTCCGCCAGCAACCACAGCCGTTCGACGTATCTTGGGTATGGCGCGCAAGATATTTCGTTTCACCACAACCTGATCGCGCATTCGCAGCGGCGCAACCCGAACCTCGGCACGGTCGGCCAGGTCGATTGGGTGAACAATGTCGTCTATAACCCGCAGCAATATTTTGGCGAGCTTTACAACCGCCACGGAAACAGCAACGTCAACTGGGTCGGCAGCGTCGCCATCGTCGGGCCCGATACCCTGAAGCAGCGCGACCGCAACGCTGTCAACGTGTTCCTGAATGACGGCATCGCAACGCACAAGCTCTACGTCAAAGACAATCTCGACATGAACCGGACGTCCGCGGCGCAAGATCAGCGGCTGATCGTCGATCCGAAGGATTGGTCCTACATCCAGCCGGCGCCGGTCGGCACGGGCCAACTTTCGCTGCCGGCGGCGGCGATTACCTCGCCGCAACAGGGGTACAAGGACGTTCTCGCGTTCTCTGGCGCAACAAAGCCCGCACGCGACGCGGCGGACGCGCGCGTCGCGACGGAAGTGCGCAACTGCGCCGGCGGCATTATCGATGACCCAAGCCAGCGCGGCGGATGGCCGACGCTCGCAAGCGCGCCGGCGCCCGCAGACGCCGATCGCGATGGCATGGCGGATGCGTGGGAGACCGCGCGCGGTCTGTCATCGCAAAACGCCGCTGACCGCAACGCGGACCGTAATGGCGACGGCTACACCAATCTTGAGGAATATCTGAGCGAGCTTGCTGGCGACAATCAGGGCTCGCAAGTTGGCCGCGGCGCCGGTTCAGACCCGAACCCGACATGCGGCTTTTCGCTCGGCGCGGGCTCTGGTGTCGAGGTTGCCTCATTTACCGCAACACCCGCCGCTGTGCGCCCCGGCGGGACGGTCACACTCACCTATTCGGCGACGGCGAACTCCTGCAAACGCAGTTGGCCAAGCACGCTGCCGGCAACGCAGACGTCGGGCTCCGAGCAGGTGGTGATCACCGAGACGACGCAATTCGATTTCATCTGCACGTCATCCGGCCAAGACGACTGGATCACGCGCGCCGTGTTTGTGACGCCAGACGGCGCAGTCCCCAAACCTGTTGTCACGCTCACCGCGAACAAGACAAGTGTTGCGCGTGGCGAGCCGGTGACGCTCAGCTGGGTTGTAGATAGCGCGCGCAAATCGACGGCGGGCGAGTGCGTTGCATCCGGCGGCTGGTCGGGCATCAAGTCGGTGATCGGCCAGGAAACTTTTGCGGCGGAATTTTCTGGCGACTACCAGCTGGTCTGCACGGGCCCCGGCGGGTCCGGCGTCAAGACTGTTGCGCTCTCCGTCACGGGGGGATCACCCGCCCCAGGTCCTGGCCCCGCGCCAACCCCCGCGCCGGCGCCGCCGCCGCCGTCCGCCTCAACGGTCTCGATTGTTGGCGCCACGAGCGCTGCGGCGGAAGGAAACAGCGGCTCGACAGCGTTTACGTTTACCGTCACCAGAGGCGGCGCGCGCTCGGCTGCGGCATCAGTGCGCTACGCCGTCGCCGGATCGACAAGTAATTCTGCGAGCGCCAACGACTTTGCTGGCGGCGCGTTCCCCTCTGGCGTTGTTAATTTTGCGGCGAACGAGACCTCAAAGACGATCAGCGTCGGCGTTGCCGGCGACACGTCCAGCGAGCCCAATGAGATGTTCCTGGTGGAGTTGGCGGCGCCCGCTGGCGTCACGATCGCAGCGCCCGGCATCGCGACTGGCGAAATCCGTAATGACGATACGACAGCCGCGCCCGCGCCGCCGCGCCCGCCGGCAACCGGAGGCAAGGCAGTGGAGGTCACCGCCGCCGGCGAGAATATCCGCGCAAATCCAGGCGGCGCGCGCGTCGGACTGCAATTGCGCGGCGCGAAAGGCACGCTCGTCGGCTCGCCTGCCAAACAGGACGGACTCACATGGCTGAACGTCGATTTCGCCACCGGCGCCGATGGCTGGGTGCGCGAGCAGACCGTCGCCGTGAAGTAGCGTACCCTGATTAATTGGCCCTGATTAATCGGCAGCGCCTGCTTGCAGGCGCTGCCGATGCATATAATCAAGATATTCATCGAGATTGAGCCAGCCGTCGCCGTCGGTGTCTTCCCACGGGTTGAAAGTCTGGTCGTCGATACCGGAAATCCGCTCCCACATGTCGGCCATTCCGTCATTGTCGGCATCGTCCGGGGCCGCATCGCCGGCGATTTCCGGCAGGTGGCCCGGCGCATCGATCGTCTCGCCAACGCGATCGGTCACGTCGCGGATAATGCCCTCGTCAAAGGAATCGCGCGGGAACGCGCCAGCGCTGGCGAGCACTGCGCCATAAGCATCGCTTGCGCGCGCCGGCGCGAGGGTCAGCGGGCAAAGCGGCTGATGCGCACGCACCGCGGCGACATTCTCGGAGGCTTCCGACAGATCGCCGTCCAGAACATTGTCATCCGCGAAAATCGAGGCGTTCCCCCGCGTTTCAATCAGCCAGCGCGTGATCGCGGCGAGCTTCGGCGGCGTTTTCGGGCCGGCGCGGAAGACGTTGCCGACAATCGAAACCGGCGAGCCGCCATTCGACTCCCAGACTTCGGCAAACTCGCCGGTTGCGCCGTAAAAGACATTGTTGACGACTTCAATGCATGACCCCGGCGGAAAGTTGATGTCCGGATTGCGATCGCCGTTCAGCGCGCAAAGATTGTTCAGGAAACTGAAATTCTGCGGCTTTCTCGAATCGCTGCTCAGCAGCGCGCACTTGTCATGCGGCATCAGGCCTTCAGCGAAGATCGACCACGACACGGTGATATTCTGGTTGTCACCCTGCCCGCCAAAATTCTCATCGCGCGCCCAGGAACTGCTGACATGATCGAGGATCACGTCCCTGCTTTCCTCGATGATATAACCGCTGTTCGAATTGCGGCGCTCGCCGATTTTATCGGGCCTGACGCGAATGTGCCGGATGACAACATCGCTTGCGCCCTTGATCGCGACCGGCGTCAGGCCAAGCGCGCCGCCGTCATGGGTCAGCAAAACGCCATCGCCGGGCGCTGTCTGTCCGGCGATGGTGATGAAGGGATTCTTGATCAGCGGGCGCTCGGTTGAATAGCGAATGATGCCGCCGACTCTGAAGACGCACACGCGCGGCCCTTCGGCTTCAATGCAGGCGCGAAGACTGCCCGGCCCGCTATCGTCCAGCGTTGTGACAAAGAGGATCGCGCCGCCGCGCCCGCCCTTGGCGAAGCGGCCATGCCCGGCGGCGCCTGGAAACGCGAGTGCGCCCGCGTCTTTATCCGCCGCCTGCGTGGGTGTCGGTTCAGCCGCGCTATCGATTAAATCGCAGCCCCCGGCGGCCAGCGCCAGGGCCGCAGCAACAATGCGCGCGCGCCTTCGTTTTGCTGGCCGGCAGCGCGCCAATAGACGGGCCTCGCTATTCATCACGCAACTCCCTCTGTGGACGCCTTGGCCTTCGATCCGGCTGCGCCGGCCTTACGACGCCGTCCAGCCAGCGTGTCATCATAGATGCGCATGACCGCGTCAACATGCCGGTCTTCTCCGAATTTGTTGCGCGCATCGGCGCTCGCCGCGGCGGCAAGGCGCGCATAGAGCGCCCGATCCCCCAGGACGCGCACGGCCGCAGCCGCGAGCGCTGTCGCATTATCCGCCGGCGCCAGCACGCCTGTCTGACCGTCAATGATCGCCTCGATATTGCCGCCGGACGCTGTTGCGACGACGGGCGTGCCGACGATCATCGCCTCGATCAGCGTACGGCCGAAGGGCTCATCGACGGCAGTCGCGAGCAAAAGGTCACAGGCGGCGATCCACACGGGGCCCGGGCTGCGAAAGCCCATCATCCGGATGCTGTCCGCAACCCCCAGCTCATTGGCCAACGCCAGCGCGGCGCCGGCAAGCCCCGCATAGGCTTCGCCAAAAAAAAGACCCATCACGGGCATTGCCGACGCCGATTTGCGCATCATCGCGATCGTCTCGACAAAGAGCAGCGGGCGCTTTCTGTCGATCAGCAAGCCAAAATAGCCTACGAACGACGTCTCCGGCGCGCACCCCAATTCGGCGACGAGCGCTGCGCGCGCCGCTGCGCGGTCAATGTCGAGGGTCACGTCAAACGGGCTATAGACGACGTCATTCTTGTTGGCGGCGGAATAAACGCCGGGCCGCGGCGAGGCAAACGCCGAAACCGAGATGACGCGGTCCGCAATCAGCGGCGCCGCAAAGCGCAGTCCCTTGGCGGACGGATTGCCGCGATTGTGCCAGATCAACGAGGCGCCAGCGAGCTTTGCCGGCGCCGACCAAACCGCATTGGTGCGGCCGTCATTGCAATGAACGATGTCGATCGACAGCCCACGGAGAAAATCGGCAAGGGCCCCCGCGCCCGACAGCGCGCGCACCAGGGACGCTGTGCTGAACGCTTGCCCAGGCTCAAACTCGGGGATTTCCGGGCTGAAGGCGATCTCGGCATCCTCGCCCCGGAAATGATCGAAGACCGGTCCGTCGCTGTGTTGAAAGACCAGCACAGGGCGGTAGCGCGACCGGTCGAGGCCGCGGATCAGACCGCGCGCGGAAAAATGGCTGCCGCCAAGCTCGCGCCCCATAAAGGGAAAACATGCGCGCGCAGGGGGCATTCTCACTCTCCAATTCCAATCCCGAAACGGAACAAATTATAGGAAGAAATTCGCCCGGCGACAAATTTCAGGACGATTTTAAGCGAATACCGGGCCGCCAGCGCTCAGGGGCTGTTTGCTCAAGCAGCATGAATTGTGCTGGAAGAGCCCCGGAATTGGAAAGGCGGCGCGATTGCCGCATGCGGATCATGGACAGGCTTGATCGGGGGGTTTTGCGCCGCGCGGTTCGCGCGGTTGGCGAAATGGGCGCTGAAAAAGCGTTTCGAAAGCGCGTTGGCAATATCGGTCACTTGATGGCCGGCAATTTTGGCGCGGGAGTCATCAGCTTTTTTGCGGTGGCGCTGGCAGCACGTGCGCTCGGCGTCGAGACCTTCGGAGTTCTCGCGCTGGTCTCGACCTTCATTCAGGCAATCGAGCGCTTTGTCAGCTTTCAAACCTGGCAGCCGATCATTCGCTATGGCGCAGCGCTGAAGGATGAGGGCCGCGACGGCGATCTTAAATCGCTGATCAAGCTCGGCTTCCTGCTCGATGTCGCCGCAGCGATTGCCGGTTTTTTGCTCGCAGTGTCGCTCGCGATGGTTGGCGCGGCGCGATTTGACTGGGCGCCGGAAATTGTCAACTCGCTGGTGCTCTATTCAGCAGCGCTGCTTGTTCTCATCACAGGATCGCCAACCGGCGTCATGCGCCTTGCCGGCCGTTTCCGCGAGATCGCCTATTTTCAGGTCGTGGCGATGACTGTTCGGTGCGCCCTCTGCGTCGCTGCACTTTGGTTGGAACTAGGATTGTTCGCTTTCGTCGCAATCTGGGCGGCGACGCACGTGTTGGGGGCGTTGCTGCTCATGGCGACGAGCATCCGGGAACTGAAGCGCCTCGATTGCGCTGACTTTCTCAAAGCGCCGCTCAGCGGCCTCTCAGTGCGCTTTCCCAACATCTGGCGCTTTTCAATTCTCGCCAATCTGTCGTTGACCGTGCGCTCCAGCGCCCAACAGCTCGATACGCTGATAGTTGGCGCACTGGCTGGCGCTGGCGGCGCGGGGCTTTATCATATTGCCAAGCGCATCGCGAAGTTCGCGCAATCTGCAGGCCAGCAAGTCCAGGCGGTCGTTTTTCCCGACATCGCCAAACTGTGGGCGAAAGGCGACACCGCGCATTTCCGCAAAGATGTCGCACGCACGGAAGGGCTGCTGCTAGTGCTGTGCGCACTCGGGGTTGGGGCGACGTTCCTTCTCGCCGGCCCCGTGATCGATCTGTTTGCTGGCGCCGACTATGATGCAGCCGGCGAAATGTTGAAGGTTCAGATTATCGCCGTCGCGGCGCTGATCGCCGGCTCCGTGACGCGCACCGCGCTATTGTGCATGGGCCGCGAAACGACGGTGTTCGCGCTGTCGGTCGCCTCGACTGCCATTTTCTTCGCGGCCGCGTTTGCCCTGATCCCGCGCATGGGAGCGATTGGCGCAAACTATGCGCATGCAGCGGCCGGCGTCTTCATTGTCATTGCGTTGTGGACCGCCTATCGGCTCGCGTTGAAAAGCGGTGCAGCGCCCAAACCTGCGGATACTTTGATGCCGCCGCCAAGTGGACACGACGATGGCTTTTGACCGCGCTCGCCCCGTGAAAATCATGTTCGCGGTTCCGACGCTCTATTCCGGCGGCGCCGAGCGGGTGATTTCGATCCTTGCAAATTTCTGGGCGGCGTCCGGGCGCGAGATTTCGATTGCGACCTTCGAGACGCCAGCCTCAACGTCCTACTATCAAATTGACGATCGCGTGCGGATTCATCGTCTTGACCTGACACCGGTCTCAAAACCGCGATGGCGCGCCATCCTGCATACGTTCAAACGCATCGGCGCCCTGCGCCGGCTGATCCGCGCGGAGCGGCCGGACGTCATCATCAGCTTCCTGACAAAAATGAATGTGATGACGGCGCAAGCGGCGGACGGCCTCGGCGTGCCCGTCATTATTTCGGAGCGCAACAATCCCTATCTCCAGAAGTTTGATACGTTCTGGGATCTGAGCCGCGCCATCGCATTTCCGAAAGCGTTCGCGTTTGTGACGATGACCAGGGGCGCCGCAGAGTTCTTTCCTGAAAACCAGCGGCCGCACACGCGCATAATTCCAAACCCCGTGTCGCCGATCAGCATCGCGCCCAAGAGCCATCGCGGTTACAACCTGACAGCGGTCGGACGCCTGACCGAGCAAAAGCGGTTCGACCGGCTGATCGAAGCCTTTTCAATCATCGAAAAGGATTTCCCGGATTGGCGCCTTGTAATCTGGGGCGAAGGCGATCTGCGCCAAAAGCTCGAAGCCTTGCGCGACACGCTTGGCCTGAAGGAGCGCATTTCATTTCCCGGCGTCACCAAACGTCATGGGGGGTGGGTGGAGACAGCCGACCTTTTCACGCTGAGCTCCGACTACGAGGGCTGGGCGAACGTGCTCGTTGAAGCGCTCGCGTGCGGCATTCCAATTGTTTCGGTCGACTGCGATTTCGGCCCGAAGGACATCCTCAAGGGCGGCGAACTTGGCGTCCTTGCCCCGCGCGACGATGTCGCCGCATACGCCAGCGCGCTTGCGCGGATGATGAGCAATGAGGCGCTGCGCCGCGATTACGCCGCCAAAGGCGTTGAAGACGCCAAGCGGTATCTGCCGGCAGCGATGGCTGCCGAGTGGGATTTGCTGATCGATGAGGCTCTTGCCGCCAAAGCCTGATCGGAACGGGCCCGCCTATTGCGCCTCGTCCAGCGGCGCGCCGGAGAATGGCATCACCGCGCAATAGCTGCCGCCCTCGACAATAGAGGCGCAAAGCTCGCGTGCGCCTTCTTTTGATGGAAACGGCCCGGCGATCAGGCGCTCAAAGGCGCCGCGCGCCGGATCATCGTACCTCGCAATCCGTACACTGAGCGCATCGAGTTCCATCGGATAGGTATCGCGCAATTCGCGCCAGCCATCCGCCGCCGATGCGGCTGATCGATAGGAGCCGAGATGCGCGCCGAAAAAAGCGCTTTCAAGGCTGATCGCCTCGGCGGCCTCATTGGGCGCAACCGGCTCGCCCCCGGCAAGTTCGCCGGGTTCGGCGGGCGCTGGCGGCTCAACAAAAAAAGTTGCCTCGACAGCCGGCAAGGCTGCGGGACGCGAGGCGGTCGTTTCTGACAGTGGCGGCGGCGGCAGCGGCGCGGGGGAAGGCGCAAGCGCCGGCGCGGCTGCGTCGTCACCGCGCGCGGGCGCAAGCGGCGTGCCTGTTACCTCGTCGATGCGCGCGCGCAGGTCGAACGCGCGCCCGTTTGGCGCGGCGGCGATTTGTCCGGTGATGTAGGTGAGCCGCTTTTCTGTTGCTGCGCGCGCGCCTTCCCGTGTGCCGATGATTGTCGGACGGATAAAAACCATCAGATTGCGGCTGGTCTTCGAGCGGCTCGACGTTCGGAACAGGTTTCCGATCAGCGGCGCGTCACCAAGGACCGGAGTTTTTGAGGCCGTTCTTTCCTCCGTCTGGTCGACGAGACCGCCGATCACGAGAATGTCGCCGTCATCGACAACCGATGTCGTTGTGATCGCACGCTTGTTGGTGATGAGATCGGTTGAACTGGCGATGATCTGACCGGCGACGTTTGACGATTCCTGGTCGATCTTCAGCGTGACCGTGCCGCCGCGATTGATATGCGGGGTGACCTTCAGAATGATGCCGACTTCCTCGCGCGTCACGGTACGGAACGCATTGGTGAAATCGGCGCCGATCGCTTCGCCCGTGGTGATCGGGATTTCCTGTCCGACGGATAATGTCGCCGGCTCATTGTCGAGCGTGACGACCGACGGAAACGACAGTACGCGCGACTGGTCGTCCTCCTTGATCGCGGTCAGGATCGCACCGAAAATCCGTCCCGATCCGAACGTCGCGGCGCCCCCGAGCGAGAACCCGCTTAAGCCGAGAAGGGATTCGAGTGCGTCCTGCGCAAGGGTTTCGCGCGCAGCGGCGTCGCTTTCAAGAAGTCCGCGCCCGGCGTCGGACAACAAGCGCCGCTCGGCGTCGCCAAAGGTATTCGACGAAAACAATACGCGCTCGCCGTCGCGGTCGGCGGCGAAGTAATTGACGCCAAGCGCGCGCGCGGTTCCATCCGACACCTCGACAATAATCGCCTCGACCAGCACCTGCTGGCGGCGCACATCGAGTTGCGCGACGACGCTTTTCATCGTGCGCTGCGTTTCGGCGTCGCCATAGATGATGATTGAATTGGTCGGCGGATAGGCGGTCAGGCGCGGACGGCGCGCGTTGCTGGCAGCGGGGTCGCTCTCCGCGCCGCCCGTTTGCGAGGCGGTCGCTTCGGCGAGATCGCCGAGCAGCGTCACCATGGTTTCAGCGTCGGCATGCGCAAGCTGCACAACTGCAAGGCTCGCTCCGGCGCCGCCAACCGCATCAAGCTCGGCGACAATCTCGCGCACCCGCGCCATCATTTCGGGACGCGCCCGCACGAGCAGGCGATTGGATGACGGGATCGGCGTCGTCTGCACTCTCAATCCGCCGGGCGCTGCCCCCTCCTCGGCGCCTTGACGCGCAAGGGCGGTTACCGCGGCGGCCGCTTCGTTCGCGGAGACATTCGTCAGCGCAAACGTCTCGACAATCGAGCCGTCCCGGTCGATCCGGCTGACAATCTGGCGTACACGGTCGATATTGTCCGGGGTATCGACGACGATCACCGAATTGGTCGAGGCGACCGAGGATACAAGTCCCGTCTCGCCAATGATCTGTGTGATGCTGCCCGCCGCTTCCTGCGCGCTGACATGGTCGAGGCGGATAATCTGCGTAACAAAGCCCGCCCCGCTGGTTTTGTTGCCATTGCCTTCGTTAACCGGGCCCGCTTCGCGTGCGCCGAGTTGCGCGGGCACGATCTTGAAAGTGTCGGCCGAAAGCGGCGCGGCTGTGAAGCCATTGACGCGCAGCGCCGCCAGAAACAGCTCCCACGCTTCTTCGCGGCAAAGCCCGCTCTCGGCCCCCGACTTGATCGTCACATTTCCCGCGACACGCGGATCGACAAGGAATTTCCGGCCGGTGCGGCTCGCCATTTCGTCAATGACGAGGCCGATTTCAATATTCTCAAAGTTGAGCCGTTCGTCGCACGCGTCTTCCGCGGCGGCGGCAAAGCTCGCCGGCATGCCGATCAGGGCGATGAGGCCGGCGGCGAGTTTATTCCGTCGCATTCGGCATCGCTGCGTCAGCAGCCTCACTCAAGCGATTGTCGCCGGCGCCGTCGCCGGTATACGGCGCCAATGCCGCGAGGTGTTCGCCCGTCGCATCGCGCAGGCCGGGCACTGGCGCTGACGATGTGCGCGCCGACGACAGCGTCGAAGCTAAAGCAACACTCGGCGCCTCTGGCGCTGCGGCCAGTGCTTCGAGGGGATTTTCATTTGGTGCGATTTCAACCTTGCGATTGAAAATCGGCACCGCTTCGAGCGTACCCTGATTATTGATCACCACGTACTCATCCTGCACATCTTCAAGCCTGACGCCGGCAACGATTTCTTCGCCCGCCATGACTTTTTTCTGCGGCGCGCCATCGGTGGCAAGAATTGCCGCCAAGCCGCCGCCGCCCCGCCACGTCCCGTAGAGAACAATACCAAGCGCTGATTCTTCCAGCGGGGTCGCTGCCTGCGGCGCCGGGGTCCCGGTTCGACCGGCAAAAGGGTGGCCACCTGAGAGGGAGGCGCTCGCGTAAACGCTGTCGGGCGCAACCTCTGCCGGGAGGCCGGGCGCCGGCGGTATCGGTAGCGGCGCGATGATCAACAGGGCAGCGCGCGCGGAAAGGCCGATAATAGCTATCGCTAACGCCGTCTCGCCCCAAAAAAGCATGGACCGCGCGGCACGGAGGCGAACAGGCAACCAACGGGATGGAGCCCAAAAATCTGGAAACGTCATCATGCGCACCGACCCTGCAGCGAGTCGGCAGCTAGGCGCGCGGGCGTTTAATCAACTGTTAACGATCGCCGGCGGAGTGCATTAACTACCGCCAACCTGCCCGGTGGACGGGGTTGCGTCCGGCTCAGGCGTAGCGGGTCGCGTAGTCGATTGAATCGCCATAGCCGCGGCGGGCGTGGGCCTTCATGTTGACGCGGTTGATGACCGCGCCAATCTCGACCCGCCCGAATGCCTTGCGGATTGCTTTTAGCGCCCCGGGAGCAACCGTGCCCCATTCGAGCACGACGATCACATCGGTCGCATTGGCGGCCAGCGCCTTGGCGTCGCGCGAGCGCAGGATTGGCGGCGCTTCGACCAGAATGAGGCTCCAGCGGTCGGTCATATCGACCAGCTGGCGCGATTGCAGCGGCATTGATTCGCCGCGCCAGCCGCTTTCCTCAATCGGACGAATGACGGTCGGCGGCGACGGGACAACCTGCTTTGACGACGAGTCCGGCGCTTGCGCTGTTGCATCGACCTCGACGCCGGACTTCATTCCAGCGGGTCCAAACTGAAAGTTGCGATCAAATTCTATCACTTTGGCGGGCACGTCGAACGCTTCCGCCACAGCGGCAAGACCGTTGGCGATCGTCGATTTCCCGTCACCCGCGCGAACAGACGTGATGACGACAACGCGCTGTTTCAGGCCGGTTTTCTGCGACATCAATTCCAGATACAAATTGCGGATAGCTTCGGCGAAATCGGATTCCGGATTCTTTTCGATATAGCCCTGCATCGCGGTCGGCGCGACGCGGCGCGAATTGACCTTCGGGATCATCGCCAGCGTCGGCGCCCGCAAAAACGCGCGCACATGCTCGGCTGAGCGAACCTTGGTGTCGAACCCTTCGGCAACGAGCGCCGCCAACAAGGCTGCGAAGACGGCGCCCATCATGCCGATGACGATGCGCTTTACATTCTCACGGTTGTTGCTGTCGAACGGCTCGACCGCACGGGTCACGAACTCGACGCCGGCCACATCGACGAAGCTCTCGCTCCTGGCGCGGCTCAGGCGTTGCAAGAGGCTGTCGAGCAGGTCCGAGGCGGCTGTTGCCGTGCGTTCAAGCTCGCTGAGACGCGCATTGGCGTCCATGTCATCGAATTGCTTCCGGCGCATTGAGCGCACTTCGCTCGCGAGCGCGGCAGCAGCCGCATCGAATTCTGATCGGCGCGCATCCGCGTTGCCGGACGCCAGCCGGCGCTCTTCCTCGATGCGCTGGCCTATATCGACGAGCTGCTGTTGTGCGCCGACAATTTCAGGGTATCCGGGGCCGTATGTCACCTGCAATTCAGCGAGACGCGACTGGAGGGCAGCTTGCTCGCCAAGCAATTCGTTGAGGCGGCGCGAAGCAGACTCAGCTTGCGTGTTGGCGATCGTCACTTCAAGCGAAGACACCCGGCTTTGGAACGCCTGTGAAGCTTGCGCGCCGAGAAGATTATTGTCGCGCATAAATTTTGCGACGCTGACATTGGCCTCATAAACTTTCACTTCAGCCTCAGCGACCTGCTCTTCGAGCCGATCAACCTTGCGCTTGCGCTCGCGCCGAAACTCGTCGCGGCGAATAGACGAGTAAATTTCCGGCAGGCCGTTCGCGATCTTGGTCGCCAATTCAGGCGTCCTCGCCGTCACATAAATTTCAATCAGGCGCGAGCCTGACACGCGACGTATTTCAGTCTGCTCCTGAATTGTCGAAATCGTAAGCGGGCTAACCTCATTTTCGCTTGCTGTCAGAGCGCGGTTCAGGTCGTCGAGAGGGCGAAGGGCGCCGGGCCCCACAATCGTCTGGTCGCCGTCGATTGCCGGCGCCGGGGTCTGGGGCGCCGATGCGGCGATTTTTGGATCCGCAACAGGCGCAGCATGGCTCTTTGGCGCTTGCTCCATGTGGCCGAGTTCCTGCGCAAGAACGCGCGCAAGCTCTTCAACAACCTTTGGCGCCTTTAACAGCTCGACGGTCGTATTGATACGGATCTCGTCTTCAGAACTCGCGCGTGTCGAGACGGCGGCGGGGTCATCGCTTTGCTGCGTCGGCGGAACCATGACAACTGCGCGCGCCTTGTAGGCTGGCGGCGATGTCAGCACGAAGGCGACTGCGGCGGCGATCGTTAAAAGGAGGGCCGCTGTAAACGTCGCCTGGCGCCGGCGGATAATGCCGAAGAGGTCGGCCATGCCAATGCGGTCGTCCGGATACGGCCCACCCGTAAGCGCGGCATCATCCACGTCAAAGCTAAAACCGCGATTCACGACAACGCCTCCCCGAAACTTGAGGTTTCACCACGCGGCGCAACCACCCCGCGCAACCCCTTACGGCACTGTAACATAAATGCTCCCGGCAAGACCGAAAAAGCAATGTTTTCCGGGGCTAGCCGCCAAATTCCTGACCGCTGTCCCGGCGCTGCAACATGCCTGCCCGGAAGCGGCCCGCTCAAAAGCCGATCCAATGGTCACGGCTCGCCCGCCCGGACCATCAAAAATCCATCGCCATAGCGGTCCTTGACGGCAAACCCTTCGACTTTTCGATAGCCCCTGCTGACCGCGTAAGCGAGCATTGGCGCTTCAAGATCGGGCTCAAACCCGAGGAGCATGGCGGCCGGGGGATCGGCATCGAGGAACGCGGCGACCGTCGATGGCGCGGTCGTCCGGTAGAGCGCCAACAGATCGGGCGGCGTCAGGTCCCCGGTCCGGTAAACGAACTGACCGGTCGCGAACTCCGGATAGACGTCAAGGCCGCCCTCTAACGGATAGACTGGCAGGAAAGTCAGCACCTTGCCGGAAACGCCCGCTTTCTCAATCTCATCCGCCAGCGCGCGCCCGGCAGCATGGATTTTGACAACAGTCCAGGACGACGGCTTGGCGAGCCTCGGCATATGTTGCAGCAGGCGCGGTGCGCCGGCAACAAGCGCAAGCGCGGCAATCGCGGCCATGGCAATGGTGAGCCCGTCCGCCTTGGCTGCTGGCTTGCCGGATCCCACAACCGCAATGAGAAAAACGAGAGCGATCGAGAGCGGCGCATAATATTGCGGGAACGACGGCGTCGGCGCGAAGCCAAAGAGGGCGACCGATGCCGCCACAGCAATGCCAAGAACGGCCAAACCAATCGCAGCCCCTTCGCGCTGCCGTGCAAACGAAACAACCGAAATCAGGGCCGCGAGCCCGAGCAGCAGATTGACCCCGCCAAACCAGATTTGATGCGCCAGCATTGCCTTGGCGCCAAGGCTGAGCGCGACATCATCCTCGCCGGCCGGATGGCCGCGCCAATACGCAACATGCGGGCCGGTGTGGTACTGGACGACATGCGCCAGGAAGAGGTCGGGCGCGCGCGCCAGCTCGATCAGCACCGGCAGCGCGCCGAGGATCCCGCCCAACGCAAAGGGCAGAACAACCGACTTCAACCGCGCCGCGACGCTGATCCCGCCGGGCAGCAAAAACGCCGCAACCGCGACGGGCGCGACAAACGCAATCGCGCTCACCTTGATTGACAGTGCCACCGCAAAACTAAGTCCGGCGGCAAAGAGGGTGAAAAAATGCGGGCCCGCATTGCGCGACCCTGCACGCAAGACGCCCTCGCCTCGCACGCCGAGCGCGAAGAGGCAAAGACCTGCATAGGCAAAGGGCAACGGCAAAAAATTGTTGGTCGCGGTCGAGCCGGTGACCCCCAAAAGAAAGTCATTGGCGCCAATCAAAGCGACCGCCATCAACGTCGCGGTTGCCGACCGCGTCAGCCGAAACGTAAAAAACGCAATTCCCGCGGCGAATAAAACCCAGGCGAGGAAGATCGTGACGCGCGCTGAAAACAACAGACCGCCATCACCAAAAAGCGCATCCGTTCCATGAAAAAGCCACGCCGAGCCCGGAACGTGGTTGTAGAAAAAGTCCTGATAAAGCCGCGCGTCATCCAGCAGCGCCGCCGGTGACACATAAAGTTGTTCGTCGCGACGCATCTCGTAGTTCATCAGGCGCGCGAACATGCCCGCCGCGGCAAGGATTGACGCCAGACCAGTTGCAACCAGCGATAGCTTTGTCATCCGCATTCTGCTTGCGTCCCCAGCACAGCCGCACCGCGCCAGCACGCCATAATGGCACGCAAGCGGATCAACAAGGCAATGAGAAGCAAGGACGCCGCCGACCGTGTGATCAAACGCACAGCGCGCGATGCGTTTAATGGTAAACACTTGAACTGGCGCGATCCGTGCTACATCTGGGCCGCAAATGGAAGCGCCGCTTGTGCAATCGGCGCCGGCATCCGGGGTGAGGCATGCAAGTAGTATTACTGGCGGGCGGCCTCGGGTCGAGGCTGGCGGAAGAAACGGTTCGTGTCCCCAAACCGATGGTTGAGGTTGGGCAGCGGCCGATCATGCTGCATGTGATGGATATCTACAGCCGTTGGGGCTTCAACGATTTCATCATTGCCTGCGGCTACAAGTCGATGCTGATCAAGCAGTTCTTCCGCGACATTCACCTGATGAACACCGACTTCACTGTCTCCCTTCGGGACGGCACGATGCAGTACGCCCCGAACGAGACAAAAGACTGGCGCGTCAGCGTTGTCGATACCGGCGAAAAGACGATGACGGGCGGGCGCCTTCTCCGGCTCAGGGAATGGCTGAAAGACGAGACATTCATGGTCACGTATTCTGACGGCGTCGGCAATGTCGACATTCCAAAGCTGCTCGCCTTTCACAAAGCGCATGGCAAGCTTGCAACCGTGACGGCGGTTCAGCCGCAGGCGCGCTTCGGCAGCCTGCAGCTCGAGGGCGATACGGTTGTCGAATTTGCCGAGAAAGTTCAAAAGAACGAGGCTTGGGTCAATGGCGGCTTTTTCGTCTTTGAACCCGGCATTCTCGATTATATTCCGGGTGATGACGAACCGCTCGAAATGGCGCCGCTGACGAATATTGCGCGCGACGGCGAACTTCGCGCCTTCAAGCATGACGGTTTCTGGCATCCCATGGACACTGTCAGGGACCGCGACTATCTCAACCGCCTGTCGGAAGAAGAAACGCCGCCATGGCGGCGCTTTGACGCGCAGCCTTGAGCGCCGCCACAACCTTTGAACGCCAGACCCATGCCGACTGCGCCATTCATGACGGACCTTCGCGACGCCTTTGCCGGCAAGCGCGTTCTGTTGACAGGACACACCGGCTTCAAAGGCGGCTGGACCGCGTTGTGGCTTCGCCGGCTCGGCGCCAATGTTGTCGGCGTTGCACTGCCGCCGGACGATGCGCGCGGCTTTTACTCCGCTTGCGGATTATCGTCACTCGTTGATCACCGAATAGGCGATATCCGAAATCCCGCAGCGCTTGATGCAATCCTTGCCGATATCGACGCCGACCTTGTCATTCACATGGCGGCGCAGGCGCTGGTGAGGAAATCTTACGCAGAACCACTCGACACGTTTCTCGTCAATGTCGTCGGCACGGCCGCCGTCCTTGATGCGGCCCGCCGCATGCCGTCGCTGAAAGGCGTCGTCGTCGTCACCAGCGACAAGTGCTACGACAACAAGGAATGGGTTTGGGGCTACCGCGAAAATGACCCGATGGGCGGGGCGGATCCCTACAGCGCCTCAAAAGGCTGCGCCGAACTGCTGGTCAGCGCTTATCGCCAATCGTTTTTCAGCAGCAATGGCGGCCCGCTTCTCGCCAGCGCGCGGGCCGGCAATGTGTTTGGCGGCGGCGACTGGTCGCAGGACCGCCTCGTTCCCGACATCATGAAAGCCGCGCTTTCCGGGAATGAAGTGATGATCCGCAATCCGTCGAGCATCCGGCCGTGGCAGCATGTACTCGAACCTGTGCTCGGGTATTTGATGATCGGCGCGAGGCTGCTGCGCGGCGAAACGGATGCAGCGTCCGGATGGAATTTCGGGCCCGACCCCGACGGCGTCGTCGATGTGCGCACACTGGCGCGGCATGTCAGCGCAGCGTGGGGGCAAGGCGGCCCCGCTTTCACGTTTGGAACACCCGGCGCCGGCCTGCATGAGGCGGGCGTCTTGCGGCTCGACAGCACCAAGGCCAAGACCCATCTTGGCTGGTCGCCGCGCCTCACCGTCGAGCAGGCTGTCAAGCTGACCGTTGACTGGCATAAAGCCGCCGCAGCGAGCAGCGACATGCGCGCGTTCAGCGAGGGCCAGATCGGCGCCTATGAAGAGTTAACAAATTCGCCGGCACACTCGCCACAGCAAAAGTCTTAAGAGGGGAACACGGGGTATGCGCGTCAATTATGGTCAGACTGTCCACGGCGAAGACGAGATCGCCGCCGTCACCGAAGTCCTGCGATCGTCGACGCAGATGGGCAACCGCGTGCGCACCATGCAGGAGCGCGTCGCGGCACTGTTCGACAAGCGCTTTGGCGTGATGGTGAACTCAGGATCGTCCGCGAACTATCTGGCGGTCGAAGTCCTGAACCTTCCCGCAGGTTCCGAAGTCATTACGCCGGTCCTGACGTTTGCAACGACCGTCGGACCAATTGTCCGCCATGGCCTCATCCCCGCCTTCGTCGATGTTGAGCCGGGGACCTACAATATCGACGCCGGCGCGATCGAAGCGATGATCACCGACAAGACGCGCGCGATGATGATCCCATCGCTGATCGGCAACCTTCCCGACTGGGACGCGATCCGCGCCATCGCCGACAAACATCGCCTCGTCGTCATCGAAGACAGCGCCGACACGCTCGGCGCAACCTTGCGCGGCAAGAGCACCGGCGCGCGGTCCGAGATTTCGACAACCAGCTTTTACGGTTCGCACGTCATCAACGCTGGCGGCAATGGCGGCATGCTCTGCCTCAACAACGAGGCGTGGGCGCGCGAGGCGACCTTGTTGCGCTCATGGGGACGCTCCTCATCGCTCTTCGTCGAGTCGGAAGCAATCGAGAACCGCTTCAACGTCGAAGTTGGCGGCTATAGTTATGACGCCAAGTTTGTTTTTGAACGGCTCGGCTATAATCTTGAGCCGTCGGAAATGGGCGCGGCGTTCGGGCTCGTTCAGCTTGAAAAGCTGGACCGCAACATCGCCGCGCGCGAGCACAATTTCAAACGCCAGCGCGATTTTTTCGCGAATTACGAGAACTGGTTCATCCTGCCCAAACAGGCACCCGACAGCCGAACCGGCTGGCTCGCCTTTGCGCTGACCTTGCGCGACGATGCGCCCTTCTCGCGGCGCGACGTGCAGATTTTCCTCGAAAAGCGCGACATCCAGACGCGCGTTGTTTTCACCGGCAACGTGCTGCGTCAGCCTGCGATGAAGGACGTCGCCGCCAAAGCCTCGTCTGCCGGCTATCCGTACGCTGACGCGGTTATGCGCGGGGGCATGCTGCTCGCGTGCCATCACGGCCTCGTCGAGGCGCAGATCGATTTCATGCATGCGTCGTTCGAAGAATTCGCAAAGCAGTATTGAGCGGCAGGGGGACGATGATGCCAGCGCTTCAGAATTCCGCAACCGACAGGCTGCATCAATGCCGCACCTGCCTTGCGCCCGATCCCTTTCTCTATCTGCCGCTCGGCGATCATGCGCCGGCGCAGATGCTTATCCGCCCCGAAGATCTCGATAAAGAACAGCCGGCGTTCGGTCTCAACACGCAAGTCTGCCTGTCGTGCGGGCTGGTGCAGGTCGCCGACCAGATCCCCGCCGATTTCTTCCGGCACTATCTCTATGTGCCCTCCGGCGCCGCGACGATGCACACGCATTTCGAAGGCCTCGCCAAACGGCTTTTCGACATTGCGGGGCCGGGCCGGCTGATTGTCGATATCGGCTGCAATGACGGGCTCATGCTGGCGGCGGCCAACGCGCTTGGCGCCAGGACACTCGGCGTCGATCCCGCCGCCAACATCGCCGAACTCGCCAACAAGCGCGGCGTTGCCGTGCATGTTGATTATTTTAACGCGAAGACGGCAGAAACCCTGCGCGGCGGGCACGACCGGCCAAAGATCATCGCGACGTCGAACACTTTCAACCACATCGGCGATCTGCACGCCTTCATGAAGGCGATCGACATCTTCCTCGCTGAGGACGGCCTGTTCGTTATCGAAGTGCCGCGCGCCAAGGAGATGATCGAGAACGCGTTGTTCGAGAATATGTATCACGAGCACGTCTCGCAATTCAGCCTGCTGTCGATTGCAAAGCTTGGCGCTCACTTCGACATGCACATCGTCGATGTTGACCGCCTGCCCGCGATTCACGGCGGCTCCATGCGGGTTTTTCTAGGGCGCAAAGCGTCGCGCGTGAGCCCCAAGGCCGTTGTCGCGGAGATGCTGACGGAAGAAGCCGACGCCGGCATGCTGGACCGTCAGCGCTATGTCGATCTTGTCAAACGCGTCGATGCAATTGGCGCGGAAATCCGCAAAATCCTCGATGACTTCAAGGCGCAGGGCAAGAAAATTGCCGGTTATGGCGCGTCGGCGCGCGGCAATACGCTGATCGCGTATTACGGGATCGGCGCCAACTACCTCGATTTCCTTGTCGACAAAAATCCCCTGAAGCAAGGTCTTTATTCGCCGAACCTGCGCCTGCCGATCAAGCCCGTCGAAGCGATTGAGACCGAGCGGCCTGATGTGTTGTTCGTCCTCGCATGGAACTTCTTTGACGAGATCCAGGGCCAGCAACAGGCTTTCCTCGCGCGCGGCGGGAAATTCGTGGCGCCGTTGCCAGTGCCGCGGATCGTCGGCTGAAAGGAACGAGAGGCGCGCCATGACCGCCGTCCTTATCACTGGCGGGGCTGGCTTTATCGGATCGCAGCTTGCCGCGCATATCGCTGCTAGCGGCAGTGAAGCGCACCTCATCGTGCGCGCAACGAGCGACATCTCGCGGCTGTCCGCTGATCGGAACATCGTCGTGCATCGCACTGATGGTCCGATGGACGAGGCTCTCGAGCGGCTCTTTCGCAATGTCGCGCCGCGCGAGGTGTTTCACCTCGCCTCGCGGACGCGGCCCATCGGCGACCCGCTCGGCGATGCACGGTCGCGTCTCGACAACGACATCGCTTTCCTGCTCGCCGTGCTGACAGCGGCCGCGCGCGCGCCGCATCCGCCTGACCGCTTCATCCGCGCGGCGTCTCTTGCCGAGTACGGATCAATCGAGCCGCCCTACCGCGAAACGGCGCGGGAGCGTCCCGTGACAGCCTATGGCGCATCAATGCTGGCGATGACGCATATCGCCGGGGCGCTTGCCGCGGCGTTGCCGTTTCCGGTCGCGCAAGGGCGCCTTGCGCTCGTTTATGGTCCCGGCCAATCGACAGCGTTTCTGGTCGCGCATCTGATCGACAGCCTGTCGAACGCGCGCCCGGTCGAAATCAGAAATCCTGCGGCGCGGCGTGACCTGATCTTCATCGATGACGCGGTCGCCGGGCTGCTCGCCCTGGCAAGAGCCCGAGACCTGTCCGCCGATCCGGTCAATATCTGCACGGGCGCGGGCGTCACCATGCGCGAGGCGGCGGAAAGCGTTCGCGCGGTGCTTGGCGCGCCGTCAGACTTGTTGCGCTTTGGCGAGCAGCCGGTCGAGGACGGCGCCAGCGATCTTTGGGGCTCGCCCGAACTCGCAGCGCAGCGTATCGGATGGCGGGCGAAGACGGCGTTCAAGGACGGCGTTCAGTTGACGATCGACCGTATCAGGATCAGCGCTAGCGGACGGGAGCCGTGACCATGAGCGACGATGCCGGACGCAAACTCGTCTCGATCCTGATCCCGGCCTTTAATGAGGAAGACAACGTTGAACGCGCGTACGACACCGTCAAAAGCGTGTTTGCCGGCCTTCCGGCCTATGACTTCGAGATCGTCTTCACCGACAATCATTCAACCGACCGGACGTTCGCGCTGTTGAAGGGCATTGCAGCGCGCGACGCGCGCGTGCGCGTCATCCGTTTTGCGCGCAATTATGGCTATCAGCGCTCTGTGCTCGTCGCCTACAAGGCGGCGCGCGGGGCCTGTTCCGTTCAGATTGACTGCGATCTGCAAGACCCGCCCGAGATGATCCCGGAGCTTTTGCAACGCTGGCAGGAGGGCCATCAGGTTGTCTATGGCGTGCGCCGCTCGCTCAAGGACGGGCCGGTAACTGCGTTCTTACGCAAGGCATTCTACCGCCTGATGCGTTCGATGAGCGAGGATGATCTGCCGATCGACGCCGGCGAATTCCGGCTGGTGGACCGGGTCATCCTCGACGAACTTCAAAACGTCGACGACACCTCGCCCTATGTTCGTGGGCTGATCAGTTCAATGGGTTTCAGCCAGGTCGGCGTGCTCTACGACCGTCAGGCGCGGATCGCGGGGACCAGCAAATTCCCGTTCCGCGCGATGCTGGGCCTCGCGGTAGACGGCATTCTCAACCATTCGCTCATACCGCTGCGCCTTGCGTCGATGGTCAGTCTCGTCGTCGCGACGATCACATTTTTTGTCATCTTCATTTATCTGATGGGGCGCTTGCTGTTCGGTCAGGAATGGCCGGCGGGCTTTGCCACGACAACAGTCCTCTTGCTCATGTCAATCATGCTGAACGCGATGTTTCTCGGCATCATCGGCGAATATCTCGGCCGCATCTACATGCAGTCAAAACGCCGGCCAACGCCGATCATCGAAGCGGCGCTGAACAATGGCGCGCGCGGCAGCGATGCCGTGTGCCGCGCGCCGGCGACACTGGACGCACGATGACGATCGCGCCGACCGCCGTTCTCAAACGCCTTGCCGAACTGCCGCTCGCGCGGTTCGCGACGGTCGGCCTTATATCCGCAGTCGTCGATTTCGTCTTTTTCGCTGTCCTCGTATTTGGCGCAAACGTCGCGCCAGCGCCATCGAATGCAATCTCCTATGCGCTCAGCCTTGTCGCCAATTTCAATCTCAATCGACGCTGGACCTTTAAACAGGAGAAGGATCCGAAAGTCGCGGCGCGCCAGGGCGGACGCTTTCTTGTCGCCAACACCGGCGGATTGCTGCTGTCGACCGCAATCGTCGGCGGCCTTGCGCTGCACCTTCCAGAGCTTTGGGCAAAAATTGCCTCGGTGCCGATTGTCTTTGTGTGGAATTATTGCCTCTCGCGGTTCTGGGTATTCCGCGATGCGCCGGTAGTCTCAAAGCAGCCTTAGCTGGCGCTCGTGAGCAAGCTCGATTGACGGGCCGTTGATTCGCTCGACAAGCCCTCTAACCTCAATCGTCAGCCCGGCATAGGTTTCGATCAAATCCTTGCGCCGCCAACGCCCAAACGCGCCTTGTGTCAGCGTCGCTGTGAGGTCGGTTCTGAAATCCTCGCCGAAATTGAAAAAGATGCGCCCGCGCCGGTTGCTCGCGGATCGGACCTTGCCGTGATAGATCTGAAATCCGAAGGCTGCACGCGCGTCATCCGCGTTGCGTATCGCATAGGCGTCCAGCGCCCATAAGCCGCGCCGCGCGCCGCGCGCTGCATCTTCCGCCGCGAAATAGCGATCCAGCATTGCAGCATCGTCCGATTGCGGATGAACGCGGGCGGCGCCCTCGGCAAGTAAAGCCTCTTGAAGCGTCGTCTCGCGGCCGTCAGCATGGCGCCAATGCGCCGCGCCAGCGGCGCGGCCCCAGCGATCGAGGCTGTTCATTCTTTCAGAAACGAGGGTTCCGCTCGCCCTGATTTTGCGCAGCGCTTCCGAAGCCATTTCGGACCAGGGCTCGGCGCCGCCCCAAAGCGCCGCAGAAGACGGCGCCAGAATATCGGTGAGAACAATTTCGCGGCCACCAGCCAGCACCGTCTGGCCGTCGAAAAAATCAGGCCGGGCTGGCGCAACAATCGCCGCGCCGCCGGCAAGCACCGCGCGGCGCGACACAAGAGTCATTCGATGTCCGCGACGCGCACCTTCGCGGACGCGCTTCTGCCCGCCGCATCGACAACCGTGATGTCGTAAAAACCCGGCGCCGCCGGTCGCCAGAAAGGCCGGCTGCCTTGCGCGGCCGCGGCGATCGCCGCGCCATCGACATACCACGCATATGCGCCTGCGCCCCCGCTGGCGGCGAGGGCGACGCCGTCGCCGCCAAAGCTGCCAGGAAAAATCTCCGATCCGGGAACCGGATAGAGGATCGATGGCGGCGCTTCTTCCGTACGCGGATCAAGTCGCGCCCTTGCAAAAGTCTCGCCCGCCTCCGCCGGTTCCTCCTGCGGCTTTGCAGCGCCGTTCGTGAACGCGTCGAACATGGCAAAAAGCAGCGGCGCGGCGGTTTTGCGTCCGGTCTCGCCCGGGCGCGGCGCGCCGTCCGCGCGGCCGGTCCAGACGACAATTGTCAGACCGCCAGCGTGCCCTGCCGCCCAGGCGTCACGATAGCCGTATGAGGTGCCAGTCTTGTAGGCGATCACCGGCGCGGCGCTCGAAAGGGACGCCGGCGCGCGGCCCGCAAGCGCCGGAGCGCCGCGAAGTATTGCATTGATGCGATCGGCGGTCTCGGCGGAATAAAGCTGGGCGCGGCTTTGGGCTGCGCTCTCGCCTTGAACAAGCGTCAGAGGCCGGACGGCGCCGCGATTGGCAAGACCCGCATAGAGCACGCCGACATCGCGCAAGGTGACGCCTGCGCCGCCGAGCGCGAGCGCAAGGCTCTGCTCCTCATTGGCGCGGCGTCGCTGGAATATCTTTGCGCCCGCCATCTTCAGCGCCGCGCTGAAGCGATCGACGCCGACTTTTTCCAGCGTCGCGACCGCCGGCACATTGAGGGAGTGCTGCAGGGCTTCACGCACGCTGACTTCGCCGCGGAACGTACGGTCGAAATTCTCGGGACGATAACCGCCAAAACCACGCGCCATGTCGTCGATCACCGTATCGGGACCGAGAACACCGTCGTCGAAGGCGAGGGCATAAATAAACGGCTTCAAGAGCGAGCCGGGAGAGCGGACGGCGCCGGTCAGGTCGATCCAGCCGCCCGGAACCCCAAGCCCCGACGATCCGACGCTGGCGACTATTTCCATCGTCGCATTATCGATGACAATTGCGGCAGACGTTGCCCCGTCCTGGGCGCCGTCCTTGAGGCCGCCCGCATGCGCCGCGACAAGGCGCTCTGCTGTCACCTGCCGGGCGACATCGATTGTCGTGCGAACAACCGACTGACCCGATTGCGCCGCGACGCTGGCTTCGCGTGCCGCATGATAGGCAAGGCGCGGAAAATTCCGGCGCGCGCCGATTGCCGGCGCGCTTTGCGCTTCCGAAGCGATCGCGTCTTCAATCAGCCGCGCCTCGACGAGGCGCCGCAACACTGCGGCGCGCGCAATTTTCGCTGCTGCGGAATGCCGGTCGGGTCGGCGTGCTTCTGGCGCTTGCGGGAGGGCGATCAGCAGCGCGCGCTCGGCGGGCGTCAGCCGGTCGGGCTCGCGGCCAAAATAGATGAGGCTCGCGGCCCTGACGCCCTCAAGATTGCCGCCATACGGCGCAAGCGTCAGGTAGAGTTCGAGAATCTCGCGCTTGGTCAGGCGCCGTTCAAGCTGAAGCGCGCGCAGCATTTCAGCAGCTTTGGAACCGAGATTGCGCGGACGCGGCTCCAGAAGGCGCGCGGTCTGCATGGTGATCGTCGAGGCGCCGGAGACGATGCGGCCAGATTTCAGCGAGGAAGCGGCGGCGCGCGCAACCGCCAGCGGATCAACGCCCCAATGCGTCCAGAACCGCTTGTCTTCAATCGCAATCAGCTCACGGACGAACGACGGATCAATGTCGTCGAGATCGGCGGAGAAACGCCACCTGCCTTGCGCCGTTGCAAAAGCATGAAGCCAATAGCCATCGCGGTCCGTCACAATGGCGCTGACATCGCGTCCAGCAGCGATTGGCGGGGGCAATGCACTGTCGGCGACAATGATCAGCGCAACGACGCCAAGCGCGGCCGCCAACCTCTTACGCGCCGCAACTCCGCGGGCAATCCGCTTCAGGAGTGCCGCCGCGGCAATCATTACGGGGCTGCGGCGATCTTGACGCGCGCGGCCGCCGTCCGGGCAAAGACGCCCGGCCGGTACATGTCCTCAATCACGGCGCCCGGGAATACGAAGTCGCCGGGCGTCACCGCGCGCACGAGATAGGCAAGCCGCACGGTGTCGCGCGTTGCAAGATCGATCGCCGCGACAAACCGGTCGTCGCGCGCCTCGGCGATTTTCGTCCAGGCAATCGGCCCGATCCACTTATAGGGGCCCGACGCGCCTTCCTGTTCGCCGTCTTCCGGCGTCAGGACCGCCTCGATCTCGAAGCCCGCCGGCAAAAGATCGGCGAAGATCGCCGGATGGACGCGGTCGGACTTTGCCGCGGCTGTAAGGACAATGACGAGGCGGTCGTTCTGCGCAACTGCAGCGGGATCGACCGCGCTGCCGTCGCGTTTGAACAGCCTTTTTGTCAGGTCGAAGCCCTCTGACGCCGGCGCCGGCGCAGTCGTTGGCGATCCGTATACGGAGACTGACGCAAAGATCGGCCCTTTCCCTGCGTTTTCGAATGCCGCGCCCTTGGCGAGATCGTCCGCCGTCAGCGCAAAGCGCGGCGCGGGCGAGTTGCCCGCAATCGCTGCGCCGTCGCGTTTCAACGCAATCGGACCGCCGGTCCGGAGCAACGCTTGCGCCGCCAGGAGCACGAAAGCTTTTTCCTGCGTGTGCATGGCGTTCGGCTCCTTCATGAACTCGGTGAAGCGCGTCGATGCCGCATTGATGCCCGGCGCGTTCTGCACTTCGGCAAGGAGGGCGAGAACCCCGCCCGCATCGCGCAGCGGCGTCTGGTAGTAGTCGCCGGTGTTCTGGTGCCCGAGCGCCGCGATCGCCTTGTCGAATGCGCTGACCGACCGCGCGCGGTCGCCCATCAGCGACAGGGCGGCGGCAATATGCGCTTTGGCAAGCGGGCTCGACGTTTCGTTGACCAACGCGTCGTGGAAGTAACGGATGTCGGAGAGATCCGCCCGTCCGGCCCGCGCCAGCACGTAATAGGCATACGCCGCAGACCGGCGGCGCAACTGGTCAGTCGTATCGTTCGACCATGGGCCTTCATACGCCTGCATCTGATAGCCGCTATAGACCCAGCGATCGACGCGCGCGATTTGCTCCAGCGCGTCGTAGGCTTTCGACAGCGCCTCGTCCGGAACGCCGTAGCCGTCCTGTTTGGCGCGGTAGAGGAAGTCGGTCACGTAGGCGCCAAGCCAGGCCGTTGCGCTCGCGTCCTGTTCGCGCCAGAGGCCGAACGCGCCGTCCGGGCCCTGACGATTGAGTAGTTGATTGACCGCTTCCTGGATGCGCGGACGCGACGAGAAGTCGGGCCCAAGGCCGGCTTCACCGCCAAGATCGTTGATATAGAGAAGCGGCAGCGCCGAACTGACCAGCTGTTCCGAGCAGCCGTAAGGATAGCGATAAAGCGATTCCAGCAAGGGCGCCGGATCGACGCCCCTGAGGCGCGAGAACGAGACGCTCGTCCGGCTTGATCCCGGAATGTAGTTGGCGATCAACGAGCGATTGAGCGCGACGCTTTCGCCCGGCTGCAATTGGCGCGTCGAAATCTCGGTGACCGGGAAATAGGGCGTCCTGACCTCGATCGGATAATCGCGGCTCACCGCAAATCCGCCGGGACCCGTGACACTCAGCACCATGGCGCCGATACCGACAGAACCGGCCGTCAACGGATAACGCGCGGTCTTCTGCTGCCTGGCAGCGAGCGATTGCTTGTCGGCAATCGACGTCGTCAACGGCCCCCGGCCTTTCAGCGCGAGGGCATAGTCGCCAGCGGCGCCATCGACATTGTCGATCAGCAGCGTTGCACCCGCCTTGTCGCCGGGCGCGAGGAAGCGCGGCATCGACAGGACCGCGGGCACAGGATCGCGCACAGTCATCGGGCGCGAGGCGGAGCCAAGTTTGTCAGCGCTCCACGCGACGGCCATCAGGCGCAATTCGCCGTTGAAATCCGGCACGTCGAGGGGAACAGTAACCGTTCCATCGGCGCCGACCTTTACCGGCCCTTCGAAGAGGGCGACCGACCTGATCGGCACGACGGTCAAGCCCTCGCCGCCGAGCTGGTCGCCGCCAAAGCGTTGCGCGGCGCCGAGATTGGCGTCGAGAATGCGGCCGTAATCGTCGCGCAGATCAACGCCGAGGCGCTTTTTTCCGTAGAAGTGCGCAACAGGATCGGGCGAGGCAAACTTCGTCAGGCGCAGAATGCCTTCATCGACGGCGGCAATCGTGAGGCGCACCTCTTCGCCGCGCGCGGCGCCGGCGATCTTGACCGGCGCGTTGATCTTCTGGCGCGGCCGCACCAGTTCCGGCGCATCGACCGAAACGGTAAACGTCTGCGCCGACATGTCATAGGCGACATGCGCAACGCCCATCGCCCGGCGCGGGATCGGTCGTTTGACGGCGTCGCGCGGCGTGACGACGGTTGCGAGGACGTAAAAGCCCGAACCCCATGCGGCGTCGGTCTTGATCTCGATCTCGCGTCCCTTGTCATCGACCTTGAAGCGCTGAACGGAGTGCACTTTGTCGGTCGCAATCGCGATGATCGCTTCGCCCGCGTAAGGCGGGTCGAGGTAAAGCTTCGCGGTTCCGCCTGGCGCCACCTTTTCGGTCGTGACAGTCAGCGTCGCCTGATCCGGCGTGTCGGCGCCGGATTCGTAAGACCGCCAGCCGACGTAAAAACGGATGTCGGTTGACGCCTTCGAGGCGGGATCGGTTGCGGTCAAGCGGTAGGAGCCGGGATCGAGCGCTTGCGCAATGCGCGCGGCGCCGGTGGTTTTCGTATCCGTGCGGCCTTCCGCAACAAGAACGTCCTTGTACGACCGGCGCCAGCGCCACTCACCATTCTCGCGATACCAATCGAACCAGTAGTCTTCTTCGACGAGGCGCCATTCAACGCTTCCCGCCGACTGTTTGCCGTTGCGATCGAGCAGAACAGCGTCGATTTCCGCCGGCGCATTCTGCGCAAAGCCGTAGCCGTCGCCGGCGAGCTTCAGCCCCAAATAGCGTTCGTCAGGCCGCACAGGAATGCGCGCGCTTTCGCGCACGACGCGCCCGCCGGGCTCGACAACGCCGACAACGAGATCGGCGCGCAGCGGCGCTCCGTAATTCTCGGGCGCGCCCTCGATACGAAGGTCGACGCTCGCCTTGCCGGATGCGTCAGTCGTGCCGCGCGGCAATGTCAAAAAGCGCTCGTCAAAGCGCGCATCCGCCGGACCGAAGCGATAGCCGGGGAGCGACGGGAACGGATTTGGATCAAGGCGCAGCCGCGCTTCGGCTTCGACGCCAAGCGCTCCTGCCGGCGCCCCGTAGAGATATCTCGCGTCAACCGCAACCGCGCGCGCTTCATTCCCGCGCATCGGCAATTTCTCATCGACGGCAAGTTTGACCTCGATGCGTTGCGGAACGAAATCTTCAACGGAGAACGTTTCGGACCCAACGAGCCCTGCGCCGTCCGCCGAAGCCTCAATGCGCCACAGACCGCGCGGCGCCGAGCGCGGAATGTCGTAGTCAAAAGAGAACCCGCCGACATCGAGCTTGTCGATGCGTTGCTTCAGCGCTTCGGTCGAGTTGGGGCGAAACACAGTGACGGTGAGCGCGCGCTCTGCCGCGAGACCTGCGCTGTCGCGCACAAGGCCAGACACGTGCGCCGTCTCACCGGGCCGATAGATGCCGCGGTCAAAATAGAGATACGCGTCAATGACCGAGGGCGCCGCGCGGCCGTCAACATTGCGATCGGAGAGATCGAGCGGCGCGCGGTTCAAATCGAGCGCGGCAAAGTCCTGTTCGGCGCCGTAAGCCATGATCATGCGCGGCGTCAGCGGATAGTCGCCATTGACAGCTGCTTTTTCGAACCGCGCGCGTCCGTCCGGCGCCGTCGTCGCGCGCGCCAGGATGTCGTTATTGGACGCGATCAGTTCAAGCTTGACGCCCGCGAGCGGTTTGCCTGTCGCAATCGAGCGCGCGAAAACATCGACGCCCTCGCCGCTTGAATAGGTCGTCATCGCAATGTCGGTGAACATCACCCAGCGATAGGACTGCGACGCGCGATTCTTGTCGGCACCGGGCGAGGCGTCCTTCAGCTTGACGTAATAGGCGCCGGGAGCAAGGTTCGGCAGCGCCGCGCCGAGCGGGAAGACCGTCGTCACGGCTTCATTGTCGACTTTCTTGACGGCGATATCTTTTTCAAAAATCCTGACGCCGACATCCTCGCCGCTCTCTTCGTCATAGATGTAGAAATACTCGTCTTCGGTCGAGGACTCGCCGCGGCCCATCGACTTTCGGGCGAGCGAGCGGTCGGATACGCGGTATACGGATACATTGACAGCTGAGACATTCACTGTCTCGAGGCCAAGGCCGTCGGCCTCAAGGCGCGGCAGCACGACGCCGTCGCCGACAAAGCCGACATACGCGGGCTTGTCGCCAAATGCGATTGTCACCTCGATTGGGCGCTCAAGGCGCTCGCCCGATTTTGCCGGCGCGCCTTTGCGGATGTTCGCCTTGTATTCCTTGTCGAAGGCAAGACCGGACAGGCAAAGGCTTTTGCCGGCAACCGTCACTGCGGGCTTGGCGTTTGGCGTCAGGCGGACATAATCGGCGTAATTCGTCTTGCCGGACGCATCAAGGTCGCGCGTGAACTGCACGCAAGCACGCGGCGCATCGCCGCTGGTCTCGAGAATCAGCCGGTCAAATGTAAACGTCTTGGCTTTCTCCGCCTCGGCCCTCGCGGCGCTTTCAGGGCGCACGTCGGCGTAAGCGTGATCTTCTGGCGCGCCGGCGTCATAAACGGCAGTGTCCGCGCCGCCCCGCGCGCCCGGCAAGCCCATATCAATCGCCTGCCCGGTAAAAATACCGCCCGCGAACGCGGCCAGAACGGCGCCCGCGCCGATCAGCATCAGTTTTCTGTCCATCCCCGCCCTCTCCCTCGACGCTACACTCCAGCGTTCTTTACCCTATCTATGGCTATTCAGCGCCCAAATGAAACACTTTCGCAGGCGATTTTGCGACAGAGAGATGACGTCAGTTATCGGTTTTCAACCGGCCCCAGCGCCTTTAGGAAGGACGCAGCGCACTCGGCACGTCTCCGTAGCTCAGGCGGATAGAGCACCAGATTCCTAATCTGGGGGCCACAGGTTCAAGTCCTGTCGGAGACGCCAGCGCCGGGACGGGCGAAGGCCGCACCGGGCTCGAGACGGAAGGACCAAACACGGCGCGCTTTTTGAAGACGACGCTTGCGGACCTTGACCGCGCGAAAGACAATTAACGATGCGGGACGCTTTATTGCTGATGGTGATCGCGGCGGGCCTTCTCGCCGCGCTGCGCTATCCGTTCGCCGGCTTGCTTGTCTGGGCGTGGTTCTCGCTGATGACCCCGCATCAGATGGCGTTCAACGCCTTCGGGCTGCCGCTCAATCTTATCATCGCTGCGTGGACGATTGCGGCGATCGTCCTCAATGGCGAGGCCTTCCGGTTCCGCTTCGACGCCGTTACCGGCTGGCTGCTCGCCGTGATGGGATGGCTGTTCGTGTCGCAAGCCGCGTCGCTCGATCCGGAAAACTCCGCGCAGTATTTTGACCGGTTTACCAAGACGCTGCTGTTCGCAATCCTCTGTGTGCAGATGGCGACGACGCGGCTCCGGCTGCATGCGCTGATCTGGATCTTCACGCTGTCAATCGGCTTCTTCGCCGCTAAAGGCGCGGTCTTCACGATCGCAACGCTCGGCGAGTTCCGCGTGCAAGGCGTCGCCAATACAATCCTCGAAGACAACAACCACATGGGCATCGCCATCGCGACATCGCTGCCAATGATCCTGTATCTGCGCAGCATTGCCGCCAAAGCGTGGGTGCGCACGGCGCTGGGCGCATTGTTTCTGCTCTCTGTCTTCGCCGTAATTGGCACGCAGTCACGCGGAGCCTTCATCGCACTCGTCGTCTTTGCCGGCTATTTCTGGCTGAAATCGAGCAACAAGGTAGCGATCGCCGCCGCCGCGATGCTCGTTGCTCTCCCGGCAATCGCTTTCATGCCGTCGAAATGGACAGAACGCATGGCGACGATCAGCGACGCCGGCGAAGATTCTTCCTTCATGGGCCGGGTTGACGCGTGGATCATCAACACGAAGTTTGCGCTTCAGCATCCTGTGACCGGGATCGGTCTCAGAAACCCTTATCAGGAAGTTCTCGCTGAAAAAGTCGATCCGGTGCGGGCTCCACGCGCCAAAGCGGCGCACAGCATTTACTTCGAGATGCTCGGCGGCGCGGGGTTTGTCGGCCTGTTCTTTTATCTTATGCTGCTTGTGACGGCGTATCAAAAGGCAAACCGCCTTTATCGCGACGGCGCCGCAATTTCGCCGCCGCCCTGGACATCGCGCCTTGGGTATTACGCGCAAATTTCGCTGGCGGTGTTTTGCGTCGGCGGCGCGTCGACGTCGATGGAAATGTGGGACGGCTACCTTGTCATTATCGCCTGCATCGCCGCTGCGGCGCGCTTGCCTGCGACGGCGACAGATGCAGGACTGGCGCGCGCCCGGCCTCATGGCTGGAGAATCGCCGCGCGCGGCGGAGCCTTGCCGATGCTTAAGAGCAAGTCATAACCGGCCGCCGACGGGTCAGCGGGAGCACCCAAGGGCGGCGCTAGACAATCCGCAACTGACCGGCGCGCGACGGACGCACCGTCTCATGATCGTGGCCATGATTTTCTTCCGCCGCCGGGGCCGAAACGGGGCTGGCAACCGTGGCGGCATCGGCGGCCGGATCATCATCACAGCAGCCGCCAATTTCGATTTGCACAGTCGACTCGCGAATGCCGAAGCGTTCGGCGAGGCGCGCTTTCAGCAGCGCCAGCGTGTCCGCTCCTGTCGCGCCCGCCTTGAGGCGAACATGGAGCGTTGCCTGCGGATGGTCTGGCGTCAGCTGCCAGAGCTGCACGCTATGCACGTCTTCGATATCGGGGCTGACGGTTGCCAATTCGCGCGCGAGGTCGGATGCGTCAATACCGGCGGGCGCGCCTTCAAGCAGGATGTGGGCCGTTTCCTTCAACAGCCGGTAGGCGGAAAATCCGATCAGCGCCGCGACAAGGATCGACAGCAGCGGGTCGATGCGCGTGAAGCCGGTGACGGCAATGACGAGCGCGGCAACAACTGCTGCGACCGACCCCAGAAGGTCGCCGATCACGTGCAGCATGGCGCCGCGAATATTGATGTTCTGCGACGCCGACCCATGCAGCAATTTGAATGCGATGACATTCGCGATAAGCCCGAACACGGCGATGATCAGCATCAGCTCCCACTGAACCTCAACCGGTGAGATCGAACGCCGGATCGCTTCCCAGACAATCCAGACCATCAGCGCGACGAGAGCAATGCCGTTGACGAAAGCGGCAAGAACCTGAAAGCGGCGATACCCGAAATGGAGGCGCGCGTCCGCCGGCTTCATCGAGAGCCAATGCGCGCTGGCGGCGAGCCCCAGCGCGACCGCGTCCGTCATCATGTGCGACGCGTCGGCAATGAGGGCGAGCGAGCCCGACAGGAAGCCGCCGACAAACTCTACGACCATGAACACGGAAATAACGGCCAGAGCCGCGATCAGACGCCGCCCGTCTGTTGTGTCATGGCCGTGGAAGTGGCCGCCATGGCTATGACCGGCATGGCTGTGGCCGGCATGCGAATGTGCGCCCGGCAAAGGGCTTGAAGAGTGGTCGTGTCCGTGTTCGTGATCACAAGTGGACATTGGCTCGATTGGCTCGCCGGAATGCGCGCAAGACGCCAAGACGCAACGGAAAAAGAGCGCAGCAATGGTACATAAGCGCCGCTTGCCTGAAGCGGCAAGCGCCACAGCCCGTGTAGCCCGGACTTTCTGTGGACTGCCAGCAACATATTTGTGACGAGTGGGGTCGCGGCGCGTCAGACTTGGTGACGTTATATTGTTATAGTTTATACCCTCATGCCAGCGCAGGGGAAACTGCGGCGCGCGGCAAGTGCAACCGGGGCTTGGGCCCGGCAACCGGCGACAGGGCCGGCTTCTGAGGGCGGGCATCGTGGCTTTACCGAACATCGAGCCAGGGCTTGCGGCGAGCTTCCTCGCGGCGGCCATCAGTTCGGTCGGCCTTTTGTCGATGGCCGCCCTTGGCGACTGGGGCAAGCGCAACAGCCCCTATTTCTCCGCGTTTGCAATTGGCGTCCTGCTCGTCGCCATCCTGTTCCATCTGACGCCGGAGGCGCTCACCTATTCCGCTGGCGCGATAAACTGGATGGTCGCGGGGTTTTTCGCGATGGTCGGCATCGGCATGTTGTTGCGCCTTTTAACGCAGACCGATCGCAACGTACACGGCGCCGCGTTCGGCTATGCGTCGATTGTTGCGCTGGGTTTTCACTCGTTCGTGGACGGACTGATTTACGAGGCAACCTTTCATGCCGAACTCTTCACCGGCGCCATTGCGACCATGGGCCTTTTGCTGCACGAATTCCCTGAGGGCGTGATCGCCTATTTCCTGGCGCGGGGCGCGGGTCTTGACCGTCCCCAGTCTGTGTTCTGGGCCTTCATCGCCGCATCGGCGACAACGGTTGCCGGCGCGTTTGTCGCGATGATGTATATTGAACGCGTTGACCTGCTTCCGCTCGGTCCCCTGCTCGGACTTGCAGCGGGCGGACTTTTGTACATCATCATCTTCCACCTCGCGCCGCACGCGTCAGGGACGCCGCACCGGCGCGGCTACATCGTTGCAAGCCTCGGCGTTGCAATCGGCCTTGCGGCAATTGTCCTTCATAGCCTCGAGGGATGACGGCGTTATTTCGCGCGGCAGCCGGCAATGCCGGCCGCCGGGATGACTGTTTTCCATCCATCCGGCTTTTCGATGCTGACAAGCCCGCGCTCTAAATAGGCGCCGCCGTCAAAGCCGAGGCCAAAACGCACGCGAACGGTGACTTTCAGCCCGTCTTCGCTGGCAAATGTCTGGTCTTCATAGACGCCAAATCCGGCGCCGCCGTCGGCGCTGGTCAGGGGCAGTTTGCGTAACACCCCTTCGATCACGATCTCCGCGCCTTGCTCAGAGACCGCGCGGAATACCGGGATTGGCCGCTCGACATCGAGCGTCCACAAGACCATGCCGCATCCGCCCTTTGGCAAAGCGGCGTCGGGAAGCGCGCCGGCGGTTGCGCTTGCGCTCGCCGATTCAGGCGCGCCCTTGTTGACGCCGGTTTTCTCGCCCGCCCCGGTCGAGGCGCAAGCCGCCAAAAACGAAAGCGCCGTAATAGCCGCGAGCATTCTCATGAGCTCAATCCCTTTAATACGCCGGCCGCTTCATAAGACAGCGCGGCGCCTTGCTGCTCAAACCCGAACACCTTCAGCGCACGGCTGACATCGGGCCTTCGCGGCTCTGCGGCAACCTTCATCGCATAGGTGAAGTCTGGCCTGATCGTTAAATCAATCTCCGCCGTGCCGTCAGCGCCCTCGCCGGCAAGGCGCGCCGTCATCACGCCGCTGCTGCAGTCAATCCCGCCCGCCATCGGAAAAGGTCCGCCCGACACCTGGCGCGACAGCGCATCGAAAGCGGTCGTCGACACCCGCGCCTTGTCGGCAGCACATCCGCTGCGGGT
The DNA here is from genome assembly GCA_046154725.1 of Parvularculaceae bacterium. Taxonomy (GTDB): domain Bacteria; phylum Pseudomonadota; class Alphaproteobacteria; order Caulobacterales; family Parvularculaceae; genus Amphiplicatus. The sequence goes on along the minus strand of JBJXFO010000038.1, from coordinate 6,318 downwards.
CAGGACGAGCCGTTCCGCGTCAAGCCGGGCCGAACCCTGATACCGGACGCCAAAAAACGTGTACTGACGAATAGCGCCCAGATTGAACTCCGCCGCGACATCGCGAAGCGCGACACGGCCCGCTGACAGCGATAGCCGCGCCTTGCCCAGAAGCGCGCCGTTCTGGCTTTCCGCATCGACGTCGATGCGCCCAAGGAGCAGAGGCAACGCTGCGAGCCGGTAGTCGATATCGCCGACCAGCACCCCGTTATAGACGACGCCCGACAATGTGCCGCGCCAGAGGACGCCGTCCGCGCCGCCAACCGAAAACAGCGGCGAAATTCTGGTCAACGCGTCAGCGGCAAGGCTGGCAGGGGCCGTCAAAAAAAGTGCAACAGTGAAACTCAGCGACCCGATCGCCGCAAGACTGCGCCAGCCGGATGGCGGCTTTTGCGGCGCGGCCCCGGTCATGCCCCGCCCCGTCTCGCCAATGTCAACTGCGCGCGCACGCCGCCGTCTTTCTCCCGGGCGATATCGGCAGCGGCGACCATAACGCCATAGCGGCTTTCAAGCATGCGAAGCCATTCGAACAGTTTCGCAGGATCCGCTGCAACATTGGCGTCAACGCCGCCATCGGGGCGCGCATTGCGGAAGGTGATCTCAACGGCATTTGACGCCGCTGTTTCCGTCACGACATTGATGATGGGAGCAGTCAAATCCGCGCCTGCGACGGCAACGCCGCCGGAGGCGGCGCTTGCATTGGCGACGAGGCGATAAAGATCTTCCGCACCGCTGCGCTTTGCCGCCATCGCCTCACGCCAGCCAATCGCTGGCGCTATGATCAGCTGCATCAGCACGAGGAGACCGGCGATACAGCCGCCAGCGATCACGAACAGGCGCTCGCGCGGCGCAAGGCGCTCCCAGAAAGCCTTCATCGCGCCCTCGCCGTCATTTCGCCGACCCACCGCTCGCCCGTGCGCCGATAGCCGCCATTGTCGCTCGCCTCGATGCCGGCGCTGACGAGCCCGGTGCGAAAGGCTTCGATGCCGGCATCGGAATTGCTGGCAATGCTGAACACATATTGCCCGCGCGCGGCATCGAAGCGGATGCGTTCGATCGAAACCCCGTCATGCGATTCGAGCCCCGCCGTCAGCCGCGCCGTCATGTCGAGAAACCCGGCCGCCGGCGCGCCGTCGCTGAGGAGCCCGCGAACATGGTCGCGGATATTGCCGCCCTCAAAGGTCGGGAACGCCGATTTATGCAGCGTCTGCGCAGTCGTCTCGTAGCGCTTGGCAATGCGCCAGTCGCGAAGGCCCGATGCGGCGCCAAGCGTGACAAGCGCCATTGCAAGGCCGGCCGCAAGCGCCGCCGGGCGCCGCCAAGCGCCCAATTCAACCGCATACGTCCTTTTTCGCCGAAACTCGCCGCTCAGGAATTCCGGCCTCTCATTGCGGCCGGCGAGATTGGCGCCAAACAGCGCGAGAAGATCCGCCTCGTGCGCCAGCGGGCGCCGTTCGACCGGCGTTGCCGCCCAACGCCCGACATGCTCATGCGCGCCGTAACTGACGATTGCCGCATCGCCCGCAGCAGCGAGGAAAGGAGGCGCGACAAGACTTGCAAGCGCAAGTTCAGCAGCGAAGCCCGCGGCGCCGCGCGACGCGATGATGCGGTCCTTGTCGCCAGCGATGACGCACACGGCGGGCGATCCGCCAACAAGCGCGTAATCGACGGTGATTTCCGTCACGGCGACGCCGGCCTCGGCGAACGCATCAAGCCAACTTTGCAACAGCACTTTCGAAACTGCGTAGGCGCGCGCGCCGGCGTTCCCTGAGACTATGGCGAGATGGAGATCATCGACGCCTTCAGCAAGCTCGTCTTCGAGAAGATAGGCGGCGGCGGCCTTGAGTTTTGACGCCTGCTTGGGCGGCGCCGGAATGTCGCGCAGCGCAACTTGTTCACCGGGGAGCACGGCGCAAAGGCGTGCATCTTCCGGCAAACGATGCGCAATCGCCGCAAGCGCCGCGACGGTCTCAACCCGGCCGGCATCGGTCAGGGCGCCCGCAGCGAACGCCGCCCAGGCGACGGGGTCGCCGGGCGACTGGCCGAGCTTCAGTACAATCAGGTCGGTCACTGTCCGTCTCCGAGAACGCGCCCGTATAGCGCCACCTTGCCAGCGCCTGCGGGGGTCCTGATTAGCAGTGTTTCTTCCACAATTCGCTCATCGGCTTCAAGACGAAGCCGGGCCTCGACCCAGGTTGGCGACACGCCGGTGCGATTGGCAGGAATGAGCGTGCCGGCGCTGGTGTAGGGCTCCCAAAACGCGGTTTCATCGGGCGTCCAGCCGCCGGGCGGGCGTGCGGCGATGCGCGCGCGCACCTCTTCGACCGGCCAAGGGGGGGTTGTCATCGCGTGAATGAGCGGCGCGGTTTCGGGCGTCAGGGCGTTAACGTTGATTTGCATCTTCTCGTCTGCGCCGCGCGCGCACAGGTATGGGGCAAGCCCCGCATAGATTTCGCGCGTAATGCCGTCCATCGCCCGGAGTTCCGAGACCGAACCGATCGGCCCGCCTGCCGTGCGGAACGGCGTCGTCAAGGCCGTGTAGAATCCGTCCTCGGCGCCCTGGGAGGCATTGGAAGTGTCCGTATCGAGAAAATCGGCGATGACATCCGCAATCTCGCTTGCCTCGTTGTCGCCAAGCCCGATGGCGATGGCAAGAGCGATGAGTTCCTCGCGCGCATCGGGGTCGACGGCCCATGAGCCGCTAGCTTCGGTGATCAGGCTGTTGATGTTAAAACAGCGGGATGCATCCGCGAACCGCAGCGCCGCTTCGCCGCGCTCGATCGGGAGCGCCAGCTGCTGGGTGAAAAGCCCGCCCTCGTTTGTCGCGATCGCCAGCGCGCCGCCAGCTTTCGCCCGCTCAAGCAAAGTAAACGCGATAGTTTCGGCCGCAAGCGCGCGCCAGAGCATCGCCGTGCGGGCGCGTTCATTGGCGCCGCGCCGGACGCCGGCGGTCACCGTCGCGGTAATCGACAGCAAAACAAAAGACAGCGTCGCCGCCAGAAGAAGGACGACGATTAGCGCAGCGCCGCGCTGGCGCTGGCGCTTGAGTAGCCGACGGGTCATCGCGCGACCTCGCCGATGAAGAACAGCTGCTCAAAGCTGCCAAACGCCTTGGTCGTCAGTGTCAGGCGCACGCCGCCCGGGATTGCGCCTTGCGCCTGCGGCGATGGCCAAAGCTCCGCCCACTGAAGACCGGCGGTCGTCTCGCCAGCGAAGAACCCGACGCTGGCGCCGGAGACGGCGGACAAAAGCGTGCGATCCGTTCTCGGCTGGCCGCGCGCATCATCGAGATAAGGGCGCGTGCGGCGCACCAGCGTCTCGCCCACAAGGACATATTCGACCGCCTGCAAGGTCGAACGCGGGCTCAGGTTTTCCGCGTTATCCCAACCCGCGCGGACAAACGCCAGAAGGAGCGTCTCGCCGTCTTTCGGCGGGCGAAAGGCAAGGCCTGCCCCGCCAAGGAAAGCGGCCGGGTTGGCGTTGCCGAACTCGTCGCGCGTGACGCGCGGAACCACTTGCAGCAGATCTTCCTTCATGACGAGACGCGCAATCTGCATTTCACGGATCGCCCCGTCGGCGATCCCGAGCTGCTCGCGGCCCTCCACCGAAAGTCGCAGAGCATAAACGGCAACGCCGGAGATCATCGCGAAAACAAGGAGCGCGATCAAAAGCTCGGGCAAGGTGACGCCTTTTTGCCGGTGCCGCGTCATTGCGCCACTCTCGCCGCGTCAAGGCGCGACAGCGTTTGCGTCGAGCCTTGCAGGCGGACAACAAGCTCGATCCGCCGCAATTGTTCGCCGCCTTCGGTAACGGTCCGGTCCCATTCAAACGTGCGGCCGGCGAACGCAACTTCGCCTTCCTCTTCGCCAAGGTCAGGCGGGGCCGCGCGCAGCAAAGCCTCGATCAGCAGATTGTCCGCAACGATCGAGGCCGCGAGGCGGTCGCGCTCACTCGCGGCAAAACTCGCGCCTTGCGAGAGCATGGCATAGGCAGAAATCGAAATCGCCGCGAGGATCGCCATTGCGACCAAGGTCTCGACAAGCGTGAGGCCGTGTTGGCTATGCCTAGCCATCCTGCTTCACGCTCATTTCGCCGTTCGCGCCAAGGCTCGCGACATAGGCGCCCTCGGCGCTGATGAACCGCACGGAAAACGTTGCTGGCGGGCCGATCGGGTCGAGCCGGATAATGGTCAGGTCTTCCTCCTCTTTGTCCGTACGCGGCTCGTCCCCAAGGGCGCGCGCGTTGGCGAGCGCTGCGTCTTCAATTGCCGCGACCGCGGTGACCCCGCGGTCGAACTCGATGCGGGCAAACAGGCGATCAATGCCGTCGGCCGTCCACTTGCCTTCGGTAAATCGTTGAAAGCCATAGCCGGTCGCATCGACAACCAGCCGATAGGCGGCCCCGGTCATGACCATCTCGTCGAGCGCGGTCCGGACGTTAGACGCAAAGCGCGACGCGTCGCGCTCGACAACTTCGCGCGACGGCGGCGCATTGACCAGCACAACCGACGATACAAGCCCGAGGATGACGAGAACGACCAGCAGCTCGACGAGCGTCAGGCCGCGCTCGCCAGCTTTTCTCATGGCCGTTCCGTCCAGTTCACGATGTCGGCATCAATGCCCTCGCCGCCTTCCGCGCCATCGGCGCCATAGGAAAAAATATCGACCGGCCCGTTTTGGCCGGGCTGGCGATAGAGATAGGGCTTGCCCCAGGGATCGACCGGGATCGTGCGCAGATAGCCGCCAGGGCGGTATTGGTCCGCGCGCGGATCGTCGGCCGGCGCCTCAACGAGTGCGGCGAGCCCTTGCTCGGTCGTTGGATAATTGAACATGTCGAGGCGATACTGATCGAGCGCGTTCTCGATCGCGCCGAGGTCGATCTTGGCTTTGCGCGCCGCGGCCCGGTCCCGTTCGGGGAGTACGTTTACAACCACCAGCGCCGAAATCAGCGCGAGGATCGTCAGGACGACGAGCAATTCAATTAGCGTAATCCCGCGCTGTTGGCGGCGGGCTTTTTTAAGATTAGACATCAGGCTGGTCTCCATTTTCCGTTTACTTTCATCATCCTGAGGCGAGACTGTTAAGCCGCAGGATCGGCAGCATGATGGCGACGACGATCAGCATGACGATGCCGCCCATGCCGATAATGATCGCGGGTTCAAGAAGCCGCAAGGCGACCGTCGAAGCCGTGTCGAATTCTTCCTCAAGCTGCGCCGCCGATTTGTCGAGCATGATCGGAACCGCCCCGGCGCGCTCGCCCGCCGCCACCATATGCGTCATCATCGGCGGCAGGACGCCGGCGCGCTTCAGGCTTCCCGCCATCGACGCGCCTTCGCGCACCTGGGTGATAACGCCGTCGAGGCGTGCGCGCATGTGAGTATTCGTGACAGTGCGCTGCGCGCCGCGCAGGCTGTCGAGCAAAGGCGCGCCGCCCGCGAACAGCGTCGCCAGCGTGCGCGCAAACCGCGCGCCATCGAGGCCGCGCAACAGTTTACCAAGCACAGGCAAGGTTAGCATCCATTCGTCAAAAGCACGGCGAAACGCCGGGACTTTCAGCGCGCGCCAGAATGCGATGCCGCCAATGACGAGGCCGGCGAGCACAAACAGGCCGTAACTCGCGAGAAAATTTGACACGCCGATGACAATCTTCGTCACAAACGGCAATTCCGCGTCGAACGACTGAAACTGCTCGACAATCTTCGGCACGACGCCGACCATCATCGCCGTGACGACGCCGGCCGCGACCAGCGCCAGCGCCGCCGGATAGATGAGCGCGGCAATCGCCCTGTTCATCATCGAGCGGTTTTTTTCGAGCATGGTCGCCAGTCGGTCGAGCACACCCGAAAGATCGCCCGAGGCTTCGCCCGCAGCAACAACCGCTCGATAAAGATCGGGAAAAGACTTTTTGTCTTCTGCCAGCGCATCGGCAAATCGCCAGCCCTCGAGCACACGCTCGCGCACGCCCAGCATGCGTTTCCTGACGCCTTGCTTGTCAGTCTGGAGCGCCACGGCATTCAACGCTTCCTCTAGCGGCGTTGCCGCGCCGACCAGCACCGAGAGCTGACGCGTCATCACAACAAGATCGCTCTGATTCAGACGGGCTGGCGCTTTGGCGCCGGCGCCGGCGGCTGACGCATCGCGCGGCGCCGAGATCGAAACCGGCGTCAGTTCGAGCCGGCGCAACTCACGCCGCGCAAGGCGCGGGCTGTCGGCGTTGACCACGCCTTTTTTGGCGCGGCCCGACAGATCAAGCGCCTCGTACTCAAAGGATGGCATCTTC
>JBJXFO010000027.1:0-8504 GCA_046154725.1 Parvularculaceae bacterium | reverse complement strand
TTCTTTTTGTGTCTCTGCAAGGCGGCGGATATCGCTTCGCTCCATCCGCCCTACGATTACCCATCGAACCCAAATAGCGCGCGGACCTCAGCGCCCGTGAGTTTCTGCGTTGACTGCGCAAAATCGTAATACGGCGGCTTCTGGTCGATGTATATTTCGGCGGTGAATCTGGCGTCTGACAAATCGTCGAACGCGCCGGCATTCACGGTGAAAAACGACCCGTCGCGCATCCGCCAGAAGAGGTTCGACCCGCATTTCGTGCAGAAGCAGCGCTCAGCCCAGTCGGAGGACTGATAGACACCAAGCGCATCGGCTTTTGTCACCTCAACCTTGTCGCAGGCGACCGCCATCAAGGGCCCGCCGACCTGACGCCGGCACATGGTGCAGTGGCACGCATCGACATGCATGCCATCGGCATTTGGCTTTGGTGTCGCGGTGAATTTGACGGCGCCGCAGAGACAGCCGCCAGTGCGGGAACCATTTGCCATATCGACCTCCAGTTGCGTAGGAGCGAAGCGATATCCGCCGTTCTCTTCAATCGGAGCAAGGCGGCGGATATCGCTTCGCTCCATCCGCCCTACTTCTTTGCTTTTTCATCGCCCGGAAGGACATAGCTCGCGCCTTCCCATGGCGATAGATAATCGAAATTGCGAAACTCCTGCACGAGCTTGACCGGCTCATAGACGACGCGCTTTTGCTGGTCGTCATAGCGGACCTCGACATGCCCCGTCAGGGGAAAGTCTTTCCGGAGCGGGTGCCCTTCAAAGCCGTAATCGGTGAGGATGCGGCGAAGGTCGTCGTGGCCCGCAAATACGAGGCCGTACATGTCGAACGCCTCGCGCTCGAACCAGTCGGCGCAAGGGTAGATGTCGCGGATGGAGGGAACGACGTCGTCCTCGCTTGCATCGATCCTGACGCGCACGCGGCTGTTATTGTGCATGGAGAGCAGGTGATAGACGACATCGAAGCGCTTCGGGCGTTGCGGGTAGTCAACGCCGCAAAGATCGATCAGCTGAATGAACCGGCACAGCGTGTCGTCACGCAGGAATTTCAGCACATGCGCGATGCGCGGGGCGTGAGCGGTGAAGGTCAACTCGCCGAACGCGACCGACCATCCCTTGATGTCGTCGCCGATGGCGCCCGCGATGTGCTCGCCAAGTTCGTTGAGTTCGTCCGACATTTGATCCGGAAACCTTTATCGTCAGGCTTAGGCATGAGGACTTCGATAGTGTGCCGCGCTAGACCATTAGGCATCAGCGCCATTTTTGGGGTTACCAGGGTGCTTTTCCCAGTGCTCATCCACCTGACGCCGACGCGACTTCATCACTTCGCGCAGTCGGGGGCCAGCAATCAAGAATGCGAAAACAAGAAAGAACCAACCGACGACTCGTACGGCGATTGATGCAGGCCCCTCATGAAAATAGTACCCGCCCACTATCAGCACTAACGCCCCGACGCAGCCGAGCAACCAGGGTAGCACCGCCTTCATCGAACAATCGTCCCCTCGCGCCTGATCTTCTTCTGCAATTGCAACACGCCATAGACCAGCGCTTCCGCCGTCGGCGGGCAGCCGGGGATGTAGATATCGACCGGCACAATGCGGTCGCAGCCGCGCACCACCGCGTAGGAATAATGGTAATAGCCGCCGCCATTCGCGCAGGATCCCATCGAGATGACGTAACGCGGGTTCGGCATCTGGTCGTAGACCTTGCGCAGCGCCGGGGCCATTTTGTTCGTCAGCGTGCCGGCGACGATCATCACGTCGGACTGGCGGGGCGACGCGCGCGGGGCAAAGCCGAAGCGCTCAAGGTCGTAACGCGGCATCGAGGCTTGCATCATCTCGACCGCGCAGCAGGCGAGCCCGAATGTCATCCACATCAGGCTGCCGGTGCGCGCCCAATTGATGATCGCTGCCGACGACGTCGTGAAGAAGCCTTCGTCCGCAAGCTGATTGGAGAGGTCGGTAAAGAATGGATCCTTCGCCTCAGGATCATAGGCCGGGTTAGCGAGCGCTTGCGCGGGATCGACTAGCGCCATTCGAGCGCTCCCTTCTTCCATTCGTAGAGGAAGCCGATCGCGAAAACCAACAGGAAGACGAACATCGACCAGAAAGCAAAAATCTGGAAATCGCGGTCGGCCCCAAGCGTCGGATTAAACAGCGTCACCGCCCACGGGAACAGGAACGCGACGTCAAGATCGACAATGATGAACAGGATCGCGACAATGTAGAATTGCACGTCGAACTTCATGCGCGCGTCGTCGAACGCGTTGAACCCGCATTCATAGGTCGACACTTTTTCAGGGTCAGGATCCGACGGCGCGATCACCATCGGCGCCAGCGTAAACGCCAGCGCAAGGCCGACCGCGATCGCGAGGAACACGATGATCGGCAAATAATCGAGCAGGAATTCCGGGGTCGCCAAGAGCGGGCCTCTGCGCAAGGGGGGTCGGTTTCGTGGCGGAACCTAGGGAGATGCCCCGTTAAACGCAACGTATAACGACGCCGCAGCCAAGGGTCAGTTCGAAACCTAAAAGTGTCTTGAATCAGATAGTTGGGAGTGGTGCCGGTTGAGGGACTTGAACCCCCGACCTTCGGTTTACAAAACCGCTGCTCTACCAGCTGAGCTAAACCGGCGCGGGGGCCTCCCTAGGGCAAAATGCGGATGCGCGGAAGAGGGTTGCCTTGCGACGACGCGCACGCTTCGCATGGCCACGCGTTCGGCGGTAGGGAAAGCGGTCTGGGATGGGACCTTTGCATGCGCATGAACAACTGGACGATCGCCGGCGCCGCTGCCGCGCTGATGCTTGGCGCTTGCGGAAAGCCGGGGCCGGGGGCGCCGCCGGAAACGGGCCCGGCAACAATCGAGGAGCGCGGCCTTGCCGAATTTCGCGCCTGCGCTGTCTGTCATGCGCGCACCGATCCCGCCGATCCGGCAACGCCCACCCTGATCGGGCCGAGCCTTTATGGCGTCTACGGCGCGCCGTCCGCGCGCCTTGCCGATTATGATTATTCCGCCGGGATGCGCCGCGCTGGCCTCGTCTGGAATGAACCGACGCTCGACGCGTACATCGCGGACCCGCAACGCGTCGTTCGCGGCACGCGTATGAGCTATGGCGGCGAAGCGGACGCGCAAAAGCGCGCGGCGATCATTGCGTATCTGAAAACACTTCGTTGACGCGCCCCGGATCGACGCTTTCGCCGCGCGCGCGCGCCTCGGCAAGGCGGGCGCCTTCTTGCGCCGTGAAGCCGTAGAGCGCTTCCGGGTTGGCGCTGCGCATTTGCAGCGCGGCGAGTTCCATGCCTTCGGCGACGGGGATGTCCCGCGCGCCTGCGGTGATGCCATCGAGAATTATCTGCGCGGCCCGGTCAGCCTCCATGCCATTTTCGATATTGACGTCGGTCTTGCCGCGCCGCGTGCCATCGCCGTTGAGCGAGTTGACGGAAACGCCGGTCTTGACCGATCCGGGCAGAATGACATGAACGCTGATGCCGTAGGCAATTTCGACCTCGGCGCGCAGCGCTTCGAAATACCCGACGCAGGCGTGCTTGGCGGCGCAATAGCCGGTGCGGATCGGCGCGCCGACCTTGCCGGCAACCGAAGACACAATCGCAATCGCGCCCGACCGGCGCGCGACCATCGCCGGAAGCACAAGCTGCGTCAGACGCAGGGGCGCAAAGAAATCAACCTCCATCAGCGTGCGATAGACATCGAAGGTCGTGTCGAGCGCAAGGCTGCGCTGGCTGACGCCGGCATTGTTGATGAGAAGGTCGACGCCGCCCTTCCACGTTTCCGCCTTTGCGACGACCGCCGGCAGCGCGCCGTAATCCGTTGCCTCGAAGGGCAGGACGAGCGTTTCCGTATCCATCGCCGACGCAACACGCTCCAGCCCATCGACGCGGCGGCCCGAGAGAATGACCTTGCCCCCGCGCGCGGCAAGGCCATGCGCCAGCGCCTCGCCAATGCCCGACGAGGCGCCAGTGACCCACACAGTCTTGCCGATATAGTCCATTTGCGACCCCTACAGCGAGCGCGCGATCAACAGCTTCATGATTTCGTTGGTGCCGCCATAAATGCGCTGCACGCGCGCGTCGGCATACATGCGGCTGATCGGGTATTCGTCCATATAGCCATAGCCGCCGAAGAGTTGCAGGCATTCATCGATGATCTCGTTTTCGAGATCGGTCAGCAGCATTTTCGCCATTGAGGCAGTCGCGGCGTCGAGCTTGTTTTCAAGCAGCAGCCCCGTGCAATGATCGACGAAGACCTTCGCCATCGTCCCCTTGGCCTTGCATTCGGCGAGTTTGAACTGCGTATTCTGAAACGCCATGATCGGCCGCCCGAAGGCGTGGCGTTCCTTGACATAGTCAATCGTCAGTGACAGCGCGCGTTCGATCGCCGCAATCGCGAGGCAGGCGATCTGGTGGCGCTCCTGCGGCAATTGCGCCATCAGCTGGAAAAACCCCTGCCCTTCCTCCGTGCCGAGAAGATTGGTGCGCGGAATTCGCACTTCGTCGAAAAAGAGTTCCGACGTGTCCTGCGCCTTGTTGCCGAGCTTCTTGAGGTTGCGCCCGCGCCGGAATCCGTCGGCCTCATCGGTCTCGACAACCATCAGCGAGACGCCCTTGGCCTTCTCGTGCGGGTCGGTCTTGGTGACGACGATGATGAGGTTCGCGGTCTGGCCGTTGGTGATGAAGGTCTTTGATCCGTTGACGACGTAATGATTGCCGTCCTTGACGGCGCTTGTCCGCACGGCTTGCAGATCCGAACCCGTGCCCGGCTCCGTCATCGCAATCGCGCCAACGAGTTCGCCCGACGCCATGCGCGGCAGCCAGCGCTTCTTCTGCTCGTCGGTGCCGTAATGGAGGATGTAGGGCGCGACGATACAGTTATGAAGGCCCATGCCGAAGCCCTCGACGCCGGCCTTGACCTGCTGTTCGATCAGGATTTGCTCATGCGCGAAGGTGCCGCCAGCGCCGCCCCACTCTTCCGGCATCGAGGCGCACAAAAACCCCGCCTGCCCTGCTTTTTCCCACGCCCACCGGTCGACAACGCCCTGCTCGCGCCAAGTCTCGACATGAGGGCTAAGCTCGCGCGTGAAGAATTTCGCGGCCTCCTCCTCGAACAGGAACAGGTCGTCGGATTTCCAGGCAGGGGTGGCGGTCTGAAGGGCGGACATCGAGGGCTCCGGCGGTTCAAGGGCAGCGCTGAGAATAGCGCTCGCGCCTGAGTACCCGCCATGGCGCTATCGTCGCAATCGCAGTGCGCAGTAGGCATAGATTGCGCGGGCGGCCGCACCATCAAGGACGCGCCATCCACGGACTTGTTCCGTGGATCACAAGCCGCGCGAGCCGCAACACATGTTGCCCGAGATCCACGGGACAAGCCCGTAGATAACCCTTTAGATTCCGCAGAATCCGCGTCAGATCCCGGAAATCAGCGCCGGGACGTAGGTCGAAGCGATCACGATTAGAAATATTGCCCCTGTCAGGAACAAAAGCCCTTTAGCCGCTTCGCTCGCCCCTAACTGCCGAAGGAGACCAATTACGGCGACCAACAAAAGCCCAAGGCTGACGAGACCGACCGTCGCTGCGAACGATACCATTATTATGTGCGCCCTTTTTTCACTCACCCCGGGGCAAAAGCGTCCCGGTTCAGCCCCGTCCCGGAAACATTCGGTTTGCGCCCCATTCCCGCAACCGTGTTCCCGCCCCCATGCGCCTCGCCCCCGATGCGCCCGTGAGTTATATAATTACATTTCGAATCATCCAGAGTCGAGCCAAGACTGACAGGGCGGTAAGAATTTTTTAACCCTTCGGCGCCAGCCGCCGGACGAGGCTCGACGTGTCCTGGCGCCCGCCGCCCATGGCCTGGATGTCTGCGTAGAACTGATCGACAAGCGCGGTCACCGGCAGGCGCGCGCCGGTCTTGCGGGCCTCGGCGAGGGCAATGCGCAAGTCTTTCCGCATCCAGTCGACCGCGAAGCCAAAATCAAACGACGCGGCCGCCATGGATTTGGCGCGGTTTTCCATTTGCCAGGAGCGCGCGGCGCCGCCGGAGATCGCTTCGAGCACGAGGTCGATGTCGAGCCCGGCGCTTTGCGCGAACGCGACGCCCTCGGCGAGGCCTTCGAGAAGCCCGGCGATGCAGATCTGGTTGACCGCCTTCGTCAGCTGGCCATGACCCGACGGCCCGACATGCACGATCCGCGCTGAATAAGCCTCCAAGGTTGGCCGCGCGCGCGCGATCGCCGCCGCCTCCCCGCCGCACATGACCGCCAATGTTCCGGCTTTGGCGCCAGCCTCGCCGCCCGACACCGGCGCGTCGATGAAGCTGGCGCCGGCGGCGGCAAATTGCCCCGCAAGCTTGCGGGCAAGATCAGGGCTCGAGGTCGAGTGATCGATGACGAGCGCGCCGCGTTTGACGACGGGAAGAACCTCGCCCAGCACCAACTCGATGTCCGGGTCATCGCCAAGGCACGCGATGACGATGTCGGCGCCAGCCGCCGCCGCTGCCGGCGTCGCCGCCATCCGCGCCTTGTGGGCGCGCACAAACGCGTCCGCTTTTGACACCGTGCGATTGTAGACGGTAAGCCCGGCATTGCGCGAAGCAAGATGCCCGGCCATCGGCGCGCCCATCACGCCAAGACCCAGAAACGCGACGTTCAGCGGGGCTTGCTCCATCGCATTACTCCGTAGTGGGACCTTTGGCGTACCGGCTGGCGAAATAGAGCAAGGGCGCGCCGTCGACTGAATCGAACTGCGCAACTTCGCCAACGAGAATGATGTGATCGCCCGAACGGTGTCGATCGACAACGCGGCAGTCGAAGCCGGCAAGGCGCCCGGTCAGAACGGGCGCGCCGGTCAGCCAAAGCTCATATTCATGCGCGAGCAGCGGTTCTGGCTCATGGCGCGCAAAGCGCTCGGACAAGGACTGCTGCGCGGCGGACAAAATGGTGATCGAATAGGACGGCGCGGCCATAAAGTCGCCGAACGACGAGGCTTTGAACTCAAGACACCATAAAACGAGCGCCGGCTCCAGCGAAACCGACGTGAACGAATTGATCGTGATCGCGGTATAACCGCCGCGCGGATTGGCGCACGCGGCGACCGCGATGCCGGTCGCAAAGCGTCCGAAAGCGTTCTTCAAAGGCCGATAGGGATCGGTCATTCAGGCATCCGTCGGGGTCATGGCGCGTGAGGCTTCGCGCCTTTCGGCAGGGGCGGTAGCATCAAACCTTTCAAGGAGAAAGGCGGCACAGCAACGCAAGCATTGCGCCAGCCGCGCCACGGCGCTTTATCAATGGGTTCGCCAAGTCTATAAATAAAAGACCGGAGATCGGGGGAACGTCCATGCGCCAACTGCACGCTGTCATCGTCGCTGCTGTGTTTTTACAAGGCGTCGCGAGCGCCGCGCCGCCGATCGAGGCCTATGGCGAATTGCCGACGATTAGCGGCGTATCGATATCGCCCGATGGCCGGCACGTCGCCTACCTGTCGTCTCGGGATGGCGAAGGCTATTTCGCAGTTGCCGAAGTCGGCGGAGCGGTGATCGCGGCGGCCAAGACGGGCGAGCTTAAAGCGCGCACTGTCTGGTTCGCGAGCAACGACCATGCGGTTGTCATTGCGTCGGAAACTGCATCGGATTTTCGGTTCCGGGGCGAATGGGAACAATCTGGCGCCATTGCATTCAACCTGAAAACGAAAAAGATGCAGTTGTTGATGCGTGGGACAGAGGGGTTGTTCCCGGCGCAATCTGGCCTTGGCAGCATCGTCGGCCGCCTTGCCGGAACCGACAAAGTTTTCATGCCGGCTTATATGGGAGCGGCGGAGGTTGATCCGTCTTATGATCTTTTGCGCGTCGATCTGAACTCAGGCCGGGGGATTGTGGCAGCGCGGGGCAAGCATGCGACTAAAGACTGGTTTGTCGATACCGACGGAATGGTTCTGGCGCGCGAGGATTTTGATGATGACGAAAACACCTATTCGGTTTGGATGCGCCGTAACGAAAATCTTGAAAAGGTTTACGAGCAAAAGAATGTCGCCATTCCCGCTTTTGGCGTGCAAGGCGTCTCGGAAGATCGGTCTTCGCTGATCGTCAGCAACCGTCCTGAAGGCTCGCAATTCTATCGATTGGCGCGCCTGACTGCTGACGGCGCACTGTCGCCGCCCATTTTTTTGTCGCCAGACAAGGAAACCGAAGTAGTCATCTCCGATCACAACCGTGTCGTGCTCGGCGTTCTCTATTCCGGCATGGTTCCGAGCTATGCCTTCACGGACCCGGACATGACCGCCGCGATGGCCGGTGTCGCGGCCTTTTTTCCCGACAGCGTCGCCCGCCTCATCGATTGGAGCGAGGACCGCTCGAAACTGATTATTTTAGGAGCTATCCCCATAAAGGTTTGACGTGATCGCGAACAGTGATTCCCTTGGCGTGCTGTCTCGCGGAGGAAGTCATGGTCGGACGTTTTGAGCTTTCGGACAAGGAATGGGCGATCATCGCGCC
>JBJXFO010000023.1:0-6966 GCA_046154725.1 Parvularculaceae bacterium | reverse complement strand
CGGCAGCCCCATCGCTGCGACGGCAAGACCGAGCAAAAGCGCGAGGCGAGCGCCGATCCGCCGTTGCACGGCGCCGGCGCACAGCGTCGTGAAGATCGACGGGAGAAAGACGAAATAGATCGAACCGAGCTGCATCATGCCGACCGGATGCGGTGGCGCGACGAGGACGAAATTGACAAAGGTGAACGTGCCGATGAACGCGAAGAGAATGCAGAATCCGATGCCGAACCCGGCGGCGAGGACGGGATTATGCAAATGCGCAAGCCAGTTTGACTTCGGCGCGGTTTCGTCAGGCTGAGTGATCCGCACGACGCCGCCCATGACCGTCAGGCCTGCGAGCGCTGCGCCGAGCAGGTTGAGAGCAGCGAACGCATAAAACGCAGCGCCGAGGCCGATATGATCGGCGACGCCGGCGGCGATCATGCGCCCGAACAGATTGCTGGCGACATTGCCGGTGATGTAGGCCGCAAATGCGCCCGACGCGCGCTCGGCGCTGAGACTTTCGCCGAGGTAGGCGAGCGTCAGCCCGAACGCCGTCGCCATGAACGCGCCCTGCGTCACACGTAGGAGCGCGAACGTCGCGAGATCTGGCGCATGGGCCAACAGCGCCGTGGGAATAGAAAGAAGCGCCAGACTTATAACAATGCCGAAACGCCGTTCGATCCGCCGCCCGAACAGCGCGACCGCGAGTCCGGCCGTCGCCATTCCAAACGTGCATGCATTGACCGCGAGCCCCATCGCCGCCGGCGAAACACCATAGTGCTTGACGAGAGACGGCAGCAGCGCCTGCGCCGCGAACAGGTCGACGACGGTTAAGAACGCCATGAGACCGACGACAGCGGCGCCGGAAACGCCAGATCGCGCGCTCGAAGCGGTGAATGCCGTGGAAATGGGCTGCGCCGTCATTGGCTGCCTGACCAGCGCGGATGCGCGCCCCAGTAAGAGTGCGAAGTTTTGCGCGGAGCATGCGCCTCGCCGATCATAGCGACGATCGGCATACGCCCCGCGCAAGCGGAGTCGCTACATGCCGGGCTGTTCCGGCGCGGCGGCGATGTCCGCCGAGATCAGAACGACCGGTCCCTTGCTTGTGTTCTTCCACCAATGCGCCAGACCGCCCTGCTCGACCGACAGATCGCCTTCCTTGTGCACGATCGGAACGCCGCAATGGCTCGAGTACTCGGTGATGGAGCCGCTGACGACGTAGATCAGCGCAGGGCGTTCTTCATGGCTGTGCCACGCGACTTCGCCGCCGGGCTTGATGTCGAGCCGGCGCATACGGAAGCTGTGGCCGGAAACGGCGATCTTCTCCTTAGAGAGATCGATCGAACCGAGCAGCTTTTCGCTGACGTCCTTGTGCGCGGTCGCGCCGGGCTTCTGCCCGTCGGTGGTCACCTTGTCAGCCGGACAGGCGCCGGCGTAGGCGGACGGAGCAACGAGCGTCAGTGCGCCGGCGGTGGTCAGCGCGAGCGCCATGGCGAGCGCCTGGGGGGAAGAGATCGAACGGAACATAGGGGTATCCTTTTGGAATGAGTTGGAACGAGAGCGAGGCCAGCCCGCTCATGCCCTGAACAATGCGCGCCGATAGGTCGGCGTTTGAAATGCCGATTGGGAACTGGTTCGATAGCGAGCGGCTATGCCGGGCGAGCGCTTGACGCCGATGCCAACGAAAATGGCCCGCGCCGTTGTCCGGCGTGGGCCTCGTCAATGACGGCGATGAGACTATCCGGATCGGCTGGCGCAGCGGCGCTATTGCGCCGTCCAGCCGCCCTCGATCGGAATGCTGGCGCCGGTGATCGAACGCGCCGACGACGACGCGAGAAACAGCGCCAGCGCGCCGATCTCTTCAGTCGTGACGAATTGGCGCGTCGGTTGCGCGTGCAGCAGCACGTCGCGAATGACTTGTTCTTCCGTCAAGCCGCGCGCTTTCGCCGTCTCCGGTATCTGCTTTTCAACGAGCGGCGTCAGCACATAGCCGGGGCAGATGGCGTTGACGGTGATTCCGTATTCGGCGGTCTCCAGCGCGACCGTCTTGGTAAAGCCGGCGATGCCGTGCTTGGCCGCCACGTAGGCCGACTTATACGGCGACGCGACCAGCGCATGAGCGGACGCCACGTTGATAATACGGCCCCAGCGGCGCGTTTTCATCTCCGGCACGACGGCGCGGGTCGCATGGAACGCCGCCGAAAGATCGATGGCGAGGATTGCGTTCCATTTCTCAATGGGGAACGTCTCGACCGGCTCGACGTGCTGGATGCCCGCGTTGTTGACGAGCACGTCGACTTGACCGAACGTTTCGCGCGTCTGGTCGATCATGCGGTTGATATCGTCCGGCTTGGAGACGTCAGCGCACGAATATCCAATTTTGACCCCGTGGCGCCCCGAAAGGCTTGCGATCGTGTGTTCGATGCCCGCTTTTTCAGCAAACCCGTTGAGCATGACGTTGAGGCCAGCGGCGGCGAGCGCCTCCGCGATGCCGAGCCCGATGCCGCTCGTCGACCCGGTCACGATCGCCGACTTGCCGCGCAGCTCGTCAACCGCGGTCTTGCGGGCAGGCGGAGCGGACTGCAATTGAACGTGCTGCATAGTGTTACTCCGTAATTTGAAAAAGATCGGACCCGGGGCAGGTGACGGGGGAGGCACGGCCCCGGGTCCAGGGAACTGACGGCGGGA
The DNA here is from genome assembly GCA_046154725.1 of Parvularculaceae bacterium. Classification (GTDB taxonomy): domain Bacteria; phylum Pseudomonadota; class Alphaproteobacteria; order Caulobacterales; family Parvularculaceae; genus Amphiplicatus. Next base: position 4,296 of record JBJXFO010000023.1, on the reverse strand, counting down.
GGGGGCGACCGTCAGGGGAACCGATGACCCTGACCATGCCGCGTCCGCCCACCAAACTGAAATGCCGTCTGCATCCCAAATCGATAGCAAACGGCTATTGCTTGACTACGCTGCGCGTCCGCGCAAATTACAGGCGTCGGCGCAGAAATTACGGTGATTGCATGGAGATGCATCAGGTCCGGTACTTCCTGGCCGTCGCGCGCCTGCTAAACTTCACGCGCGCCGCCGAGGAATGCCATGTGGCGCAGCCGTCTCTGACGCGAGCCATCAAGCAACTCGAGGAGGAGCTCGGCGGCGAGTTGTTTCGCCGCGAGCGTAATCTCACCCACCTCTCGGAACTTGGCCATCGCATGCTGCCATTGATGCAGCAGTGCTACGACAGCGCCCAGGCGGCCAAGCAGGTCGCAACTTCGATCAAGAAGGGCGCCATTGCGCCGCTGTCGATCGCGCTTCCGATGACCGTCAACATCGAACTCCTGCTGCCGATGCTGAAAGAACTCGTGCGCGCATTCCCTGGATTGACTCTGAAGTTTCTGCGCGGCACGGGCGCCGAAATCATGGAGCACATGAAAAAGGGCGCCGCGGAAGTGGCCGTCGCCGCGAAGTTGCCCGAGGAGTGGGACAGGCTCGAGTCGTGGTCGATTTTCACGGAGCCTTACGTCTTGGTGGTCGCGCCAAGCCATCCGTTCGCAGCGGGCTCGGCGCCGGTTTCGACCGATGATCTCAAGAGACAGCGGCTGTTCTGCAGGCCCTATTGCGAGGATTTCGCCAAGGGCGTCACATTTCTGGAAGCAGCCGGAGTGGATGTTGAAAAAATCCACAACGCGGGTTCGGATTCGGACTTCATTTCTATGCTGGCGGCCGACCTCGGCGTCGGCTTTGCCCCCTTGAGCTTAACCCGGTCCGATCGCATTCGCATCGTCAACGTCGACGGCTTCGATTTGAACCGCACCGTATCGGTTCACGCCGTCGCCGGCCGGCAGCGATCGCCGGCGGCGAGCACATTGATCAAGATGCTGCGGGCGAACGACTGGGGCGCGACGGAGCGCTCAACAAAAGCCGCGTAGGGCTGTTGGCTGCTAGGGCAGCGCAGCTTTTACTCCGGCCAAGATATCCTCGACATCCATCCGGCGGCGATAGTCCGGGTCGATATGTCGGACTTTGACAAGGCCGTCACGTCCGACAATAAACGTCGCCGGCACGGGCAGCGTCCAGTTATCGTTGGCGTTGTAGGGCGGAATATTCCAGCCCGCAAACTGCATCAGCTTCTTCTTTTCATCCCCGACATAGAAGGCAAGTTTGAGGAGCAGCGCATAACCGTTGTCCATATCCGACAGCACCGGATAGCGCGCGCCGGATGTCGCCCTCAGCTCCGCGTTGAATTTTTCGATCTCGGGCGTGATGACGACCAGCTGACCGCCAAGTTTACGCACATCGTCATAAATCCGATTTAGCGCATCTGCGTTGATGCGGCAGTAGGGGCACCAATGGCCGCGGTGGAATGAAATGACCGCGGGGCCGTTCTCGATGAATTCGGCGAGCGTCGAAAGCCGGCCGTTCTGATCCGGCAGCATGAAGTCCGGCATCGGCTCACCGGGCCTCGGCGCATCTTCCCCGACCTTGGTCTGCCGCAACCGTTCGACCATCCGATCAACGACGGACGCGAATTCCGAGCTCAACGCGCGAACTTCGTTGGCGAAAGCTTGCAGGCGATCGGCGAGCGGCGCGTCGAGATTGCGGCAGCGCTCCGTCGCTTCTTCAAGGATTTCTGCAATGGATGGTTCGGCCATCCGAATCTCCAGTCGGGCGCGACCGTCAAAACCCTAATCAATAGTGATACACCGCCGACATAAACGCCAGTGGCGCTTGACGTCATCGGTAAGGTTTTCCGTCTCTCGGCAAGCTGGCGATGATTTCATCCACGTCCATGCGCCTCCTGAAGTCGGGGTCGACATTACGACTGAGAATATGCCCATCTTCCGACAGGACAAACGTCGCCGGGATCGGCGCAAACCACGCCTGATTGCCCTGGTAGCGGGGTAGATCGAGGCCCTGCATTCGGTAAAGCTGGCTGACGTCGTCGCCAAGCCAGATCGCCAGACCGACTTGCAGCGCATAGCCATTGTCGACATCGGCGACGTATGTCACGGCATCGCCCGTCCGGCTTTTTGCCGTGCGCAGATACGCCTGGCGCTCGGGCATGATCGAGATGACGCGAGCGCCCAACTGCGCCAGCTCGCTATGCGCTTCCGCGAAAGCGCGCAGCTCGATTTCGCAGAACTGACACCAGTGCCCGCGATTGAAGCTGACGACGAGTGGACCAGCCCCAAGGAGGTTTTCAAGCTCAACAAGGCGGCCTTCTGCATCCGGCAGAATGAAATTCGGCAGGCGGTCGCCGACGCCCGGCGCGCCGGAACCGGCGTCCGACGCGCTGAGCTTTGCGATCAGCGCATCGTAGACGTCGGCAAACGGTCGCCCCCAATCGTAATTCGGCAATGCCGCTGAAAACGCCGCGAGCCTTTCACGCAGCGTCGTCTCCCCTCCGCAGATTTCTGCAAAAACATCGTCCAGAGACTTTTCGACCGTCATAGATCTACGCCCGTCATCCTTTGCGCTCGCCAGCGGCGCCGATGTTAGCCTTTCGCCGCCTTCACCGCCGATAGTATTGTCGCAACATCCATGCGGGTTCGAAATTCCGGATCAACGTGGCGCGCAATCACCACTCCGGAACTCGAGACCACGAACGTGGCAGGCAGCGGCACGAACCAGCCGTCGTTGCCCTGGTACTCCGGAAGCTGGAAGCCGCGGCCCTTCATCAGCTCTTTCAGACGTTCGCCAACCCACAGGACAAGTCCCAACAGCAAGGCGTAACCGTTGTCGATATCCGACAAGACCTTGATGCCGGTGGTCGGCAGCCTGCCGAGGACGCTCTGGCGTTCGGGAAGGATCGCGACGATCTGCGCGCCTTCGGCCGCAATCGCGTCGCTGAAGCGCGCGAGTTCGGCAAGCTCAATTCTGCAAAATGGACACCAATGTCCGCGGTTGAGGCTGATGACGACCGGGCCGTCGGCGAGCAGGTCGTCGAGACTGCAGAGCGCACCGCCGAGCGACGGCAAAACGAAATTAGGCATCCGATTACCGACCTTAGGCGCTTCGGCGCCGATCTCGCCTTCGATCAAGCGCGCAACTAGCGCGTCGTACGCTTCCGCAAACGGAAAATTCAGCTCCTCGAGTTTGCGCGCATAGGCCGCCAGCCGCTGATTGAGCGGCGCGTCGAGTTGGCAGATTTCCTCAAACGCGGCTTCGAGCGGTGTCGGGGTGGGCAAGGGGAGATTCCGGCGGTTCGAGCGACCTGAGGCACGAAACGCGACGTTCCGATTCAAGTCAATGATGCGCGAATGTGCGCCAGGATGCGGCGTTCTGGAAGTGCTCCGACGGTCCGCAATCGATAGCGGCGCGCTATGGCCCCTGACCCGAAGGCCCGCGCGCTAGAGCCGGCCGCTCATCAAATCGATAGCAATCAAGCATTTCACCCAGCGCCGGCGATCGGCGACAACCGCGATGTCCGCATGGAATTGCGGTCAATGCGTCATTCAAAACCGGAGATTCGAAATGCCCACCAACAAGCCCCTTCTGATCACGGCCCTCGCCGCCCTCGCCAGCGCCGCAGCCCTGAACGCCGCGGCTGCCGCCGACGATGCCAAAAAAGAAAAATGCTACGGCATTTCTGCCGCCGGCAAGAACGATTGCGCGTCAACCGGCTCAAACTCGTGCGCCGGCACGTCCAAAGTCGAATTCGACAAGGGCGCCTGGAAGTACGTCCCGGCCGGTTCCTGCCTGACGACCGAAGTCACGCTGCCTGACGGTTCGAAGCGCAAGGGCTCGCTCGATGTGAGCAAGTCGTAAGGAGCGGCGCGATGTCATCCGTTTCCGCAACGGCTGCTCGCGTCTCCTGCCCGATCCCGGCGCGAGCCGGGGTCGGTCTGAAGCCCGAGCACTACTCGGATGTGCTGGAAACCTTTCCCGACATCGGCTGGTTCGAGGTTCACCCCGAGAACTACATGGCCGCGGGCGGCGTTTCACATCATGTGTTGGAGCGCGTGCGCGAGCGCTATCCGATCTCGCTGCACGGCGTAGGGCTGTCGATCGGCTCTGCCGGATGTCTTGACGCGGCTCATTTGGCGCGGCTGAGCGCACTCGTCGATCGCTATGAACCGGGTCTCGTCTCCGAGCATCTCGCGTGGTCGACGCACGAAGGCGTCTTCCTCAACGATCTTCTGCCCCTTCCCTACACCA
>JBJXFO010000016.1:0-51911 GCA_046154725.1 Parvularculaceae bacterium | reverse complement strand
CTCGATCATCGCAAGCATCATGGGTTGCGGCTCGCCGACCGCAAGGCCGCCGATGGCGTAGCCGTGAAAGCCGATGTCCACGAGCGCGCGGGCGGACTCTTGTCTCAAGGGCAGCGAGTCGCCGCCCTGCATGATGCCGAACAGCGCGCGCCCGGATGCCGCGCCCTCAAACGCCCGCTTGCAGCGTTCCGCCCAGCGCAGCGACAGGCGCATGGCCTTGTCGATTTCGTCCGGCGTTGCGGGTAGCCGCACGCATTCGTCTAGCTGCATGGAAATATCGGCACCAAGCAGCATCTGGATTTCAATGGCGCGTTCGGGCGAAAGCTCGAACTTGCTGCCGTCGAGATGCGAACTGAAGGTGACGCCCTTTTCCTCGATGTTGCGGAGCTTGGCGAGCGACATCACCTGAAAGCCGCCGGAGTCGGTCAGGATCGGGCGCGGCCAGTTCATGAATTTGTGGAGGCCCCCGCGCGCCGCGACGCGCTCTGCGCCGGGACGCAGCATCAGGTGATAGGTGTTGCCAAGAAGGACATCGGCGCCGGTCGCCCGCACGTCTTCGGGAAACATCGCCTTTACTGTTCCCGCCGTGCCGACCGGCATGAAGGCGGGCGTACGAATCTCTCCGCGCGGCGTCTCAATGACGCCGGTGCGCGCCGCGCCGTCGGTCGCGTTGAGGGTGAATGAGAAACTCATGCCGCACGTTCTAACAGGCAGGCGTCGCCATACGAATAAAATCGATAGCCGCGCTCGATCGCATGGGCGTAAGCGCCCTTCATCGCCTCTGTCCCGGAGAACGCGCACACCAGCATGAAAAGCGTTGAGCGCGGCAGGTGGAAATTCGTCATCAGCGCATCGGCGACCTTGAAGCGGTAGCCCGGCGTGATGAAGATTGCCGTTTCGGCCATAAACGGTTGTACGACGCCGGCGGCGTCCGCCGCGCTTTCAAGGAGCCTGAGGCTTGTCGTGCCAACGGCGACGATGCGCCGCCCGGCCTCTTTTGCGGCGTTGATGCGCGCGGCTTGGATTTGGGTGATCTCGCCCCATTCAGCGTGCATGACATGGTCGCGCGTATCGTCGGCCGTCACCGGAAGGAACGTCCCTGCGCCAACATGCAAAGTGATCGTTTCCGTCGCGATGCCGGCGGCGCCCAAGCCCTCGAACAGCGCTGGCGTGAAATGAAGGCCCGCAGTTGGCGCAGCGACCGAGCCCGCTTCAGCGGCGTAGACCGTTTGGTAATTGCTGGCGTCGTCGTTCGTTAAGGCGCGCCGCCGCGCGATATAGGGCGGCAGAGGCGGCGCGCCGGTCTTTGCCAACAGGTCGTCGAATTCGGCAGCGCTGACGCCAAAGCGCAAATTTGCCTCAGCGCCTGCACGCTGTTCGACTTCCGCCGAAAACCCGTCCGCAAAGGCCACGGTATCGCCAGCCTTCAACCGCTTGCCCGGCCGCACTAGCGCTGCCCAACGCTGTGCGCCGCCAGCCTCTGGCAATCGCTTCAAAAGAGTTGCTTCAATGTGGACTGGCGGACCGCCATCGCGCGAGGCTCGTGCGCCCGCGAGCTGCGCCGGAATGACGCGCGTATCGTTAAGAACCAGCATATCGCCCGCGCGCAGCAGCACCGGCAGATCGGCGACAGTGCGATCGTCGAGGGCGACGCCGCGCAGATGAAGCAGGCGCGCGGCATCGCGCGGGTTTGCGGGGAAAAGGGCAATGCGCTCCTCCGGCAGCGCGAAATCGAAATCATCGACGCGCATCAGTCTTTCACGCCTAACTCCAAGGCCCAAACTTCCGGTTCGACGGGAAGCCTTTTGGCGCGATGCGGCCCGATTGCGCGCGCTTGCCGGCATAGGACTTCCAGTCTTCGATCGTCTGCATACGGCCGGAGCGGTCAACCCAGGTGAGGCCTTCCTTCTTTGAAAAGACCTTGGCGTCAGCAAGGCCCCCTTCCTGAAATTTCTGGATCGCAACGCCCTTGCCGCGCGACATTTCGGGAAGCTCGGATAGCGGGAAGACAAGGAACTTCTTGTTGTCGCCGACAGCGGCAACCATGTCCCCGTCGGCGGGGCGGCAGACCGACGCCTCGGCGCCGTCGCCGACGTTCAGCACCTGTTTTCCCTTGCGCGTTGACGAGAGGCAGTCTTCTTCCTTGACGATAAACCCGTGACCATTGGTTGACGCGACCAGAAACCGGCGGTCGCCGCGATAAAGGAACGCCGCCGTCACAGCCTGGTCATTGCCGAGATCGATCAGCAGGCGGATGGGTTCGCCATGGCCGCGCCCGCCCGGCAGGTTGTTGACCTCAAGCGTGTGAAATTTACCATCGGTCGCAAACAGCATCAGCTTGTCGGTCGTCATGCCGGCGATCACGAAGCCTTCGTCGTCGCCGTCCTTGTACTTGATGTCCGCTTTGGTTTCGACATGGCCTTTCATCGTGCGGATCCAACCCTTGTCCGAGAGGATGACCGTCACGGGCTCCTTCTCGATCAACTGGTCGAGATTGATGTCATTTACTGCCGGCGGATCCTCGACACTGGTGCGGCGTTTGCCGACAGGCGATTTCGGATCGAAGACCTTGCGGACTTCGCGCAGTTCGTCGGCAATCGCTTTCCACTGCGCATCATCGGATTTCAGCAGTGCTTCCAGCTCTTTCTGCTCTTGCCGAAGCGCGGCGTGTTCGCCTTTGATCTCCATTTCCTCAAGCTTGCGCAAATTCCTGAGGCGCATGTTGAGGATCGCCTCGGCCTGCACATCTGACAGCTTGAATTTGGCGATCAACTCGGCTTTGGGATCATCCTCATAGCGAATAATGCGGATCACTTCGTCGAGATTGAGATAGGCGATAAGGAGCCCGTCGAGGATCTCAAGCCGCTCGGCAATCTTCCGCAACCGGAATTCCGAGCGACGCACCAGCACATCCTTGCGGTGATCGTTATAGGCGACAAGGGCCTCGCGCAGGCCCATGACGCGGGGGGCGCCCGACGCATCGAGCACATTGAGATTCAAGGGAAAGCGCGTCTCAAGCTCGCTCTGGCGAAAGAGGCTTTCCATGACGGTCGCGGCGTCAATCGTTCCGGCGCGCGGCTCAATGATGAGGCGGATATCCTCTGCGCTCTCGTCGCGAATGTCGGCAACAGCGGGTAGCTTCTTTGTCTGAATGAGATCGGCGATGCGCTCGATCAGCTTCGACTTTTGAACTTGGAACGGAATTTCAGTAATGACGATCTGATAGCGCCCGCGGCCCTGATCTTCGACGCTCCACCGCGCACGCGTGCGAAACCCGCCGCGCCCCGTCGCATAGGCCTCAACCATCGATTCTGCGGGCTCGATCAGCACCCCGCCGGTTGGAAAGTCCGGGCCCTTTACAAAACCGAGCAGCGTTTCCGTGCGCGCATTCGGCGCCTTGATCAGATGGATGCACGCGTCAATCAGCTCGCCCGGATTGTGCGGCGGGATCGACGTCGCCATGCCGACCGCGATGCCGTTCGATCCGTTGGCAAGGAGATTGGGGAACGCCGCTGGCAGGACCACTGGCTCGTCGCCCATGCTGTCATAGGTCGCGCGAAAATCGACGGCGTCTTCGTCGATGCCTTGCAGCAGCAGCTCGGCCGCCTCAAGAAGGCGCGCTTCGGTGTAGCGCATCGCCGCCGGGTTATCGCCGTCGATATTGCCGAAATTGCCCTGTCCGTCGACCAGCGGCACGCGCGAGGCAAATTCCTGCGCTAGGCGCACCATCGCGTCATAGATTGCATCGTTCCCATGCGGATGATATTTACCCATCACCTCGCCGACGACGCCGGCGGACTTGCGGAATGCGCCTTTCGGGTTGAGCCGCATCTGGCGCATCGCAAAGAGGATGCGCCGGTGCACAGGCTTCAGCCCGTCGCGCACCTCGGGGAGCGCGCGCGCCGTAATCGTCGAGAGCGCATAAGCGAGATAGCGCCGCGACAGCGCCTCGTCGAACGGCTCAAGGAAAATTTCCTCGGGCTTTGGCGGCCGGCCAGAGTCGTCGCCGCCGCCTTTGCGGGATTTCGTCTTTGTCATGCCGGGGGGCTTAGCAGAGTCTCATGGAGAGGGAAGCTTTCAATGAAGGGAGCGCCGCGACCGCGCGGCACCAGGAGGCGGGCGCACACCCTGTCCCTCCTGCGCCGCTGAGGCCTGCTGCGGCGATCAAATAGGGCGCTCACGCAACAGCTCAACGACCCGCCGCCGCGCCTCGGGCAATTCCTGATTGGCCATATGAAGGATACGTGTTTCGATGAAATGCCCTGTTGTCCTGAGCCCGTCGAGCGCATCGTCAAGCGTTGCCGGCGCAGCGCTATCGCGTAAAAACGCCGGCAGCGGCAGCATACGGTCCTTGTAAGGCTCGCCGGCATCCGCGCAAACCGCGCTGGCCGATTTTGGTGACACGTAAATAAGGCGATCGGCCGCGCCCGTCGCCGCGCAGCGGTCGAGCGTCAGGCCAAAGCCAAGCTCGCTCAGCACGCCGAGCTCCCAGCGCGCCATCAAAGCCGGCCAGATGTCGATCTCACCCAGATGGTCGAAGAGAATGCGCATCGTGTGATAAATCCGCGCGTGCGCTTGACGCTCGGGCACGGTTGCCGAGGCGACGGCAGCAGCGGCCATCAGCGCCGCGAGCGGCAAGCGGTCCTGCATGATCGCGCCAGCGCGCGCGTGCGTCAGTTCCAGCGTGAAAAAGCCGAGGCTGTCGTCGAGCCGGCCCTTCCATGTCGCCTTGACGCCGTTGCCGGGCTGGAGGAGCGGCGTTTTCGTGCGCCCCTGTCCGCCGTAAACGAGACCGGCCCAGCGTCCATGATGCGGCGTGAAGATATCGGCAACCGCCGCCGTCTCGCCATGCGCGCGCGCCGAGAGGATGATGCCGTCGTCGGTGAATTCCATGACGGCGCGCTTGCACGCCTCCTCAAGCAAACTCAACCGTCATCGCGTCGATATGGCGTATGGCGACGTGGCCGGTGATGGTTGGCGGCTTGCCGATGATGCGCGTTGCCGGCGCAAGGCGCGCGATTGCCGCGATTGCTTCTTCCATTTCCGCGCGCGCCAGCGCCTCGCCGAGGCAGCGATGCGCGCCGCCGCCAAAGGCGATGTTCCAGCGCGGCAAGCCCTCGCGGCGAATGTCGAAGCGGTCGGGCTCCGGGTAGGTTTCAGGATCGCGCAAGGCCGCCACGATCGACATCGCAACAACACGCCCCGCCGGAATGGCGACGCCTTCGATCTCCATATCCTTCAGCGTAAAGCGCGGCAGTGAGCCGACCGGCGGATCGTAGCGCAAGCCTTCTTCGACGGCCGCCCGCTTCCATTTGTCCGGGTCGGCGCAAACAAGCGCCCATTGCTCCGGGTGCTGAAGAAGCTGCGAGAGCACGGCGGCCGTTCCTGTGCGCGTCGTATCCGAACCGGCGAGAATGACGCCCGCCATCTGCACGCGCACTTCTGCGGGCGATAAATCCCCCGCCGCCGCTGTCGCGTTGGCGTAACTGGTCAGGAAATCGTCTTTCGGCGCGGTACGCCGGTTGCCGAGAAGTTCTTCAACATAGCCGGTCAACGCTACAACCCCGGCCTCGATCGCCGGCAATTCCGGCGCCTCGAAATAGCCGATGCCGCGCGCGGCGTCGGCAACCCATTTTGCGAAGCGCGGCCAGTCTTCCGGCGGCGCGCCGATAATTTCGGCGATGACCCGCGCCGGAACCGCGCGCGAAAAATCGTCGAGAAAATTCATCGGTCCGCGCCCGAGGTGTCGTTCGATAATCTCCGCTGCAATCGCTGCGACGCGCGGGCGCATGCCGTCCATCAGCTTGTAGGCGAAGGTTCGGACCATCGGCATGCGGCGACGCTTGTGGACGTCGCCATTGGCGAACAGCATTGCATCGCGATAGAAATCAAACAGCGGGCCGGACGAGATGCCGCGCAGGTACATGCCTTCAAGCTCGAACTGACGGGTGTTTTCGTTGTCGAGCAACATATCCATGTATTTGTGCTTGAGCACGATGAAGATGCCCATTTCATTGATGGCGACCGCGCCCGACTTGCGCACCTCGGCAAAATACGCTTGTGGATTAGCTTGGACGGCAGCTATTTCGATCGGAACGGGTTGCCGGATAATGCGTTCGGATGCGGCGGACATGGCGGTCTATCCTCAATCGCTGGCGATGATGTTCATGCAAAACCTTGCATGCGCCAGCCCCAATTTCAATCGACGATATCAAGGCCCATTTCGCGGTAGCGCGCCGCTTCGTCCGTCCAGCCTTCGCGGACATTGACGGTGAGGAAGAGATGCGCGGGCTCGCCAAACAGCGCGGTCATTTCCGTCCGCGCCGCTTCGCCGATTGCTTTCAGCGTCTGACCGCCCTTGCCTAGGACGATCGGGCGGTGCCCTTCGCGGCTCACATAGATCGTCTGCTCGATGCGCAATTCGCCTTTTTTGGTGCGCGTCCACGCCGTCGTCTCGACGGTCGACTCATAGGGCAATTCCTGATGCAGCCGCTTGAACACTTTCTCGCGCGTGATCTCCGCCGCCATCACGCGATCGGAAATGTCCGACAGCTGATCTTCCGGGTACATCCACGCCCCCGCCGGCGCACGCGCCGCAAGATAGGCGCGCAGATCCTTGACGCCCGCGCCCTTGCTGGCGGAAATGAGGAACGTTTCCTGAAACACGCCGTGCTCGCTCATCGCCGCGATCAGCTTCAACAAATCGAGACGCGCGACCTTGTCGATCTTGTTAAGCGCAAGCACGGCCTTTGCACCGCGCGATTTGAGTTCGGCGATAATCGCTTCGGTGTCTGCTGTCGATTTTGAGGGTCCCCCGAGTTCGGCTTCCGCATCGACAACGAGCAAAATGTCATCGGCGCCGTCAAGGCTCATCCAGGCCGCTGACACCATGGCGCGGTCGAGGCGCCGTCTCGGGCTGAAGATGCCAGGCGTGTCGGTGAATACGAGCTGTGCATCGCCATCGATGAGGATGCCACGGATGCGTGCGCGGGTTGTCTGCACTTTTTGCGTGACGATCGACACTTTCGCGCCGACGAGCGCATTGACGAGCGTTGATTTGCCCGCATTGGGCGCGCCGATGACGGCAATGAAGGCAGACCGCTTCATGGCTCTGCTCTGCTCCCCTCGCCCGCTCTTTGCGGGAGAGGGGCCGGGGGTGAGGGGAAATATTCAAGAGCAGCGCTTATACATCCCCTCACCCTGCCCTCTCCCGCAAGCGGGAGAGGGTTCATGAGAGAAATCGCTTTACTCGCCATCGATCCACACTTTCTCGCGCACCAGAAACGCAGCGGCCGCCGCCATTTGCGCGGCGCGTTTCGATTGGCCTTCGGCGCGCACAGGCTCGTGCCCTTTCACGATGACGTCGATCGTAAAAGCGGGCGCATGGGCCGGACCTTCGGCATTGACGACTTCGTATTTTGGCGCGCCGAGGGCGCGCTCCTGGCTCCATTCCTGGAGCGTAGTTTTGGCGTCGCGATGGCGCATCGACAGCGCTTCGAGATTGGGCGTCCAGTAGAGATCATAGGCCTTGTTCGCCGCTTCAAGCCCGCCGTCGATATAAAGTGCGCCGAGGAACGCTTCGCACACGTCGCCGAGGATCGCCTTCTTGCGCCGCCCGCCGCTGTCTTCTTCCTGCGCCGACAGCTTCACGAGCTTGTCGAGGCCGTAAGCGAGCGCGGCCTTCGCGCAGGTCTCCTTGCGGACGAGCGCGTTGAAGCGCGGCGCCAGATCGCCCTCGCGCATTTTAGGATATTTGCGCCACAACGCTTCGGCCGTGATAAGCCCCAAAACGCGGTCGCCAAGAAATTCAAGGCGCTCGAGATCGCCGACCTTTGATGTCGCCGCCAGACTTGAATGCGTGAGCGCGCGCTTAAGCAGCGACGGATCGGCGAATTTATGGCCAACCCGTTCCTGTAGCGCGGCAAGGCCTTTGGCGCTCATTTCACCGGATCAAGGATGCGGCCATAGCGAATGGCGAACGGCCATTTCCATATTTCCCAGAATTGCGCACGGTCGCCATCGATGGAGAAGAAGATGCGCTCGGCGCGGCCGACAATATCGTCCGCCGCGACATAGCCGACCTGGGATTGAACGCGACTGTCCTGGCTCTGGTCGCGATTGTCGCCCATCATGAAATAGTGGCCCTGCGGCACTTGATAGGGACCGACATTATCGAGTGCGCCGGTGTCGCCGTCGCATTCGAACACCGTATAGGAGACGCCGCTGGGCAGCGTTTCCCGATAAGTCGGAACTTCAACATTGCCGTAAGGGTTGCAATCCGTCCTCGTCATGCCGGTAAATTCTTTCTTCACGGCCAAGCCGTTGAGATGGAGAACGCCGCCGATCATGCGGATTTCGTCGCCCGGATAGCCAATGACGCGCTTGATATAATCCTTGTTGCCGTCGCGCTTGGCCTTGAAGACGACGATTTCGCCTCGCTCGGGGCCGTGGCTCGACAGAATGCGCCCTCGGACGTCCATGCGCGTCAACGGGAAAACGAGCGACGCCCGCGAATAGCCGTATGTCGGTTTCGACACGAACAGGAAGTCGCCAACCTGAAGCGTCGGTATCATGGACCCCGACGGGATATTGAAAGGCTGGAAGATGACGATGCGCAGCACCAGCGCAATTGCCACCGCGTAAAATACGGTCTTCAACAGGTCCCACGCTTCTTCTGCCGCCGTCATCTTGGGCTGTTCCGCCTTGTCGCCGCTGCCCGCAGCGTCCGATTTGACGCCGCCAAACTTGAGGCTGCCAATCTTCAAATCGCTCAAATTGAACTTGAACGCCATCGACCCTTGAACCCCTCGATTGATGCGGCGGGCGCTCTTTTCAGGCCCCGAAGCTTTCGGGGCGAGCGTAGATGATCACGATCGCCTGGGCCAATGGGAATTCATCCGTGATGGTCAGGTGAATGTCCGCGACATGGCCCGGCGGGGTGATTTCTTCAAGCCTTTTCAAGGCCCCCCCATCGAGTTTCAGCGTCGGTTTGCCGCTGGGCAAGTTGACGACCCCCATGTCACGCCAGAAGACGCCTTGGGAAAGCCCAGTGCCCAGCGCCTTGGCGCAAGCTTCTTTCGCCGCGAATCGCTTGGCGTATGATGCGGCGCGGTTGGCGCGCCGGTCGGATTTGGCGCGCTCGAGATCGGTAAAAAGGCGCTCGGTAAAGCGCGCTCCGTGCCGGTCCAGCGTTTTCTCGATGCGGCGGATGTCGATCAGATCATTGCCCATGCCGATGATCATGGCGCCGCGCCCATCCGCGTCATCGGCCCGCGCCGCGGCGTGTCCGAGAAATGGCTTTTCGCCGTCACGTTCAGTCCGATCTCCTGCGCCTTCTCGCGCTGACCGGAGGGATGCGTTTTGACGAGCGCGTCGGACCATTCGCCCGTCGCGGCAAGCGCCGGCCGCGCTTCGGCGCGCGCGAGCCACGCGACAAGTCTTGGCCAACGCGCCGCGTCAGGCGTCCAGCGCGCGTAGCGCATGCCGCGAAACATCACGGCGACGGAAATGTCGGCAAGTCCGAAGGGCCCGGCCAAAAATCCATCCGCAGGCGTCACGCTTTCAAGATAATCGCAGACTGCGACGACATCGGTTTCAAGATGACGCTTGAAGGCGTCGAGGTCGCGCACGGCGCCGAATACCGCCGGCGCGACGACGACAGCGCCGAAACCTTTCCACACGAACGCATCACCAAGGCGCTCATCGGCGTATTCCTCAAGCCAGCGCGCCTGCGCTCGCGCTTCTGGCGTTAGCGGAAGGATCGAAGGGTCAGGGTATTTTTCTTCGAGATATTGCGCGATGACCGAGCTGTCGTTGATGACAGTGTCGCCATCGATAAACACCGGGATGCGGCGCATCGGCGAGAGCTTGGCGAACTCATCGTCGCCATAAAACGGCGTGATCGGATCAATCTCGAAGTCGAGACCCTTGATGAGAAGGATTGTCAAAACCTTGCGGACGTAAGGGGAGACGGTGTTGCCTATGATGGTGATCATGTCAGTAAAGCCCCCCTGTCCGCGCGTCTTGCATCAGCTTTTTCATCTCCTTCACGCTTTCGGCAAGGCCCATGAACACGGCTTCGCCAATCAGGAAATGGCCGATGTTCAGTTCGACGATCTCGGGGATAGCGGCCACCGGCTGCACATTATGAAAGGTCAATCCGTGGCCGGCGTGAACTTCAAGACCAAGGCTTGAGGCCAGTACCGCTGCATGGCGGATCAGCGCAATTTCACGCGTGATATTTTCCGGCGTCGTCGATTCACAGGCAGCATGCCAAGGGCCGGCATGGATTTCAATAATGTCGGCGCCGGCGCGAGCCGCCGCTTCGATCTGGCGTTCGATCGGATCGATGAATAGCGAAACGCGCGCGCCCGTTTCTTTCAACGTCTGAATATATGGCGCGAGGCTGTTGTGTTGCCCGGCGACATCAAGGCCGCCTTCGGTCGTACGCTCATGCCGGTTTTCGGGAACGAGGCAGCAGGCGTGCGGCCGGATTTCCGCAACAAGGCGCGCCATCTCGGCGGTCGCCGCCATCTCGAAATTCAACGGTAGAGGAATCTCTTCTTTCAGACGGCGCATGTCGTCGTCCCGGATGTGGCGCCGGTCTTCGCGCAGGTGCGCGGTAATGCCGTCAGCGCCCGCGCTCATGGCGAGTTCCGCCGCGCGAACCGGATCGGGATGCGTCCCGCCGCGCGCATTGCGGAGCGTTGCGACATGATCGATGTTAACGCCGAGGCGGATGGGTTTCATTGGCTAAATCAGTTCAACCGTTGCGAAATGCCCGGACGCCGATGAGATGCCGCTGTCGCAAGTGACCAACGGCGCCATAAGCATCTCGGCAAGGGCAACATAAGCTGCGTCGTAAGCGGTCAGATTGTTTCTCAGCATCCACACGCGTCGCATAAGAAAAGCATGGCCGAACCGGCGCAACGGAAAAATACCAAAATCAGTCAGGGCTTCTTCGGCGCGCGCGACCGTCAACGCCCCGGATACTACATAGCGGCGTAAGGCGTGCGCGATTTCAAGGTCGATGATATGGGGTGCGTAAATCATTCCGCGCGACTGGGTAAAGCGCGTATTGACCGTTTCGCCCGCAGGCCGTCTCAGAAGCCACTCGACCACCGCTGACGCGTCAACCACGATCACGGAGTAGCTTTTCGAGATGGGCCCCGCGCTCTTCGCGCTCTCGCCGAATAATTTCCGCCGGACTGACGGTTGTTTCTACTCTAGAGCGCCTGACATGCTTGCATGTGCGCCACATGTCAAGGCGGAATTACTGGCTGACCCCCCGGCTTCCCGGCTTAACCGCCGGGACTGAAGCGAGGTGCGGGGGCAGCCGATCCGCCGGCCATGCCTCGACTTCAAGGGCGGCTAGGGCAATCAGCGGCGCGTCGAAATCCGCCTTGCCGCCTGAACGGTCGATAAAGCAGGCGAGCGCCACGACGTCGCCGCCCGCCTTGCGCACCGCATCGAGGCACTCGCGCGCCGAGAGGCCGGTTGAGACGATGTCTTCGACAACCAGCACTCGGGCGCCTTTCGGCACCACAAAGCCGCGCCGCAGGACGAAGACGCCATCAACGCGTTCAGCGAACATGAACGGGACTTTGAGCCAGCGCGCGGTCTCATAACCGTAGATGATCGCGCCCATGGCCGGCGAGATGACGAAGTCGATTGCGCCAACGCCCGCGCCCGTCACCTTTTCCGCAAGCGCGCGGCAGAGCCGCTCGGTGCGCTCAGGGTACATCGAGACGATCGACTTGTTGAGATACGTGTCGCTGTGCAAGCCTGACGAGAGGATAAAATGCCCGCGCTGTAGCGCGCCGGCTTCTTCAAACTCTTTCAGGACGTCAGCGGTTTTCATCGCTCGCCCTCTCGTTCCGGTGCGCCGAGAGAACATGCGCCGATGCGCGAAGACCCGCGAGCATCTGTTCAAGCTGACGCAAATCCTTGACGACGATATCGATGAACAATTCGACGAAATCCGGCGAGCTGTTGTCGAGGCGGATATTGGCGATCGACACGCCGTAGCGCGCCACGATGCCGGCAACATCGGAGAGAACGCCGATCTCGTTGCGCACGGTAACGACGATTCTTGCATAGGCGGTTCCGCCGTCAGCCTTCTCGCGCCATTTCAGGTCAATCCAGAATGATTGGGTGGGGTCGTCGCGTTCAAGCGTTGCACAATCGATCGCATGCACAACGATCAGATCGGCGTCCTTGATGCCAATAATCCGCTCGCCTGGGATCGGCGAACAGCAGCGCCCCATCGTCACCGTGACGCGCGGCGGCAATCCGTCAATTGCAAGCCGCGGACGAAAGGCGGTCATGCCGGCCGCGCGGATCTCGCCTTCCTTTTCGTGGCTGACACCTGGATAGACCGCCTCGACAAGGTCGCTGACCGATAGCGCGCCGCGCCCGACGCGTGCGAAAACTCCCTCAACTGTCTTTTCGCCGAGCTTTGCCAGCGCGCTCGACACCGCTTTTGGCGACAATTCAAGTTGCGCGCCTGCAAAAACGTTCTCCGCCATGGCGCGTCCGAGTTCGACATGCTCGGCGCGTTTCATCTTTTTGATCCGCCTGCGGATGGCGGACCGTGCGCGGCCTGTTACCGCCATCGTCTCCCATTCGGGCGGAACCGGCGCATTATCCGAGCGGAGCACGAGGACAGCGTCGCCATTCTTCAAAGGCGTGCGCAAGGGTTTCGAGACCCCGTTGACCTTTGCGCCAATCGTTGTGTCGCCAACATCGGTGTGAACCGCGTACGCGAAATCAAGCGCGGTTGACCCCTTCGGCAAGGCAATAACGCGGCTTTTCGGCGTGAAACAGAAAACCTGATCCTGAAACAGTTCGAGCTTGGCATAGCGCAGCGCCTCGTCAAGGTCCTCGCCTTGCGCAAACATTTCAACAAGCCGGCGCGGCGTCTCGTACGGGTCGTATTGCCCGGCGCCCGTGTAATCGACTGTTGCATTCGTCGCGCCGCGATCCTTGTATTGCCAGTGCGCCGCAACGCCGCGCTCGGCCGATTCATGCATCTGGCGCGTGCGAATTTGAATCTCGATGCGCTGGTGGCCCCCATCGCCGCGCGGCGGCCCGATCACCGCCGTGTGGATCGACTTGTAATTGTTAGGCTTGAAAGCAGAAATGTAGTCGTCGAATTCGGCGGGTATCATGCGCCAGTGTGTGTGAATGACGCCAAGCGCCCGGTAGCAGTCATCCACAGCATCAACGATCACACGAAACGCAAAGATATCCGCCAGTTCATCGAACGAGACGTTCTTTGTCTGCATCTTGCGCCAGATCGAATAGGGCCGCTTCTCCCGGCTGTGGACCTCGGCTTTGATCCCGGATTCTGCGAGCTTTGTTTCCAGCATACGCCGCAGATCGACAATGCCGGCGCCAATGTTGCGCTGAAGATATTCCAGCCGATCCGTGATCGTCTCGAACGCCTGCGGGCTCAACTCCTTGAACGAGATGTCTTCCAGTTCTTCCCGAAAGCGCTGCACGCCGACGCGGCCGGCGAGCGGCGCATAGATCTCCATCGTTTCCATCGCCACGCGCTGGCGCTTCTCGGGATCGGGGACATGATGCAGCGTCCGCATGTTGTGCAAACGATCTGCAAGCTTGACGAGGAGGACGCGCATATCGTCCGCCATCGCCATGACGAGCTTGCGGAAATTCTCAGCCTGCTTCGAGGCTGCAGATTTCAGTTCAATCTTTGCGAGCTTGGTGACGCCGTCAACGAGATGGGCAATCTCGTCGCCGAATCGCGCCGCGATGTCGTCGACGGTGACATCCGTGTCTTCGACAACATCGTGCAAGAGCGCGGTCACAACTGTTGCGGGGTCAGCCTTCAGATCGGCAAGTATGCCGGCGACCGCAAGCGGATGAATGAAATAGGGATCGCCCGACTTCCGCGTCTGGCCGCCATGGGCGACCATCGAAAACACATACGCGCGGTTCAGCAAGTCCTCATCGACGTGGGGGTCATAGCTGCGGACCTTTTCGATCAACTCATGCTGACGGACGAGTTCAGAGCCGTTTGGCGCCGGCGCTTTGAACGGCGCGTTGATTTGCGGCGCCTCGCCAGGCGCGACATTACCCATCGCCGACTTCAAGTCCTGCCCGGCGGCCGGAACGCTCACCGTGTGCGCGCGGCTTGCGGCCGCGCCGGGGCGATCGTTGCGGGACTTGCCTGCCATGGCGGCGTGCCGCGCCTCCTCAGCGCGCGCCCGGAAATCCGGGGCAATCTTCGGGATCAGCCCTTCGGCAGCGATTGCGGCGTCGTCATGCCGGCCGCCTTGATCCGCTGGATGAAGTCATCCTGGTTGGTGCGATCGAATTCCGGCGCATCGGCTTTTTCAAGCACCGCCTCGCCGCCCGCGTCTTCCTCGACATTGAACTGCTTTTGCAGCGACACAACGAGATCTTCGCGCAGAACATCGGTTTCGAGACCGCCGTCGGCAATCTCGCGTAACGCGACGACCGGATTCTTGTCCTTGTCGCGATCGACCATCAACGTCGCCCCGGACGTCAGGACGCGCGAGCGATGCGCCGCCAGCAGCACGAGATCAAAGCGGTTCGGCACTTTTTCAACGCAATCTTCAACCGTGACGCGCGCCATCAGGGTCTCCTTGAGGGATGAGCTTGGCAGGGCGTCGGTCACGCCCGCCGAATTGCGTCAGTTAGCGGCTTCAAGCGCTCAACACAACCCGCTGCATTGCAAAAAATCTCAGCGGGAAAGGCGTATGGCGCCGACCCGGTCAAGTCGGGCGTATAGGTCTTGGATTGTGCGGCCCGATCGCGGAGAGCGATAGCCGGGCGCTATTTCCATGAGAGGCGCCAGTACAAAATCGCGTGTCTCAAGCCCCGGATGCGGCAGAACCGGCCGCCCTTCAGCGATAATGTCGCCATAGGCAAGGAGATCGATATCGAGCGTGCGGGGTCCGTTCAACCGATCGCGCCGCCGCCCGAACGCGGCCTCGACCCCATGCAGGATATCGAGCAAATCTGCGGGGCGAGGCGCGCTTCCAGTCAATACCGCTGCCGCGTTGATGAAGGGCGGGTCGGACGGGTCCGGCCAGGCGGGCGAGGCGTAAAAGCCGGATATCAAAAGGCCGCCGAAAACCGCTTCAAGGGCGCGAACTGCGTGCGCTATCACATCTTGCGGCGCAGCGCCGCAGTATGGAAGGCTTGACCCTAAACCGAGAAGAATCATGTATTTAGAAGATATTCGCTGTAAATTCGCCGCACTGATTTTTTTGTCCTTGACGGGCTGACAGAGGGTTCAATGAACACGTTTTTGGGTATGCGCGGGTCCGAAAAAACCGCGCTCTTTATCGACGGCGCCAATCTCTACAAAGCCGCAAGAGCGCTTGGTTTTGATATGGATTACAAGAGCTTGCTCGCGAAAGCGCGGGAGTCGAGCCAGCTCGTCAGAGCGTATTATTTCACCTCGATTCAGGAAGACAAGGAACAAGATTACTCGCCGCTTCGTCCCCTGGTCGATTGGCTGGACTACAACGGCTATACGATGGTGACAAAGCTCGCGCGTGAATTTACCGACGCCACAGGCCGCAAGCGTTTCAAAGGCTCAACGGATATCGAGCTCGCCGTTGAAATGCTGTCGCTGGCGCCAAAGCTCGACCATATCATCCTCTTTTCAGGGAATGGCGATTTCCGCCGGGCTGTCGAGGCGGCGCAGGCGCAGGGCGTCCGCGTTACAGTGGTCTCGACCATCAAATCCCAGCCGCCGATGGCATCCGACGACTTGCGCCGGCAGGCTGACCGGTTCGTCGATCTTGCCGATCTCGAAAAGGACATCGGACGCACGGGCGCGCCCGCGCGGCGCGCACGGCCGGCATCGGGCGCCGCCGGAGAATTCGAAGACGAGTTTGAGGGCGACTTTGAGGACGACCTTGAAGACGTTGATTGATGCAAGGCGCGGCGCCCGCAGAACCTGAAAAAGAGTGCCCGCTCTGCCCGCGCCTATGCGCCTACAGGGCGGCGAACGCTTCGGCGTTTCCCGCTTACTTCAACGGCCCGGCGCCCTCTTTTGGCGATGACGACGCGAAGGTGCTGATCGTCGGGCTTGCTCCTGGACTCCACGGAGCCAATCGCACGGGGCGTCCCTTCACCGGCGATTATGCGGGCGTCTTGCTCTACGCGACCTTGCTGAAATTCGGCTTTGCAAAGGGCGCTTACGACGCGCACCCCGATGACGGGCTTTGGCTTCAAGAAACGATGATCACCAACGCCGTGCGCTGCGCGCCGCCGGCAAACAAGCCAACGCCGCAAGAAATCAAAACCTGTCGCTCGTTCCTCGCAAGCCGCCTCCAAGCCTTGCCAAACCTGCGCGCTATCGTTTGCCTCGGCCACGTGTCGCATACGTCAACCCTCGCCGCCCTCGGCCTGAAGGCCAAGGACGCGCCATTCGCGCATGGGGCCCGGCACGCCTTGCCTGGCGGGCGTTTCCTGTTCGACAGCTATCACTGCTCACGATACAACACGAACACTGGCCGCTTGACCGAATCCATGTTCGAAAGCGTATTCGAGGCGGTGAGGAAAAGCTTGAGCGGAGCAGGCCGTTGACGCGAAACTGGGGCATCCCGGCCAAGGATGGCGCCTTCCGCCGCGCGCGGAACGCCAAGCCGCTGATGTCACTGGGCATCACGGCGGTCTACGGAATTATCGCTGCCGGACTTGCCGCGATCAGCTTCTCCGAAGCGCGCACCATTCTGACGGGGCTTTTTCGCGGCCTGTCGCTGGCGCCCGCGATCATCGCGGCTGGCCTTGGCTGCTGGCTCTATATTTACATCGCCTGGCCGCGTTTTGCCGCGCAATTTCAGGGTGGCGACGAGTTCGCCGATCTCTTGCGGTTCTATGCGCGCGCGGCGATTGCTCTTGTCGTTCTGCTCTTCGCCGTCAAATTTGCCAAAGTCATCGCGGGGCCGACGATTGGCGGGATGCTGCTTTGCCTGTCGGGCGGCGCCGCCGCTGCCGCCGCGTTTCAAACTGTGATGCTGTTCGTCCCGCCGATATCAACCGGCGACGGCGGACCGAAGGCCTGATCATGAGCGACACTGCCGACCAGACTGCGAACAATGCGCGCGCCGACCTCGATCGGGGATCGAGCTTTGCGGCCGACCTTGCGCGCGACGCCGAGCACCGCGCCAAAGCGCGCACCGTTAAACCGTTGCTGCGGCTAGCGCCCTTTGTGCTGCGTTACAAAGGACTGCTGGCGGCATTCACTGTTTTTCTTGTGTTTGCATCCGCGCTGTCGCTCGTTTTACCAGCAGCGTTCCGGGTTGTCGTCGATTGCGGATTTGCCGCAGCGCCTGACGCGGACATCTGTCAGCGCATGAGCTTTGGCAACGACCTCACCGCTTACTTTCTGGCCGGCTTTGTCGTCGCTGTTCTGCTCGGGCTCGCGAGCGCGATGCGGTATTATTTCGTCAGCCGGCTTGGCGAGCGTGTTGTCGCCGACATCCGCATGGCGGTTTACGACCATCTCTTGACGCTCAGCCCGTCGTTTTACGTCAACGTGCGCACGGGCGAGGTTGTCTCGCGCCTGACAACCGACACGACGCTGATCGAAACCCTGATCGGCTCGTCGATTTCAGTGGCTCTGCGCACGACAGCGACCACCATCGGCGCGTTGCTGCTGATGTTCTTCGTCAGCTGGAAGCTGGCGCTGATGATGCTCGCTGTCGGGCCTTTGATGCTGGCGCCGATCATACTGTCCGGGCGCCGCGTGCAGCGCCTGTCGCGCGCGAGCCAGGACAGTCTTGCCAATGCGTCGGGCCGCGCCAGCGAAAGCCTCGGCGCGATCGAAACCGTTCAGGCCTTCACGCGCGAGGGCAAGGAAAGCGACAGTTTCCACGCCGCCGCCGAACAGACTTTTCGCGTCGCGCTGGAGCGAATCACAGTGCGCGCGTGGATGACCGGCGTCATCTTCACGTTTATCCTCGGCGGATTGATTGCCGTCTTGTGGTTCGGCGCAACGCAGGTCCAGTCGGGCGCGCTCACTGCCGGCGCCATGACGCAGTTCGTCATGTACGCATTCGTCGCGGTCAGTGGCGCGGGCATTCTGACGGAAACCTATGCGGAAGTGATGCGCGCGGCCGGCGCGACGGAGCGGCTGATGGAGCTTCTCGCCGCGCAATCTGAGATCAAAGCGCAGCCGCCGGTTCTGGCGCTCCCCTCGCCTGTTAAGGGCGCGCTCTCTTTCGACCGCGTCGCTTTTGCGTATCCGGCGCGGCCAACGATGCCGGCGCTCCGAAACGTTTCGCTCGATTTCGCAGCAGGCAAGACAACCGCGCTCGTCGGCCCATCGGGTGCCGGAAAAAGTACAATCTTCCAGTTGCTGCTGCGCTTTTACGATCCGCAAGCCGGCGCGATTGCAATCGACGGCATCGACATTCGCCGGCTCGACCCCGCCGGCCTTCGGCGCGCGATTTCAATCGTCCAGCAGAATGCGCCTCTGTTTGCCGGCAGCGCTGGCGACAATATCCGCTTCGGCCGGCCGGATGCGAGCGAAGATGACGTTCGCGCCGCCGCAATCGCCGCGAACGCCGACGATTTCATTCGCGCGCTTCCCCAAGGCTATCAAACCCCGCTCGGCCAAGGCGCAACAACGCTCTCCGGCGGTCAGCGCCAGCGCCTCGCGATCGCGCGCGCGATTTTGCGCGACGCGCCGATCGTCCTCCTTGATGAGGCAACGAGCGCTCTCGATTCCGAAAGCGAGCGCCTGATCCAGATAGCCTTTGAGCGCATCTCGAAAGGCCGTACGACCATCGTTATCGCGCACCGCCTCGCGACCGTCCTCAAAGCCGACCGCATCATCGTAATGAATGAGGGCTCTGTCGCCGATCAAGGCACGCATGCGGAGCTTCTCGCCCGCGGCGGGCTCTATGCGCGGCTTGCCGAGCTGCAATTTGCACCGGCGCTCAATGCCGCGGAGTAAAAGGGAGGCAGTAGCGCGTAGGCAATAGGCAGTCGAGACCAGACAACATCCGCGTGCTCCCTACTGCCTACTGCCTACTGCCTACTGCCTACTGCCCCCTACTTCCGCAACAACTCCAGCGCCGCCGCTGTCATCGCCTGCACGCCGGTTTTCAGCGTCGGTTCCGGCTGGGGCGCAAATTGCGGCGAGTGATTTGCGGGCGGCGACGGGGCCGCGCCGTCTTGCGCGGCGCGCCAGGCGGCCGGATCGACGCCGCCAACCCACCAGATAAACGTTGGAATGCCGTCGGTCGTGCGCCCGAACTGGCTGAAATCCTCTCCGCCCATGCTCGGCGGGCGCTCCATCACCCGGTCCTCGCCAAGGCTCGCGGCAATCGCCTTGACTACGCGGGTTGTCAGCTCCGGATTGTTATAGGTCGAGGGCGTGTAGTCGCTTTCGACCTTGACGAGCGGCATCAGGCTTTCGGGCAAACCTGCCGACAAGGCCTGCGCCCGCGCAATGCGCTTGATGCCCTCCAGGAGGTGCTGGCGCACATCGTCCTTGTACGATCTGACGGTGATTTTCAGCGTCGCCTCATCGGGGATGATGTTATGCTTGTAGCCGCCCTGGAACGCGCCAACCGTGACAACGCCCGACTCGAGCGGGTTCGTTTCGCGCGAAATAAGCGTTTGCAGGGCATTAATGATGGCGGCGCCGATCACAATCGGGTCTTTGCCCATATGCGGGGCGGAGCCATGCGCGCCGACGCCCCTCACCGTGATATCGACACTGTCGACATTGGCGAGCGCATAGCCTGACGTGTAGGCGACCGTGCCCGCCGGGTCCCAGCCGGAGGTATGCGCCGCCAGCACGAAATCCGGCTTCGGAAACTTCGTATAAAGACCATCGTCAAGGAGCGCGAGCGCGCCGAGGCCGATTTCCTCCGCCGGCTGGCCAAGCAGAATGAGCGTCCCGCGCCACTGATCCTTCAGCGCAACAAGCTGGCGCGCCGCGCCGATCAGCATCGCCATATGGCTGTCATGCGCGCAGGCGTGCATCACGGGCGCGGTCTGGCCTTTATAGTCGGTCGAGACAACCTTGCTGGCGTAGGCGAGCCCCGTTTTTTCTTCGAGCGGCAGCGCGTCCATGTCCGCGCGCAGCATCAGGACCGGTCCGTCGCCGTTCTTCAGGATTGCAACAAGGCCATACCCGCCAACGCCGTCATGCACTTTGCCGGCGTCCTTTGTCGCCTTGGCTTTTGTCCACTTGTCGCCAAGACCGGTCGTCACTTCAAAGCCCAGCGCTTTCAAATCGTTCGCCATGAGCCTCGCGCTCTGGCTTTCTTTGAAAGACAGCTCCGGGTTCTTGTGAAAGGTTTTATAGAGCTCAAAGACGGTCGGGTAATCCGCCGCAACCGCACTGGCTAGATCGTCCGCATACACTGGACCCGCCATCATGGCGAGCGCGGCGGCGAGATGGATGGTTACTTTCACTGATTAGTCCCCTGACGTTCAAACTTGAAATCGACAATCGGCATCGGCCCGGCTGGAATGCCAGCCTTTTCCTTCTCGGCGGCGACCATGCCTCGCACTTCAGCCGCGAGCGCCTTCGCGTCATAGACGAGCCCGTCCTTGACGACGGTTTCAACGCCGCCAACGCGCACCGGTTTGTTGGTCGCCGGGTCGAGGCGGATGTGGCCGCTGGCGTACAGCACTTTCAGATTGGCGAGCGGGTTTTCGCCGACAATGACGAGGTCGGCTTTCTTGCCGACCTGAATTGAACCGATCTCGCGCTCAGCGCCGAGAATCTTCGCGCCGTCGAGCGTTGCGGCGCGAATGACTTCGAGCGGCAAAAACCCCGCTTCGCGCAGCAGTTCAAGCTCCTGAATATAGCCGAAGCCATAAGTCGAATAAATGTAGCCCGCGTCCTCGCCAGCCCCGACCTTGCCGCCATGGTTTTTGTAGTCGTTGATGAACGTCATCCAGCGCCGGTAGTTATCGCGCCAGGCAACCTCCTGCTCCGTGCCCCAATCGAACCAGTAGGAGCCGTGCGCGTTGCGGTCCGGCGCATAGAACTTCCAGAGCGACGGCATCGTGTAGTCGTCGTGCCATTCGGCGCGGCGCGCGCGCATCCAGTCGCGGCTTGAGAGGTAAATTGTGAAGGTCGGGATGATCGAGAAATTCCGCGTCAGGAGTGTGTCGCGCACGTACGCCCAGCGCTCACTGCCGGGGCTTGCCGCTTGCGCCCAGAGCTTTCCTGCTTCGCCGAAGCGGTGCTGTTCGTCCTGATAATTATAGTCGACCGGATAATCCTGCAGCGTCTGAGTCTCGAACAGCGCTTCCGGCAGACCGTACCAGTGCTCCATCGAGTTGAGGCCGCGCGCGGACGTATCGAGCACATCGGCGTGCGCAACAGCAAGCTGCGCGTGGTGCATCGTTGTTTTTAGGCCCTGTTTCTTCGCCTCATCGAACGCGGCCCACAAGACTTCCTCGGGGCCGCTGAAGAACTTGACGCCCGCAGCGCCTGCCTTTTTGAAAGCGCTGATCTGCGCGCGCGCCTCGGCCGGCGTGTCGACGGCGTCCGACCCGAAGCTGCCAAAAAACGGATAGCTGTAAAGGCGCGGCGCATCGATCGCATTGCGCGCGCTCGCGCGCGCCAGTTCGCCCGTGAATTCGGCGCCCTTGTCGTTGCCCACCTCGCGCACTGTCGTGATGCCGTGCATGAGCCACAGCTTGAACACGTAATCGGGCGGCACATCCTGACCCGTGCCGTAACTATGAACGTGACCGTGCAAATTGATGAAGCCGGGCAATACAAATTTGCCAGCGGCGTCAATTTCGCGGCCTCCGGCCGGGGGCCGCTTGCTGGCGTCGATCGGCAATCCCGGCGCGCCGACAGCGACGATCTTTGTGATGCGGTTTCCCTCAACGACAATATCGACCGGCCCAACGGGCGGCGCGCCTGACCCGTCGATCATCGTTGCGCCGCGAATGACGAGGCGCGCATACGGCCCCTCGCCGTCATTCCTCGTCTCGACGCCTGGCGGCAAAGCGCTCGCGAAGGACAATCCCGCGCCCACATATGCCGCCGCCGCCAATGCGGCCTTGATCAGTTTGCCCCGCATTTCCCCGCGCCCCGTTATTTTATGCAAGATGATACGAGGTTTGCCGGATTCTGAAAGCGGAGAATGCATCGCAACAGGAGTGCGCGCGGGCCCATAGCGGCACGCAAATGGTGCGGGCGGGGGGAATTGAACCCCCACGAGCTTTCGCCCAACGGATTTTAAGTCCGTTGCGTCTACCAGTTCCGCCACGCCCGCAGGAACGCGGGCGCATACCATTGACCGCTTCAAGGCGCAAAGTGACGCTCGCGGCGCCCCCTCGCCTGGGACTTTCATGCTCTTGAATGGCGGGGCGCGGCAGACTAACCCAAGCGACGCCGCCCCGCCCTTTGTCCCCTCGTCATGTTCCGCGCCGTCGCTGCACTGTTGTCGCTGTTGCTGGCCGCTGCGATCCTGCTTGCCGGGAATGGGCTGCAGGGGACGCTCCTTGCCGTGCGCGCCAATCTGGAAGGATTTCCGACAGCGCTGATCGGCGTTTTGATGTCAGCCTATTTCGCAGGCTTTATTCTCGGGTGCCGCCTCAATCCCGGGTTCATCAAGTCGGTCGGCCATATCCGCACGTTTGTCGCGCTTGCCTCGATTGCGTCAGCCGCGACGCTGGTTCACCCGCTCATCATTGACGTTGGCGCATGGGCTCTGTTGCGGGCCATCACCGGCTTTTGCTTTGCCGGCCTTGTCATGATCATCGAGAGCTGGATCAACGAGCGGGCGACAAACGCCAATCGCGGCCGGATCTTGTCCGTCTACCGCGTCATTGACCTTTCCGCGACCATGATCGGCAACGCCCTGCTGGCAACTGCCGATCCCGGCGATTTTCAACTGTTCGCGACGGTCTCGATACTCATGTCGCTGGCGCTTGTGCCGGTCGCGCTGACGCGCGGCGATGCGCCAAAGCCGATCACCACGGCGCGACTTGACGTCCCGAAGCTTTTCCGCGTGTCGCCGGTCGCCGCGGTTGCGGCGCCCATGATCGGCCTTGCCAACGCGGCGTTCTGGGGCGTCGGCGCCGTCTATGCGCAGCAATTGGGATATGACAAGGCGATCATCGCAGCTTTCATCAGTGCGGTGATCATTGGCGCGGCGCTGCTCCAATGGCCGCTGGGCTGGCTATCCGACCGCATTGACCGCCGCCTCGTCATGACCGGATCGGCCATCCTTGGCGCCGGCTTTGCGATCGCACTGGCGCAATTCGGCGACGATGGGCCGCGACACCTGCTCGGCCTCGGCGCGCTCGTCGGGGCGTTCATGATCCCGATGTTCGGGCTCGCAGCGGCGCATGCGAACGATCTTGCCGATCCGGGCTCCGCGATCGAAACCAATGGCGGCCTGCTGCTTCTTCATGGCTGCGGCTCGGTTGTTGGCGCAACGCTTGGCGCAGTCGTGATGGCGAATTTTGGTCCGGCCTACCTGTTCGTCTATATCGCGGTCATCTATCTTTTCATTGCTGCGTTCTGTCTTGCACGCATCCTCGCGCGCAAGCCGCAGCCAGCGGACAAAAAGACGCCGTTCACCCCGGCGCCAACGATCGCCAGCCCGACAGTCTATGAGATTGGCGCGGAAATGCCGAAAGACGACAGCGCGCGCGCGTAGGAGCGCGCCGGTCAGTGCAGGGCCCCGTGCCCGCTCGCCAGCCCGTACGATTCAAGCGCCCGTCGCAGCGGATCAAGCCGCGCGCCATACGCGCGCGAACGGGCGACCGAGGCGGTATCGAGCGGCAAGCGCACGCGCCGCACGCTTTCCAACGGAACGCGCCGCCGCGTCTCAAAAGCGCGCCCGCAAGCGGGGTCTGGCGGGAGCCCGATAAATTTCAGCATCCGCTTCACTTCGCGCTGCGGGTCGGCGATCAGCGCCTCATAGGACACATCTAGCGTCTCGCCGCCAATGCGCTCGCGCCAGGCCGCCCGCGTCGTCGCATAGGCGCCGTGCCATTCGGCAATTTCAGCGAAGTCAAAACTCCACGGATTGGACGCCGCGTAGTTGACGCGAAAAGCAGACCACGCCGCCTCGACCGGGTCGCGATCGACAAAGATGATCTTGGCGTAGGGGAGCATCAAGCGTAATACGCCGGCATAGGCGATCAGGTCGCCGCGATAGACCGTGTAAAGATGATCGCCGTAAAGCTCGCGCGAAAATGAGGTGAAATTCTCGCCAAGACCCAGCCAAGGCCGGCGCTTCTCCTGATTGACGATGTCGGTGACAAACAGCGGCCTGAAATCTGACAGCGGCCAAGTCGTCATGCGCACAACGCCCGCCTCGCCGGCGCCGAAAACCCGGTTGTGGCTCGCAAGGACCTGTTCGATCAGCGCTGTGCCGGATCGGGGCGCGCCGATCAGAAAAACTTCGCCCGTCGACGGGGCGCCGGCGCCCCGGAAGCGGTCGAACAGGTCCGGCTCAAAGGAATCGAGAGCATTGCGTGACATCGCGGTGATCCGCGCCATGTCATGGGTCAGGTCCGCGCGGCGCAGCGCGGCGCCCTCGCGATAATGCTCGAAGGCGCGATCAACATCGTCGCGCGCATCGAACGCGGCCGCTGCCGCGTAATGCGCCCCCGCCTGCTCCGCCTTGGGGAGATGACCTGCGCGCGACGGCAGCGCAGCAATGGACTCAAAATCGGGATCGCCCGCGCCAAACGCCGAAAGCTGCGCGATGGCGTTCCAGATGCGCATACTGTCTGGCGCAAGTGCGGCTGCGCGTTTCAACTCGGCAATGCCGGCATCGATATCGCCAAACCCGGCGCGCGCTGTGCCGGCTATCATCCACGCTTCCGGCTCGCCCGGAAATTTCTTGAGGAGAACGCCAGCGGCAGTGCGGAAGTGCTCTTCATTGCCGGTGCGCGCGCACGCTTGCGCGGCCAGCAACAGCGCCTCGAACCGGTCCGGCTCTTCAAGGCCCCAGCGCAGCGCGGCAAGGCGCGCCGCATGGTGATCGCTCAGCGTCATCGCGGCGTTCGCGATCGAGCGCCATTCCTCGCCGCGGCGGGTCGAGGCGTCCTTGAAGAGCGAGCGAATGAAATCGACCGCTTCTGCAAAGCGCCCGTCGCGATAGAGCGACCGGATTGTGTCTTCGGCGATTGTCATGGCGTCAGCATTCCACGACATTCACAGCAAGCCCGCCTTCGCTGGTTTCCTTGTACTTACGCGACATGTCCATGCCGGTCTGGCGCATGGTTTCAATTACCTGATCGAGCGAGACTTTGTGGTGCTCGGACGCGCGCAGGGCGAGGCGCGCCGCGTTTACGGCTTTGACCGAGCCAATGGCGTTGCGTTCGATGCACGGGATCTGCACGAGCCCGCCGACGGGGTCGCACGTCAGCCCCAGATTGTGCTCCATGCCGATTTCGGCGGCATGCTCGATCTGATCGGGAGTGCCGCCCCAGACATCAGCAAGCGCGCCAGCCGCCATCGAACACGCAACGCCAACCTCCCCCTGACAGCCCATTTCGGCGCCCGATATCGACGCGCGCTGTTTATAGAGCATGCCTATGCCGGCGGCGGTGACGAGGAAACGCCGGATATGCTCCGTATGCGGTGCGCCGTCGTCTTCGCAGTAATGCTTTATGACGGAGGGGATGATGCCGGCGGCGCCATTGGTCGGCGCAGTGACGACGCGCCCGCCGGCGGCGTTTTCCTCGTTGACCGCCATCGCGTAGACATTGAGCCAGTCGAACAATTGCTCGCGCTCATTGGCCTGCGGCGCCTCGACGAGTTTTGCATACAGCGCCGGCGCGCGGCGACGCACATCGAGCCCGCCCGGCAGAGTGCCGCCGGTCCTGAGGCCGCGATCGATACAGTCGCGCATGGCGAGCCAGAGGCGATCGAGGCCCGCAAATGTATCGGCGCGCGGCCGGATCGCATCTTCATTCCGCAGGATGACTTCTGAAATGGTCAAGCCCTCGCGGCGGCAAATCGCGAGCAGGTCGGCGGCCGACCCGAACCCGAAGGGGCCTGCGTTCCTTGTCTTGATGAGGTCGCCTTCCGCCGGGGCCGTCAACTGGCGCGCGCTGGCGATGAACCCTCCGCCAACGGAGTAATAGGTCTGCTCGAACAACGCCTTGCCTGCGGCGTCAAAGAGAAAAAGCCGCATCTCGTTCGGGTGCACGCTCGGCACAATATCGCCGCGCAGGTCGATATCGGCCGCCGGGTTGAACGGCACTTCCGGCCCCCCTGCAAGCCTCAGGCGCTTCGATGCGCGCACGCGCGCCACAGCGGCGGCGGCCTCGTCAGGATCGGTCTCGTCCGGCGCAAATCCCAGCAGCCCGAGAATGGCCGCTTTGTCCGTGCCGTGGCCAATGCCCGTCAACGCCAGCGACCCGTGCAGGTCGACCTTGACGCGCGCAGCCTGCGCGAGTGCGCCTGCGGCGTCAGCCTCGGCAAGAAAGCGCGCGGCGATGCGCATCGGGCCGACCGTGTGCGAACTCGACGGCCCGATGCCGATTTTGAAGATATCAAAGACGCTGAGCAAAGGGTTTGCGCCTATTCGCTGCCGTCTGCCGGCGCCGCGACAAGCAGCGCCGCTGCGCCCGGATCAAACAGCGAGCCCGCGCGCGCACGGTGGAGCGCGAAAGAGACGCGCTTGGCCTCAAGCATCGCCTCTTCAAGGCGCACCCTTGCGCCCTTTGGCGCGCCGCCGGCTATCGCGCGCGCCTTGCCAATACGGACCGACAAGACTTCCAGCTGATGCCTTGCGGCGACCGAATTCGGAAACCGTTCGGCGATGCGCCCCAACTCCCCTTGCGCGGAGACGAGCGCGAAGTCGGCAACGCCGGTGTCGCCCCGCGTCAGCGCTTCCTCTGCAACGCGCAACGCGCGGATTGCATCGCGCATGGCCCGGCGCGGCGTTTGCCGCGTGGTCTCCTCCTCGCAGGCCGCCGGCTGTAGCGCCGACACGTAAGCGGCAAGCCCATCGAGGATTGCGCGCGGCGGAACGGCCCCTTGAAATTCTTCCGTGACGGCGCTCGCAATGAAGTCGGTGATCGGGTGCGGCGATGCGCCGGCGGCTTCACTGCGACCGGCGAGATCAGGGATCGGCTTTGCATTCAGCAATCTGTCTTCGCGCACCGCACTGAAGAGCGACGATGTAACGTCGGCGGTTCCCGGCGCGGCTGACAATCCCTCGAGATAGAACGCTGAATTGCCGCGCCCGTTGATATGGCAGGCATTGCAGGACAGGCGCCCGCGCGCTGCCTGCCCGCCCAGCAGAAAGGGACTGCGAAAGGCAACCCGCCCAACCTCGACCTTGTAGCGCGCGTCCTCGTCTTCAGGCGCGGCAAGGCATTCGGCCGGCGCGCTGGTCAGGAACGCGACAAGGTCGGCGTCATCCGCGAGCCACTGCGCCTCACGCACAGCAACCGGCTCGCGCGCGGCCGCGCCCGTTGCCATCGACGATGCCGCCAATGCAAAGATTACAACCAATCGTTTCATCGCGCGGCCTGGCGATCCGATGATTTCAGCGCTATCAGGCGCGCCAGATCTTCGCGCTCGGCGCAGCCGAACGCGCATAGCCGGTCGAGCTTTGCAAGCTGCCGCCGGGCGCGATCAAGATCGCCAAGCTCGAGATACAGCTCGCCCAGATATTCATTGGCGCCAAGATGGTCCGGGGCAATGGCGAGCGCCTGCGCATACCAGGATTTCGCTTCATCGAAGCGGGCAAGCTTGCGGTGCGCGTAGCCGAGGTAATTCAGAATGTCCGGGTGCGGACCAACAACCGTCTGCGCCGCAAAAAGAGAGGCGATCGCCTCGTCATAGCGGGCCTCGTTGATGAGGCGCACGGCGGCGACATAGCGCGCCTCGCCGCTTCCGCGCGGCGCGAAAAACAGGGACTGTCGCCCCTCGCTATCACTGGCGCTGGCATCTTCGCCGGGAGTATCTTCAGCAGCTGGTGCCTCCACTGCTGGCGCATCGCCGGAGACCATGGCTTCGGGCGTCTCGCCAACTTTGGGCCGCAGCGCTTCGGACACTTTCATCGCTGCACTCTCGGCGCGCGCTTTAAACGGCGCGTCGCAGGCCGCCGCGTCGGCAAGACACTCCGCTTTGATCGCTTCGATCGCAGCGAGCTGGGCGCGCGCTTCATCGGCATTTTCGAGTTCGATCGAGACCAGCGCCAGTTTTTCGCGCGCCTCGATAAAATTTGGGCGCTCCTTGATGGCGCGCTGCAGATAGCGGACAGATTGTTTGGGTTTTTCCAGCCCGACTTTGGCGAGCGCCATATAATAATTGGCTTCGGGATTTTTCGGCGCAACCGACAGGACGTCGCCGAAACGCTTTTCTGCCGTCTTGTAATCCTTCGCCTGCAGCGCCTCGACGCCTTGCCGATAAGCCTCGGCCGGATCGACGCGCGGTCCCGAGGACGATGGCAATCCGCCGCCCCCGCCGCCGCCGGGCGCTGCAAGGATCGGCGTCGCGACCAGAGAGGCCGCGCACAGCGCAAGAACCGAAACGGCGATTTTCATGACAGAGGCTCCAACAACGTTTGCTATCCTAGACGCGCAAGCGCCTGTTCGTCACCGTCCTTCTCGCTCGCCGGGAACAGGGTCAAATCCAAGCGCGCGCATGGCCGCCGAAACGCTCGCAATTGCAGCATCGGCGTTGGCGGGGTTTTCCGACCGCGCGACAATCGTCACGCCCTTAACGTCGCCGTCGATCGGATAGCTGCCAATCGCGACGCCTTTCAGGGCCGCTTGAATGGCGGCCAGCTGCTCGGCAAGCCGTGATTCGGGGAGGCCCATCGCCGTCACCGCGCGCGAATGGATGAGATCGCCCCGGGCCAGCGCGCTGTCGATTGCGCCGAGCATGCCCTGAAAGATCGATGGGACGCCCGCCATCACGAAGACATTCTCGATGCGAACGCCCGGCGCGCCGGTCACGGGATTGAGAATGATTTCGGCGCCTTCCGGCATCCGCGCCATGCGCCGGCGCGGGGGCGTGACCTCTTCGCCCTTGGCGCCGTACCAGGCGCGAATGAGGCGAATCGCATCGGGGTGCTCGATGACGGCGCGCCCGAAAGCCGCGGCCACCGCATCATAGGTGATGTCGTCGTGGGTCGGTCCGATGCCGCCCGATGTGAACACATAGTCATACCGCCTACGGAGCGCATTGAGCGCTTCGACGATAGCGCCTTCGTCGTCGGCGACGATGCGCGCTTCCCGCAAATTGATCGCCCGCGCGCTCAGCCAGCCGGCCAGAAAATGCATGTTTGCATCGCGCGTGCGTCCGGACAGCAATTCATCGCCGATCGCCAGAATGGCGGCAGTTTTCTGCGGCATACTTCCCCCTCGCAGCGACGGACCCGTCGCCGCGCCGGTTTACCGGTTTCGGCCCGCGAGGGGAACGCCCCGCCGCACGGACGCCAGTCCCGGATTGCCGGTTGGCCGAGAACCCCCATAAAGCGCGGGCTATTGCTTGAAGGGGCCGATCATGAAGAAAAGAACGCTTGCCATCGCCGCCGCCGTCCTCTTTGGCGCGGCCAACGCGGCCGATACGCCGACGCGCTATCCGGCGGAGGCGTTCTTCACGACCACCGATTACGCGATGGCGCGGGCAATCACCTCGTGGTCGCCGGACAGCTCAAAGCTGCTGATCAGTTCGAATGTTACCGGCGTCTTCAACGCCTATGCGCTTGATGTGAAGACCGGCGCGCAGACCCCTCTCACCAGCTCGGCAAGCGATGCCGCTTTTGCGGTCGGCTATTTCCCGGCGGATGAGCGCATTCTCTACACCGC
Organism: Parvularculaceae bacterium; assembly: GCA_046154725.1. Lineage (GTDB taxonomy): Bacteria > Pseudomonadota > Alphaproteobacteria > Caulobacterales > Parvularculaceae > Amphiplicatus. The sequence continues at coordinate 22,133 of JBJXFO010000016.1, read as the reverse complement.
TGACAAAGGCGGCGACGAGCTTGATCACCTTTTCGTCCGGGAACTCGACGGAACCGTCAAAGATCTGACGCCCGGCGACAAATTGAAGGCGCTGTTCGGCGGATGGATTGGCGAGGGCGAAGCGTTTTTCGCGTTCACCAATGAACGCGATCCGCGCTTTTTCGATCTCTACCGATATGAGAGCGACGATTACGCGCGCACCCTCATCTACAAGAATGACGACGGCTACGACTTTCAGGCGACGAGCCGCGACGGAACGCGCGGCGCCGTTGTCAAGGAGCGCACCTCCGCCGACAATAATATTTATCTCGTCGACCTCGCCAAGCCGGAAGCCGCGCCCGCGCTCATTACCGAACATCAGGGTAATATCTCGCATTCGGTGCACGAGTTTACCCCGGACGGGACAAAGCTCGTTTACGGCACCGACGAGCATGGCGAATTTGCGCAAGCGTGGACGCACGACATCGCGACCGGCGAGAAGGCGCCGATGATCGAGGCGGACTGGGATGTCTCCTATGTGCTGTACTCGCCATCAGGCCGCTATCGCGTCAGCGCGACCAATGACGATGCGGCGACGGTCGTTTCAGTCGTTGACACACAGACTGGCAAGCCGGTCGCAATGCCGAAAGGCCTCGCCGCGGGCGATATCGCCGGGGTGCGCTTTTCGCGTGATGAGAAGTCGCTCGCGTTTACGCTTAACACCGACAAATCGCCGGGGAATATTATCACGGTCGACCTGAAGAAGAAGAAATTCAGGCAGTGGACGCAAGCCCTCAACGCCGCGATCAATCCGGACGATCTCGTCGCGAACGACGTCGTGCGATACAAGAGCTTTGACGGGCTCGACATTCCCTCAATCCTCTACAAGCCGAAAGGCGCCAGCGCCGCCAACAAGGTTCCGGCCATTGTCTTCGTGCATGGCGGCCCCGGCGGCCAGACGCGCGCCGGCTATTCGGCAATGATCCAGCACCTCGTCAACCACGGCTATGCCGTGCTCGGCGCCAACAATCGCGGATCGTCCGGCTACGGAAAGACGTTCTTTCACATGGATGACAAGAAACATGGCGATGTTGACCTGAAGGACATCGTCGCGGGGCGCGCCTATCTCGAATCGCTCGACTGGGTCGACAAAGATAATATTGCGATCATGGGCGGCAGCTATGGCGGCTATATGGTTGCGGCGGCGCTCGCCTTCGAACCGGACGCGTTCGACGCCGGCATCAATATTTTCGGCGTGACCAACTGGGTGCGGACGCTGACGTCGATTCCGCCTTGGTGGGAATCTTTCAAGGAAGCGCTCTATGACGAGATGGGCGACCCTGCAACCGACGCCGAGCGCCATCGCGCCATCTCACCGCTATTTCACGCCAAGAATATCAAGAAGCCCTTGCTGGTCGTGCAAGGGGCGAATGACCCGCGAGTTCTTCAAGTTGAGAGCGACGAGCTGGTAGCAGCCGTCAAAGCGAACGGTGTTCCCGTCGACTATCTGCTGTTCCCCGACGAGGGCCACGGGTTCCTGAAGCGCGAGAACCGCATTGCGGCGTCCGAGGCTTATGTGAAGTTCCTCGATCTCTACCTTGGCAACCAGGTTATTCTCATCACTAAGTAATCATCCGAGCGCGTCGCGGTGCCATCTGAGATGGTCGTCGATGAAACTTGCGATGAAGAAATAGGAATGGTCGTAGCCGTCATGGCGGCGCAAGGTCAGCTGTTGCCCCGCGCGGCGCGCGGCCTCGGCGAACAGTTCCGGGCGCAAGTGTTCGGTAAGGAATTGATCGGCCCCGCCTTGGTCGATGAGGATATGCGCCTTGCTGGCGCCGCGATCGGCGAGGAGGCGCGTTGCGTCATACCTTGCCCAGCCGGTCTCATCCGAACCCAGATAATGCCCAAACGCCTTCCGGCCCCAGGGAACCTGCGACGGCGCAACAATGGGCGCAAAAGCCGAGCACGACCGGAATTTTTCCTTGTGCTTCAAATGCAAGGTCAGCGCGCCATGCCCGCCCATGGAGTGCCCGAAAACCCCGAAGCGTGACGCATCGGCAGGGAAATTCGCAGCGATCAGCTCCGGCAATTCGTCGGCGACATAGGAATACATCCGGTAGTTGGCAGCCCACGGAGCTTGCGTCGAATCGACATAAAATCCGGCCCCCTTGCCGAAATCATAGGTCTTGGGGTCGAGGTCCGGCACATGGTCGCCGCGCGGCGAGGTGTCCGGCGCAATAATCATCAAGCCAAGCTCGGCGGCCATGCGTTGCGCGCCGGCCTTGACGGTAAAATTATCCTCCGTACACGTCAGCCCGGACAGCCAGAAAAGCGTTGGCCACGGGCCGCCCCCGTGAATTTCCGGCGGCGGCATGAAGACCGCAAAGCGCATGTCGCAGGCGAGCGCTGTGGAGGCGTGCTTCCACACGGCCTGCTCGCCGCCGAAGGATTTTGCGGAGGAGACGCGTTCCATTGGCCCTCAATACACCACAACGCTTCGGATGCTCTCGCCCTTGTGCATCAGGTCGAAGGCGTCGTTGATTTTCTCCAGCGGCATTTTGTGGGTGATCATTTCGTCGATGCGGATGCGCCCTTCCATATACATATCGACGATCTTCGGCACGTCGGTGCGCCCTCTTGCCCCGCCAAACGCCGAGCCGCGCCAGACGCGCCCTGTGACAAGCTGGAAGGGGCGCGTCGAAATTTCCTGGCCTGCGCCAGCGACGCCAATGATCACGCTTTCGCCCCAGCCCTTGTGGCAGCATTCAAGCGCGGCGCGCATGGTGTCGGGGCGGCCGATGCATTCAAACGAATAATCCGCGCCCCCGCCCGTCAGTTCGACCAGATGGCCGGCGAGATCGCCCTTCACGTCCTTGGGGTTGACGAAATGCGTCATGCCGAAGCTCTCGGCGATCGCTTTTTTTGCGGGGTTGATATCGACGCCGACAATCTGGCGCGCGCCGACCATTTTCAGGCCCTGGATGACATTGAGGCCAATGCCGCCGAGACCGAATACGACGCAGTTTGTGTTAGGCTCGACCTTTGCTGTGAACATCACGGCGCCGATGCCGGTCGTCACGCCGCAGCCGATATAGCAGACCTTGTCGAACGGCGCGTCCTTGCGGATTTTGGCGAGCGCAATCTCCGGCAGCACGGTGTAATTCGCAAACGTCGAGCAGCCCATGTAATGAAGGACCGGCTTGCCGTTGTAGGAAAAGCGCGACGTGCCGTCGGGCATCACGCCGCGCCCTTGCGTCGGGCGGATTTTCTGACAGAGGTTCGTTTTCGGGTGCAGGCAATAATCGCACTCGCGGCATTCCGGCGTATAAAGAGGAATGACGTGGTCGCCGGGCTTCAGGCTCGTGACCCCCGGTCCGACCTCGACGACAACGCCCGCGCCTTCATGGCCGAGAATTGCCGGGAATGCGCCTTCGGGATCAGAGCCCGACAACGTGAATTCATCCGTGTGGCAAATGCCCGTCGCCTTGATTTCGATCAGGACTTCGCCGGCCTTGGGTCCGTCAAGATCGACTGTATCGACGACGAGCGGCTTGCCGGCTTCGAAGGCGATGGCGGCTCTGACTTTCATGAACGGGGCTCCGGTTTGTTCCGGGCGACCTTAGAACATCGACAGGGGATTCGCCTACGCCCGTAAGGGACGCGTCAGGAACAGCGCCCGCTCCGCTTCGCGCCGGCGGCGCAGCGCATCCAGCACAACCCGCTCGCCGTTGATGTCGGCGCTGACGAGATGGCGGAAGGCGTTGGCGGCGCCGGCGCGGTCGCCCTCGTTCAGCCGCCTGACGACGGCGGTTTTCTGGAAAGCGCCGACGCCCATATTGTAGGCGAGCGAGACCAGTGCGGAAAATTCGTTCTCGTTCAGGCGAACCTTGACGAGACGGCGCACGCCTTCTTCGGCATGGCGGACGTCGATGAGCAGCAAAAGGTCCGCGTGATCCGCATTGATCGCCATGCCTTTCTCCGCCGTCTTCGCGTGGCCATAGCCGATCAGCCATTGGCCGGCGAGATAATAGGATTGAAGCCTGAGGCCCTCGCTTTGGCGGATCACGTCGAGCCCGCGCTCATTGATGGCGAGCCACGCGTTTTCGGGCAGAAAACTGTCCGGCGCCGGCGGCAACGGCGCGACAAAGCGCTCGCGGCCGATCGAGAGGGCGCCGGCAAAGAGCGCGTGCCGCTCGCCGTTTGCCGCGATCGGCGGATCGAGCGCGGCAAGGCCCGCCAACAGGCCAGCGAGCCCGGCAAGGCTGAGGAGCTTTAGATGGGCAGGTCGCAGAGGTTTCATCAGGCCTTGCACTTTACCAGTCTTGCACCCGTCTAACACTCCATGGGCAAAGGCGGCGTCAGAAAATTGAAAAGGCCGCTTGCCTGAGCGCCAACTGTCGCGGCGTTCGGCCGCTAATCGCGCAGGAAAACCTGCCCGCCGGTCGCGCCTATCCCCGCGGGAACAGGCACGTCGGTGAGCGCATAATCGGTATTGAGGACAAGTTCCGGCGACCCGGAAAGCCGCAGATAGCGCGTCACGATCGCCGTATAAGCGGAGGCGTCGGCGACAGGCATCAGCGAATCGACGTGCAGGCGGCCCTGCGGCAGATAGATGGTGCCTAGGAGCGTGCGCGCGTTTGCGGACAAGATCGCATAGGTTTCGGTGTCCGCACGCTCCCGGTCTTCCATGATCAGCATGCCCGCCATAATGCCATCGGCCGGCGCCGTCAGGTGCACGATCGATTGTGGCTTGAACGTGAAGACCGCGTCATCGCCAGTAAAGTAAAGTCCGACATTCTTGCCAAAGATCCGTCCGCCGAGTTCAACCTCGAGCGGCCCATCCTTGATGACATAGACGCCGGGCGCCAGATGCACGTCAGCGTCGGACCTGATCTTCAGCCCATTACAATAAACCCCAGGCTCGAGATCGTAGCGCGTATAGCCGACGAGCGTCTCGTCGTCGGCGCCATCGAGAAGCGAGACGACGCTTGTCAACGCCGTCAGCGCGAGCCCGCTCAGCGCGCCGGACGACCCAAGCGTCAGGCCGTCGGCGTCGCAAGCGCCAACGTCCGGCGGCAGGCGCTCGATCAGCGGATCTTCGTAGTGCGGGCAATCGGTCAGCGCTGGCGGATCAAAATTCTGCGAGCCGCCGCGCGCGCCGCCGGCCGAGCAGATCAGGGATGCCCGCAGCTTTGAAAAGCCGGCAGCGTCGATCCCGCGCGACGATTTCGAGTTGGACAGGATTGAACATTTGGACGCAATCAGCCTCGCGCCCGCCTCCGCACGAACGGCGCCATCCTTCTCGTCTTCGAGCGCGACGACACAAACATCACTCGTTCCCCGCGCAACCGCTGTCGCCGTTGCGGAAAGGTCGCCGCTAAAAGCGGGCAATGCATGCAGGAAAAACCCCCTCCGCGGCGCTTGCGTGAGTTCAACAGCCACGGATTTTTCTTCCGCATCGGCTTCGACGCCAAGGCTGAAGGCTCCAAGTCTGTCTTCATACTGAGCGTCGGCAGTCGCCTGCACCAAAGCTTCGATTTGCGCTGGCGTCGAGTTCTCCAGCAGAAACTCGCGCGCGCCGCGGGTTGCGAGATTGTCGGCGGCGTCCTGCAACCCGGTTCGCTGCAAGCCGAGGCTTTGAAAATCCAACGCGCCGCCAGCGACGCCGATCAGCAATGGCGCCGTCAGCGCAAAAATGAGCGCGACATTTCCCTCAGTTCCGAACCGAAACGCCAACTCACCGAATTCCCGTCACCACGGAAAACATGGACCCGGCCCGCTTTCGATTTCGTAAAGCCTGGAACATGGGTCATTAACCGGGCGCTAGTGCGCACTTAGTGCTCTATACCGCACCGGGTTGAACCGCGCCGCATTCATTGCGACATAGCGGTGGACGCAATACAAATTCTGACCCCGGACACCATGCAGTACACCGCCGCCCTCGCCGACGACGTCATTAAAACGGGCGAGATCCGCCTGCACGGGCCCGAGGGCTTTGCCGGCATGCGCCGCGCGGGGGGTCTTGCCGCGCAATGCCTCGACATGATTGCCGGTCATGTGAAGCCCGGAGCAACGACAGGCGCGCTCGACGACATCATCCGCGAGTTCGTGTTTGATCACGGCGCCGTGTCGGCGACGATCGGGTATCGAGGCTATCGCCACGCCAGCTGCATCTCGCTCAACCACGTGATCTGCCACGGCATTCCGTCGGCCAAGCGCATCAATGACGGCGATATCATGAATATCGACGTTACCGTCATTATCGATGGCTGGCACGGCGACACCAGCCGCATGTACTGGGCCGGAGAGCCAAAGGTAAAGGCGCGCCGCCTTGTCGATACGACCTACGAAGCCCTGATGGCGGGCATTGCCGTCATCCAGCCCGGCAAGTCACTGCGCGATGTCGGCCGCGCCATCCAGACCCGTGCCGAGAGCCAAGGCTTTTCTGTCGTGCGCGATTTTTGCGGCCACGGCGTCGGCCGGGTTTTTCATGACGCGCCCAATGTCGTTCACTATGCGGAATATCGCGACCGCTTCGGCGTGCACCACGCGCCCGACATTGAACTGCGCCCCGGAATGTTCTTCACCGTCGAGCCGATGATTAACGAAGGCAGGCCCGACATCAAATTGCTCAAAGACGGATGGACCGCCGTCACCCGCGACAAATCGCTTTCCGCCCAGTTCGAGCACTCGATCGGCGTGACCGAAACGGGGGCAGAGATCTTCACAAAGTCGCCGGGCGGGCTCGACCGGCCGCCTTATTCCGCCTGAAACGCGGCTGGCTTGGCCTTGAAATATATCCCGGCAAGATATATAGATATCTGGTAAGGATATCCCATGGCTCTCTTCATCCGCGATGACAAGGTTGATGCGCTCGCCAATGAGCTCCAGGCGGCGTTGAAAACGGCCACGAAAAAAGAAGCAGTGCGGATCGCGCTCGAACACGAGTTAGAGCGAATTGCGAAAGCCAAGCCGCGCCGTTTCGATTTTTCGAAAGCGCAGGCTATCGCTGCGTCGATCGGCCGGGTCGATCCGGACTTCGACTTCAAGAAGTTTCGTGACGAGCTTTGGGGTGACGAAGACTGATGTTCATTGATGCATCGGTCGTTGTCTCTGTAGTCAATCGCGAGCCAGACTTTGAAAAGCTGGTCGCCAGTCTACAAGCAGATGCCGGTCCCTACTTCATCTCGCCGATGGTGCGATTTGAATCGATGACCGCAATCGCCCGTACCACGCGCTCAGGGCTTAAACGATCGGCGGACGACAGTGAGTTCACGAGAGCTGCGGAATCCTTTGCTGCTTTCGTCAGCGAAATTGGCGCCGTTGAAATCTCCATCACCCCTGAAATCGGGGTCGCCGCCGTCGCGGCCATTGCGCGATATGGCAAGGGTTGTGGGCACCCGGCGCGGCTCAATCTAGGCGACTGCTTTTCCTACGCATGCGCAAAGACCTTGGGCGTCCCGCTGCTTTACAAGGGCGATGATTTCGCCAAAACCGATCTCGCGTGAACGCAAAATCCGATCCGCCTGACGACCACCAGCGCGGCCACCGCGAGCGCCTGCGGATGCGTTTTGCGCGCGCGGGCGTTGAGGCCCTGCAAGACTATGAGCTGATGGAATTGCTGCTCTTTCGCGCCAAGGCGCGCGGCGACGTGAAGCCCGTCGCCAAAGCGTTGATCAAGACATTCGGCGGGTTTGCCGAAGCGCTTGCAGCGCCGGTTGAGCGCTTGAAGGAAGTCGGCGGCGTTGGCGAGGCGACCGCGCTGGAGCTGAAGATCGTGCACGCCGCTGGCGTGAAACTAGCGCAGGAGCGCGTGCTGCGCCGGCCGGTTATTTCGTCCTGGGATGACCTGCTCGCCTATTGCCGCGCCGCCATGGCGGACGAAAAGACGGAGCTCTTTCGCATCCTCTTTCTTGACAAGAAGAATATCTTGATCGCCGACGAAGTGCAGAGCCGCGGCACCGTCGATCACACGCCCGTCTATCCGCGCGAGGTTGTAAAGCGCGCGCTCGAATTGTCGGCCTCGGCGATTATTCTTGTTCACAACCACCCATCCGGCGACCCGACGCCAAGCCGCGCCGACATCGACATGACGAACGAGATCGTCAGAGCGGCGCAAGCGCTTGGCGTGCGCGTGCACGACCATCTCGTGATCGGGCATCGCTCGCAAGCGAGCTTCAAGGGGCTTGGCCTGCTGTAGCGCAAGCAATGCGCTGTATACAGATTATAGTGATACTCATTCGCAAAGACGCTCCGCGTGCGTGTTGAAAAACTGACGCGCAAGCATCAACGATCTGTCACGCAATCGCCTTAGCTCTCGTTGCGATTTCTGCAACCCATGGGAGAAGCCGCATGTACGACGACCCCAAAACATCCCCTTTCGCCGACCCGAATTATGAGCCGGAATGCAATCTCTCCGGCAACACGCCATTTGCGACGGTGCTTGACGCGCGCTACGGGCGCCGCGCCATTTTGCAAGGCGGCGTCGCCGCGATGGCCCTCGGCTTTGTCGGCGCTGCGCAAGCTCGTGAGAGCGCGCGTACGGGCGCACAGCTCAGCTTTGCCGCCTTGCCGCAGTCGGTAGCGGATACGATCGAAGTCCCGGCCGGCTATTCCCAAACGCCGTTTGCCCGCTGGGGCGAACCGATCATTGCGCCGTATCCGGATTATCTCGATGGCGGCCTGAATTCCGGCGCCGAGCAGGAAAAGCAGATCGGCATGAACCATGACGGGATGCACTATTTCCCGATCCGCACGACCGAGGGACACAACCAGCGCGGTCTTCTGGTGATGAACCACGAATATATCGATGTCGACTATATCCACCCCAACGGCCTGACGATCGCCAATGGAGCACGCACGATTGAAGACGAAGTGCGCAAGGAAATAGCGGCGCATGGCGTTTCCGTCATCGAAATCGAAAAGACTGGCGGGCAATGGTCGATTGTGCGCGGCGAGTTTAACCGCCGTGTCACCGCCGGCACGGAAATGGCGCTGACCGGGCCGGTTGCGGGCACGGACTTTGTGAAGACCAAATTCTCCAATGACGGCACGCGTGCGCGCGGGACGGTCAACAATTGCGCGCATGGCTATACGCCGTGGAACACCTATCTTGCCTGCGAGGAAAACTGGGCGGGCTATTTCTTCAACAGCGACGCGGTTCAACCGCGCGAACAGACGCGTCACGGCGTGCCGCGCGCCTTTGGCCGCTATGGCTGGGGCACAGTCGACACGAACGACGCCTATGCGCGCTTCAACGCCACGACGCGCGGCGCGTCGGCGCTCGAAGATTTCCGCAACGAGCCGAACACGTTTGGCTGGGTTGTCGAAATCGATCCCTTCGATCCGACATCGACGCCGAAGAAACGCACCGCCCTTGGCCGCCTTGCGCATGAAGGCGCGTGGGTTGCGCCGGCCCGCAATGGCCGCCCGATCACGGTTTACATGGGCGACGACAGCCGCGGCGAGTACGTTTACAAATTCGTCTCGCGCAATGTGTGGCGCCGCGATAACGCCAACCGCGATCTTCTTGAAGTCGGCACGCTCTATGTGGCGCGCTTCAATGCCGACGGCAGCGGCGACTGGATCGCGCTCGTTTTCGGCCGCAACGGGCTGACCCCTGCGAACGGCTTTGCGAGCCAGGCGGACGTTCTTGTCAATGCGCGCCTTGCGGCCGACTTCGTCAAGGCAACGCCAATGGATCGCCCGGAATGGGGCACGATCGACGAGGTGAATCGCGACGTCTATATGACGTTCACGAACAATACGCGCCGGACAACGCCCGACGCCGCAAATCCGCGCGCGCCAAACCCGTTTGGCCACATCGTTCGCTGGCGCGAGCGTGACTTGCGCTATGACTCGCTTCGCTTTGACTGGGAGCTGTTTATCCTTGCGGGCAACGCCGCCGATTCGAAAAACTTTGCAGCGCCCGGCGCACCGCCGCTCGATGCGACGAACGAGTTTTCAAGCCCCGACGGGCTTTGGTTCGACAACGGCATCCTCTGGATCCAGACCGACGGCAACGCTTTCGGCAATGACCAGATGCTGGCGTGCGTTCCCGAAAGCGGCGACATCCGGCGCTTCTTTACCGGGCCGATCAACTGCGAAGTGACCGGCGTCATCGATACGCCCGACAACCGCACGCTGTTCGTCAACATCCAGCATCCGGGCGAAGGCGCGATCGGCTCATCGAACTGGCCGGACCGCGGGGCGACACGCCCGCGCTCGGCAACCGTGATCGTGGAACGTCTCGATAGCGGCGTTATCGCGCGGTAACGAAGTCTTGTGACGGGGAGAGAAGCCGGCCGCCTGCGTATCGGGCGGCCGGTGCGTTTTTGTGACGGCGACGCCGCTGTCAGCTGAACCGCCGCACATAGGGCGACCCTGAAAAGAGCAAGCGGTGCGGACGGCCATTGATGACGCCGTCGAAGCGGATACGCTCGGGCGACCAATCGTCATTGCCGAGCCGCCACTCGCCGCCGGCAAGGGGCGTCAGCGCTTCGGCGTTTCCAACCCACAGCCTGCCGTCGCGCGCGTGGATGGTGATCGGCCCGGCCCAGCGGTCATCGCTGTCGTAAATGCCCGCGAGCGCGCGAAGGTCTGGCGAGGCTGGCGGACGATATCCGCCAGCAGGGTTGCGCGCGAATTCAATCGCGCCGGCCCACGCGCGGGAGGCTTTCTCGCCGTCCAGATCGAAGGCGACGCCGGTGAGCGCGAAATCGGGATCGGCGCTCGAAAAAAGGGTTTCGGCCGCCAACTGCATGACACTTTCGCGGCCATCCCGGCGCATACGGATGAAATCAGCTCCGGCAACGATCTCGAACGCGTCACCGGACGCGGCGGTATAGACGCCGGCAAACCGTTCGGGCTTTTCAAGCGTTGCCTTGGCTGGCTTGGGCGCCGGCAAGGGGGCGTTCGTGCGCAGCGCGTGGAACAGCTTGCAGGCAAAAGTCGTGATGTCGCGCGGGCGGTAGTTTAGCGAATAATGGACGTTGCCGGAAGCAAACGCGGCAATGCCCGCGTCTCGATCGAGGTGCAACGCAGAGCAAAACGACACCATGCCGCCGGTGTGGTGCAGATAGGCGCGGCCATCGATCTGAACGCGCGCAATGCCGTTGCCGTACGTCGCGCCCAGCCCCCAGTTCGGCGCGTTGACGGGACTTTCGAGAAACCGCTTCGCCGTTTCATCGGAGAAGACAGGGCCCCCCTTGCCTTCCGAAAGCCCGAGCAAAAAGCGCATGAACCGGGCCATGTCGCCCGCCGTCGCGGTGATGCATCCCGCCGCATTGTCCGTATCGACCCATGGCGACGCGGTCATCGGGCCCGGGCGCGGGGCGAGGCGGTCGGTCAGCGCCGGCTCATAGCCTTGCGCATGACGCGCGCGGTCAGCGACGCGAATTGCGCCAACGGACTGTGTCATGCCGAGCGGGGCAAGCACGCGCGCCTCGACGCAGTGCTGGAAGAGACCGCCATGCGCATGAGCCGCGATCTTGCCCGCGAGCTGATACCCGGAATTGCTGTACGACATGTGCGCGCCGGGCGCAAAGCCCGCGGCAAGCCCGCCTTCGGGAAAGATTTCGGAATCAGCCGGCAAGCCCGAAGTGTGATTGAGAAGGTGCTGCAGTGTGATGCCGCTGCCGCCGCGTACGGATAATCCCTTCAGCGCGTCGCTGAGGCGCACGTCTGGCGACAGCTCGCCCTCATCGATCAGCGACCACGCGGCGAGCGCCGTCATCATCTTCGAGATCGAGCCGATCTGGAAGAGATGCTCGGCCCCGACCGGAATGCGCTTGTCGACATCGGCCCATCCGGACGCAACGAAGCCGTCAAAGCCGTCGCGCGTGACGACTGCGAGCGTAAGCCCCGGAATGCCCCATTCGGCGCGGTGCTGATCGACATAGGCGCCAAGCGCCTTCAGCGCCGTGGCGTCTGCTTTGCTGCCGCCAACCTTGCGCGTTGCGGCCTCGGCCGCCGGCAGCGCCGCCGTACTAGCAAACGCGGCCGCGCCGCCAAGAATTGTTCTGCGATTGACGTCCACTGCCGCTCGCCCCTTGTGCTTCGGAAAGTCCGCCACAAGGCGCTAACACGGTTGCAGCCGGCGCCGCCAGCCTCAGCCGGCTGCGATCAATTTCGCAGGCTCAATTGCTCGCCCGCGCGGGCAAGTCCCGGCGGCGGCGGCACGGGCGTCAGGGCATAATCCGTGTTGAGAACAAGTTTCGACTTCCCGACGAGCCAGATGTGGTCCGCAACGATCGCCGTGTAAGCGGAAGCCTCCGCCACTTCTTCAGTAACGGAAACAAAGAATTCGCTCTTCGGGAGGTAGATGGTGCCGACCAGCCTGTCGACGAAATTGCTTTTCACCTCGAAGGCGGCGGGGCCGGTCGCGTGCTTGCTGCGCCAGAACAGAATTCCGGCCATATCGCCTTTCTCAGGCGCGCTGAGCGACACGGACACCTTGTCTTCGAACATCAGGCGCGCGCCGGCGCCGGTAAAGAAAAACCCCGTCCCCTCGCCGGAGATGCGCGACGCGTCTTTTACCTGAAACTCGCCGTCCTTCATCACATAAACGCCAGGATCGAACGTCACGTCGGAGGCGCCGTCAATGACGAGGCCGCCGCAATAGACGCCCGGCGAAAGCCGCCCGTAATGATTGAGGAGCTGCAGATCCGTATGATCGCACGGACCCTCCGCCGGCTCCGGAAAAGAGGCTAGCGGATCGTCACGGCGCGGACAATCGGTGACCGGCGCCGGATCAAAGCCTGTTATCGGTCCGTCATAGCCGCCGGCCGAGCAGATGAAAGCGCTGTCGATCATGGCCGACCCATTGACGACAATGCCGTGCGGATCCGTTGAATTCGAGAACACCGAACAATTCTTGCCCCGAAGAAGCGACCGGTCATCGAGCTTGATCGTATCGCCATTTGCTTCGTGAAGACCAATCACGCAGATGTTCGACCCTCCTGACACTTCGGCGGTCGCGGAGACGTCGATCATGATCGGCGATCTGATCATGGCGACAAATAGCGCTGGCAGATAGCCATGGCTGATTGTCACCGTCACAGCGCGCCGGGCGACATCGCTGCGCGCGCTCGCAGACGCGCCCGAAATGCCCGGATCGGCTTTGATCAATTTGACGGCGATCGATTCGGCGCGCTCCTTGGCCAGCCCCGTCGATGCCGTGTTCAGCAGGAACTCCCGGCCGCCGGCGAGCGCCGAGGCGTCCGCGATCTCCTGCAGCTTCGAGCGTGCATTTGAGTAAAGCGCCGTATCGACCGCCGCGCCGCCCACTCCAAGAAACAGCGGTAGAACAAGCCCGAAGGCGATGGCGACGTTTCCCCTGCTGTCCAGCACGGCGCAGCCCTTTCGGCCGTTTCGTGAAAAATGACTTACGGAGATGAACAAACAGTTGCGCGAATTGTACAGATGGCCGTTTTTTTGTCGGCAATTAGAAGACTTCGGCCGCAAGACTGGCGCGCGGAGCCAAGAAACGGGCGGCTGGCGCTGCTAAAGCCCTACTCGACCGTGTCGCCATATTCCCACCACCACGGCATCTTCGTCTCCCCGAGCGTCACGCGGACAAGTTCCGGATAAATCCTTTCCGCCCGCACGCTGTTCGACAGCAACACGACGCAGCGGCGGCGGCGTTCCTGACAAACGAGCATGTTCCCGGTCCAGTCATTGTGGCCGCCCTTGAACCAGGACGGCCCCGCGCCCGGATCTTCATAGGTCACCAGGCCAAGCCCCGCCGACAGGCCGTATTCCACCGTACGCGGATCAGTTGAAATCGCCAGAGTCGGAAACTGGCGCGCGGACGTAATTTGCCTCTGAGGGCGCACTAGTTCAGCCCGCGCACCCTTCGACAGACCCTCGCCCCGCATGACCGCAGCCCACAGCCTCGCCTGATCGGCGATCGACGTGTCCATAGAGCCCGCCGCGCTAGGGCTCGAGCGCTCATCATGCGGCTCAAAACTTCCATCAAGCGCATAACCGTCGGCGAGATCGCTCGCAAAGTCCGCGCGCCATTGAAGGCTCGTTCGTGTCATGCCGAAGGGCTCGAACAGGCGGCGGCGCGCTTCCGTCTCGAGGTCGAGGCCAAGGCCTTCTTCAAGCGCAAGCTGAAGGATGTAAAATCCTTCGCCGGAATAGGCGTAGCGCGTCCCCGGTTGAAAATGGAACCGCAGCTTGCCGTCGTCTTCCAGCCAGCGAAAATTCGCAAAGCCTGTTGAATGCGTGAGGACCATGCGCGCCGTCAGCGCCTTCCAGCGGTCATCGCCGGCGAGGTCCTTGTAGTCCTCATAGTCCGGCAACGCCTTCGGCAAGTACGAGGCGAGCGGCGCGTCGAGATCGAGAAGCCCCTCATCGACAAGCTGCAGCGCGAGGTATGCAGTTGCCGTCTTTGTCAGCGATGCGCCATACATCACCGTTTCCGTCGTAAGCGGCAGGCGCTTTTCGACATTGCGCCAGCCATAGGCGGCGACTTTTGTAACTTTGCCGCCGTCAATTACCGCAAGGGCGAGACCTTTCACGTCTTCACGCGCCATCAGTTCGGCGACTTTCGCATCAATCGAGGCGCCGCTTGGCAAGGGCGCGCTCTCGTGGTGCGCGCACGCGGCGAGAAACAGGATCGCCGCGGTCGCCAACTTGCGCAAAAAGCGAAGGTGCATTGGATCAGTCCTTGTAGATCGCAACGTCTCTGCGCTCGCCCTGCCGGAAGCCGCGAAACATTCCAGCGGAATTAAAGTCCATCACATAATCGCCGTTCGGCGCGAGCACGATGACGCCGCCATCGCCGCCGGCTTTTTGCAGGCGGTTATGGATAACATCGGTCGTCGCCTCTGCGATTGTCTTGCCGCCATATTCGACCTGCGCGCAGATATCGCGCGCGACCGTCAGGCGGATGAAATATTCGCCCCAGCCGGTCGCCGAGACCGCGCACGATTTGTTGTCGGCGAAGGTTCCAGCGCCGATGATCGGCGCGTCGCCAACGCGGCCGTAACGCTTCAGGGTCATGCCGCCGGTTGAGGTTCCAGCCGCGATATTGCCGTTGGCGTCGAGCGCGACGGCGCCGACCGTGCCGTATTTGAAATCCTTCGGCAGCCCAGCGCTTTTATCCGCGCCTTTCTCCGCATCCTTCGCTTTTTCGAGCGCGTCCTTGTAAGCGCGCCAGCGCGCTTCGGTCCGGAAATAGGAGCGGCGCACCATGACGAGTTGCTGCTCCTTTGCGAATTCCTCCGCGCCCTCGCCCACCATCATGACATGCGGCGAGCGGTCCATGATCTGCCGCGCGAGGCGGATCGGGTTCTTGACGTGCGTCAGCCCTGCGGCGGCGCCCGCTTTGCCGGAGGCGCCGTCCATGATCGAGGCGTCAAGCTCATTCTTTCCGTCATAGGTGAAGACCGCTCCCTTGCCAGCGTTGAAGCGCGGACTGTCTTCGAGAAGGACGATCGCGGTCTGCACCGCGTCAACCGCGGAGCCGCCGCGTTCCAGCACCGCGTAACCGGCGTCGAGCGCGGCGTTGAGATCAGCTTTGTACGCAGCTTCTTCCGTTGGGGTGTAGAGCCCCTTTTCGAGAGCGCCGGCGCCGCCGTGAATGACGATGGTGATTGGCGCGGCGGCGATCGCTTGGCTGGCAGCGAACAACGTGGCGATAAGTACGGCGAAACGAATCATGAAGGCCCTCCTTCGGGCACTTTGTGCCCTGCGCCGCGTCGCGGCAAGTCTCGCAGGTTGACTTTTTTGTATATTACCATAATATACACTCATGCTGGATTTGGGCCAGATCGAAGGATTCCAATGGGACGCCGGAAACTCAGGAAAGAACGAGGGCAAGCACGGCGTCGGCGATCGCGAAGCTGAGCAGGTTTTTTTCAATAAACCGGTTCTGCTCGATGACCCGAAACACAGCGCGCGAGAGCCGCGCTCTCATGCCGTCGGCCTCACCGATGATGGTCGCTTGCTTCATGTGTCGTTCACCCTGCGCGAAGAAGGCAAGCTGATCCGGGTAATATCCGCGCGACCGCTGAACCGAAAGGAGCGCACACTCTATGACGAAGAAACTAAAGCCGATCCCTAAGTTCCGAAACGAGGATGAAGAACGGGAGTTTTGGCGCACTCATGACACCGTCGACTATCTCGACTGGAGCACGGCGCGCCGCGTCGATTTTCCGAATTTGAAGCCGAGCACGAAATCGATTTCGCTTCGCCTGCCGCTCTCCCTTCTTGACCGGATCAAAGTCGAGGCGAACAAGCGCGACGTGCCATATCAATCGCTGATCAAGACGTGGCTGGCGGAGAAGGTGGATTAGCAGGCGCCCTATTCAAACATCCGGAATGAGCATCTTCTGCGCGCGCCATTGTTCGACGATGCGCGAGATGAAGGACTTGTCGTCGACATCGACCGACCAGCCGTCGGTGAAGCTTGCCGTCAGGCTGCGCGGCACAGCTTCGCGCGGCAGCGCGTCGAAGCGGATGCGCGTTGGCAGCGGGACGCCCTCTCCGACCGCGATCGCCTCGCCAAGACCAAGCGAGGGAAGGCATGACAACAAGCTTGTCGAGGCGTCGGGCACAGCCGAGCGCAGCGCTTCCTGATCGGCCTGGTTGGCAAGACGCATCGCGAAAATCGTGTTGCACTGGGACAGTACCGTCGCGTCAAGTTCCGTCGGACGCTGCGAGGCGACCCACAGCGAGACGCCGACTTTGCGCCCCTCTTTGGCGATGCGCACCAGCGCCTTGCGCGTTGGCGCAAAGCCGGCGCTTTCTTTCGATGGCGCGTAGCGATGCGCATCTTCGACGATGATCGCGATCGGCGCCGCGCCATGGCTCCAGAGGCCGAACTCGAACGCGAGGCGGGTCACGACCGAGACGATGACTTGCGCGACTTCAACCGGGAGACCGCCAAGCTCGATGATCGAAATCGGCGCGCCTTCGACGGGGATGCGGAACAATTGCCCCAGAAAATCCGCCATCGTGTCCTGTACGGTCAGGCCGCCGAACATGAAGCCGTACCGCGCGTCCTGGCTGATGCCATGAAGCCGCGCACGCAGGCGCTTGTAGGGGCCAGTCGTGCGCGAGGTGTCGAGCGAGCCGAGCGTCTTGTCGATCAAGGTCAGCAATTCAGAGATGCGATAGGGAACCGGCGTGTCAACCGTTACGGTGCCGGCGTCGCCCCGGCCTGCCGCCGCCATTTTTGACGCCAGCATCGTGTTCGACAGGTTCATCTTCTTGGCAAGCGGGATCAGGTCGCCGAGGATCTCGACTTCCTCAACGCAATTGACGCGGCCGGGATAGAGTATCTCAACGAGTTCCTCAAACGTCAGCATCCAATAGGGAAGCAGGAGGTTCGACGTATCGAACACGACGGCGCGGTCGCCGAATGAATGCGAATACTCATTATGCGGATCGAGAATGACAATGTGCCCGTTCTTGTAGCGTTCAAGAACGGCGAGCAGCATCAGCGTGATCGCGCAGGATTTGCCGGCGCCCGTCGTGCCCAGAACAGCGCAATGGCGGGAAAAGAGATCGTTGACGGAAACGGTCGCGGGGATCGCCGCATCCTGCTTGACGACGCCGATCCTGACGCTTGCCGATCCATTGGCGGCAAAGAGCGCGGCGAGCTCGTCGCGCGCGGCAATCTGAACCTCGTCGTTGAGCGTCGGATAGGTCGAGACGCCGCGGCGAAAACGCGCCGGCGCTTTCGCGGTCGGCTTGGTAAACTCGCCGATCAGTTCAAGCTCGATAAGACGCAGGTCCTTGCCGCCCGACTCAAGCGTCGGCGCCGGCACGCTCATCGCCGAGACGAGACCGAGCACAATGCACGCGCCTGTGTCGACCGAAAGAATGGCGCCGAGCTGGGGCCGGTGCACGCGGTCAAGCTCCGGACGATCTTCGTCGAGCATCACCAGCGCGTGACTGCCGTTGACGGACACGACTTCGCCAATACGAATCCGGCGCTTTGCCGCTGGCGCAGCGGGTGTGCGCTGACGGTCTGTGGCAAGAGGATCCATGGCAGACTGTGACATCTTTTACTCCAGCAATTGTCTATCCGGCGAGCCGCACGGCCGCCGCTCTTGGCGGCGCGAGCGCGATGCGCACCAGCGTTCCCTCGCCCGGCCGGCTTTTGATTGAAAAGCGCCCGCCTTGCAGTTCGATAAATGTTTTCGCGATCGCGAGACCAATGCCGGGGCCGGCAAACGACCGGTCGAGCCCGCGATGCGTTTCATTGAAGGCGGTCAGCGCCCGATCCAGTTCTTCGGGCGAGAGCCCGGGGCCGCGATCGCGCACGGCGATTTCCGGCCAGCCGTCCTTATCGCGCGCCGCGCGTACAAGAATGCGCGCGCCTTCCGGCGAGACGCGGATCGCAGTCCGGATGATGTGGTCGAGCGCTTGCGACAGGCGGACGGGATCGCCCCAGGCCATCGCTGCCGCATCGTCTGCCTTGGCGTCAAACCCGACTTTGCCAGCGTCCGCCGCGACCTTGGCGCGCTTGACGGCGTCACCGAGCGCCGCGGCGATATCGATCTCCGCGGGATCGAGCGCGAGGTCGCCGCCGTCGAGCGCCGCCGCCTCCAGCAGCGTGTTGATATGCCCGAGCAAAAGGTCCGCAGACTGAAGAACGTAATCGGCATAGGCGCCGCGCTGTTCATCGCTGAGCGCATAGGTCGCCGTGTCTTTCAGCATCGAGGCAAAGCCGATGATTGCGTTCAGGGGCGTGCGCAATTCGTGATTCATGTTGGCGAGAAATTCAGAGCGCGCCCTGATCGACATTTCGGCTTCCGCCCGCGCGGCCTTGGCTTCAAGCCCCGCGCGCCGGACCGCCGCCGCTTCGGCCATGCCGGCGGCAAAGTCTGCCATCAGGGACGATGTTGTCCTGTCGGTGCGGGTAAGCGCGCGCATGGAACCTCCACCGCAAACGCTAGGCGCTCAAGCGCTAAGGGCGCGTTAACCAGCGAAAGCGGGAGGCAGTAGGCAGTAGGCAGAAAAAAGTAAGCGCGCAGATCATCTTACTGCCTACTGCCTATTGCCTACTCCCTCACTTCCTTAACGATTCCTGAAATTCGGCTTACGCTTCTCAACAAAGGCCGCCATGCCTTCCTGCTGATCCTCGGTGCCGAAGATCGAATGGAAAATGCGGCGCTCATAGCGCACGCCCTCGGTCAGCGGCAATTCATAGGCGCGGTTCACCGCATCCTTGGTCAGCATGACGATCGGACGGGAGAACGCCGCGATCAGCTTGGCGATCTTGATTGCTTCGGCTTTCAACTCGCCTTTCGGAACGATGCGCGAAACAAGCCCGCAGCGCTCCGCTTCCGCTGCATCCATCATGCGGCCCGTCAGGCACATTTCCATCGCCTTGGATTTGCCGATGAACCGCGCAAGGCGCTGCGTACCGCCCGCGCCCGGCATCGCGCCGATCGTTATTTCAGGCTGGCCGAATTTGGCGTTATCTCCGGCGATAATGAAATCGCACATCAGCGCAAGCTCGCACCCCCCGCCGAGTGCGTAACCGGCGACGGCCGCGATCACCGGCTTGCGGCAGCGTGTCGCCTCTTCCCAATTGCGCGTGATGAATTGCTCGTTGAAGACCTCCATATAGGTCTTCGTCGCCATCTCCTTGATGTCGGCGCCGGCGGCGAACGCTTTCTCTGAACCGGTGATGATGATGCAGCCGATCTCGTCGTCAGCCTCGAGCTTCTTCAGCGCGTGCGTCAGCTCATCCATCAACTGGTTGGAAAAAGCATTCAGCGCTTCCGGCCGGTTGAGCGTGACAATGCCGACGCTGGCGTCGGTTTCGAGAAGAATGGTCTGATAAGGCATGGCGGCGGCTCCTGAATTTCAAGCGGATAACATAGAAGAACAAACGACGGGACGGCCGCGATCCGGGTTCTGGTCGCGCCTTCCCTGTCAACCAAACCCCATCAGCTTCAAAACTTCCGCGCGCGAGCGCGGATCGTCGCGAAAGACGCCCATCATCCGGCTGGTCGTCATGATGACGCCGGGCGTCTCAACACCGCGGCACGTCATGCAAGCGTGCGTCGCCTCGATCACGACCGCAACGCCGACAGGCTCCAGCACGCGCTCGATGCAATCGGCGACTTCCGCCGTCAGCCGTTCCTGCACCTGCAAGCGCTTGGCGTAGGCATGAACGACCCGCGCGAGTTTCGAGATGCCGACGACACGATCTTTGGGCAAATAGCCGACATGCGCCTTGCCGAGGATCGGCGCCATGTGGTGTTCGCAATGCGAATGAAACGGGATATCGCGGAGCAGCACGATCTCGTCATAGCCGCCAACCTGTTCGAACGTGCGCTGAAGATAGGCGTCAGGGTTTTCGTCATACCCTTTGAAATATTCGAGGAAGGCATCGACGACGCGCTGCGGCGTATCGACAAGCCCCTCGCGCGACGGATCGTCGCCGATCCAGCGGATCAGCTCCGTCACCGCCGCTTCTGCTCTGGCGCGGTCATCCTTGGTTCTGACACGGGGGGGTGCGATGGCGCTTTCCTTTCGTTGCGTTCAATCGCCAGCCGGCCAAGCTGCCGTCGCGCGCGTGGCAGCCTCGATATCATCGACGACGAGAATCAACTGGTTATGATGATCGCTGTACTGAGTTTCAATGTTAACGCCAGCGTCCGCAAGCGCCCGCGCTATAGCGCCGAGTTGCCCGGGGCGACCCTGATGAAGCTTGCGAACCAGCACCTTTCGCAGCGCAACGACCTCAAGTCCGGCGCCTTCAGCCGCAGCTTTCGCCGACGCGCCGTCTTTAAAGAGAAAATGCGCTCGCGCTTCGCCGGCAACGGAGAAGACCCCGCCGCCTTCAATGCTCACGCCCGCGCGGCCCATCGCTTCGCCGAATTTCGCCAGTTCGCCGGGCCGATCCGCAAATCGAAGGGCGAGGTCAAACATGCGCCCTACCGGCTTTCAATCGATGGAACATCGCGCTGCTCGACTCCGGTATAATTCGATAAGGGCCGCACAAGCTTGTTCGCGGCGCGCTGCTCCATCACATGCGCGGTCCATCCCGTGATGCGGCTGATGACGAAGATCGGCGTGAAGATCGGAATGTCAAAGCCCATCAGGTAATAGGCCGGGCCGGTCGGAAAATCGAGGTTCGGGTAGATCTTCTTCTCGCGCACCATCGTCGCGTCGAGGATGCGGCTCATCGCCCAGAATTCTTTTGCTTGCGCCGTGCCGATCACCTCGACCATCTTCTGGAACGCGTCCGTCATTGTCGGCACGCGGCTGTCGCCGGAGCGATAGACGCGGTGGCCAAAGCCCATGATGTTGCGCTTGCCCGCCAGCGCATCCAGCATCCACTGCTCCGCGTTCTTCGCGGACCCGACTTCCTTCAGCATATGCATGACGGCTTCATTCGCGCCGCCGTGCAGCGGGCCTTTCAGCGACCCAACGCCGCCGACGACCGCCGAGTAAATATCGGAAAGAGACGACGCGATCGTGCGCGCCGTGAACGTCGATGCGTTGAACGAATGCTCCGCATAGAGCGTCATCGAGATATCGAAGCACTTGACGATCTCCGGCGCGGGAACCTTACCGAAACACATGTGAAAGAAGTTTTCGGAGAACTCGAGATCGGGCGTTGCCGGAATTGGCGCCTTGCCGCTGCGGAGGCGAAAATCCGCCGCCACGATCTCGGGGATTTTGGCGTACATCCGGATCGACTTGTCCATCAGGCCCGCCGGCGAGGAATCCTCCGCCGTCGCATCCGCTTGCCCCATGAAGGAGATCGCAGTCCGCAGCGAATCCATCGGATGCGACTTCGGGTTGATCATCTTCAGCAGCGCTGTCATGTCGGGCGAGAGGCCCCGCTCCGACTTCTCACGCGCAATGAACGCGGCAAGCTGGGGCCTCGTTGGCAATTCCTTGTTCCAGATGAGGTACGCAACCTCTTCAAACCGGCACTTGGTCGCAAGGTCCTGCACCGCGTAGCCGCGATAGGTCAGCGAGTTCGACGCCGGCATTACTTTCGATACCGCCGTATCGTCGGCGATGACGCCGGCAAGGCCGTATTTGACTTCTGATTCGGACATGCTTCTTTCCTCTCGCCCTTGCCGCTGGCGTAGGGTGCACTGAGCGCAGCGAAATGCACGGGTTTTCCCGGGACGGCGTGCATTTCGCTGCGCTCAATGCACCCTACG
>JBJXFO010000015.1:0-14269 GCA_046154725.1 Parvularculaceae bacterium | reverse complement strand
AGTTCGCCGTCATGTTCGGCGAACGGTTCGTGAACGGATGATCAACACGCCCCCCGCACAAGATTCCTGACAGTCCCTGTTGCGCGCCAGCTCGTCACGCACGAAGCCCATCGCCATTACCAGAGCTTCAGGCGATTGTTCGGGAACGCCCGAAGCTTCAGTCTTTTGCTGTCACGCCGGGTTCCGAAAAACCGGTGAATCCAGATTTTATCCCGGCGCTTTGCGCCAATTGACCTTGAGCCTACTCCACAAAAATCATCGCCGGGTTTTCCAGCAGTGTCTTTACCCGCTGCACAAACACGGCGGCGTTCCAGCCGTCAATGATGCGGTGATCGAAAGCGCAGGAAAGGTTCATCATCCGGCGGGGCACAAAGGCCGATCCGTCCCAGTGGGGCCGCACCTGCATCTTGTTGACGCCGACGATCGCAACTTCGGGGTGGTTGATGACCGGCGTCGTGACGATGCCGCCGAGCGCGCCGAGCGACGTGATGGTGATCGTCGAGCCGGTTAACTCCTCGCGCGTCGCCGATCCTTTTTTGGCGGCGTCCGCAAGGCGCGCGACTTCGGCGGCGCATTCCCACAGGCCCTTCGCTTCGACATGACGCACAACCGGCACGACCAACCCGCCCTCGGTTTGCGCGGCGACGCCGATATGGATGCCGCCATACTGGCGCACGATGCCGGCCTCGTCATCGAATAGCGAATTCAACTGCGGCTGTTCGCCGATCGCCTTCGCCATTGCGCGCATGAGGAAGGGAAGGACCGTCAGCTTTGTCTGGTCCGGCTTCTTTTCCGCATTCAGTTTTGCCCGCAGGTCTTCGAGCGCGGTGACGTCAACCTCGTCGACATAGACAATGTCGGGAATGCGCGAGCGCGAGATCGTCATCTTCTCGGCAATCTTGCGCCTGAGGCCGATGATCTGGATTTCCTTGACGCTGGTGTCGGGCGCAAGGCCCCGCGCGCCGGAACTGGCCGGCGCTGTCGATGATCCGTGCGCGAAGTACCGGTCGAGATCGTCGTGACCGATACGCCCCGCCGGCCCCGACCCCGGCACGCGGCGCAGATCAACGCCCGCGTCCGACGCACGCTTTCTGACTGCGGGCGACGCCAGCGGCTTTTCGCCCTCTTTACGCGGCGCGCCGGCGGGCGCCGGCACCGGCGCTGACGCCAGCGGAGTTGCCGGCTCTGCTCTTGCGGCCGGCGCGGGCGCTGCCTTTGGTTCAGCTTTCGCTGCTGGCGATGCTTTCTCGGCCTTCGGCGAAGCATCGTCGCCTTTGGCGTTGCCGGCGCCATCGACATCGAGCCGGATGATTGGCGAGCCGACCGCGACGACCTCGCCGATTTTTGCGCCGATCCACGTCACCTTGCCGATCACCGGCGAGGGAATCTCGACTGTCGCCTTGTCGGTCATGACAGCGGCGAGGACCTGGTCCTCCATCACATTATCGCCGACCTTGATCATCCATTCGACGAGTTCCGCCTCGGCAACGCCCTCGCCGACATCGGGCAGTTTGATGACATGAACGCCCATCAATTATTCTCCATCACACGCTTCAACGCGGCGCCGACGCGGGCGGGTCCCGGGAAATAGTCCCATTCATGCGCATGCGGATAAGGCGTGTCCCAGCCGGTAACGCGCAAGACCGGCGCTTCGAGGTGGTGGAAGCACGTTTCCATAACGAGCGCCATCAATTCCGCCGCAAAGCCGCAGGTCTTGGTCGCCTCATTGACGATGACGCAGCGCCCGGTTTTTCTGACAGACATCTCGATCGCGTCGAGATCAAGGGGCACAATGCTGCGCAGGTCGATGATCTCGGCGTCAACGCCGCTCTCGGTGGCCGCCGCCAGCGCCACATGAGTCATGGTGCCATAGGTGAGCACGGTTACATCGGCGCCCTCGCGCCGGATCGCAGCCTTTCCGAGCGGCACGACATAGTGTCCGTCCGGCACGTCGCCGAGGTCGTGCTTTTTCCACGGCGTAATCGGCCGGTCGTGATGGCCGTCGAAAGGCCCGTTATAAAGGCGTTTGGGTTCCAGAAACATGACCGGGTCATCGTCCTCGATTGAGGCAATGAGGAGCCCTTTGGCATCATAGGGGTTCGATGGAATGACGGTCTTTAGTCCCGCGACATGCGCAAACAGCGCCTCCGGGCTCTGGCTGTGCGTCTGGCCGCCGAAAATGCCTCCGCCCGTCGGCATGCGCACCGTCATCGGCGTCGTGAAGTCGCCAGCCGAGCGGAAGCGGATGCGCGACGCCTCAGAAACCAGCTGGTCGTAGCCGGGATAGATATAATCCGCGAACTGAATTTCGACGCACGGGCGCAAGCCATAGGCCGCCATGCCGACCGCCGCACCGATAATGCCGCTTTCGCTGATCGGCGCATCGAAACAGCGCTGCGATCCGTATTTCTGCTGCAAGCCTTGCGTGCAGCGGAAGACGCCGCCGAAATATCCGACGTCCTCGCCGAAGACAACAACATTCGGATCACGCTCCATGGCGACATCCATGGCGCTTCTGATCGCCTCGATCATGGTCATGCGAGTCATTGGCTTATATCCCCGCTTCCTGACGCTGCCGGAGGAGTTGTGTCGTTGGTTCCTTGAACACGTCCTCGAACATCGTGCCGGCGGGCGCATGCGGGCCATTATGCAAGGTGCCGTGCGCCTCGGCGTCTTTTTGCGCCTGCAGCACTTCGCCCTCGATATGGGCTTTGGCCTGGACGTGGCGCTCTTCCGACCACGCGCCACGGAAAATGAGATGCTTCTTCAGCCGCTCGATCGGATCGCCCAGCGGCCAGCCCGACGATTCGTCTTTCGGTCTGTACCCGGACGGATCGTCCGAGGTGGAATGCGCGCCCGCGCGATAGGTGAGGAATTCAATGAGCGTCGGCCCATGATTGCTGCGCGCGCGCTCGATCGCCCATTTGGCAACCGCGTAGACCGCCAGATAATCGTTGCCGTCAACGCGCAGCGCCGGAATGCCAAAGCCAAGCCCGCGTGAGGCAAATGTCGCCGCGTTCCCGCGCGCGATCCCCTGAAACGTCGAGATTGCCCATTGGTTGTTGACGACGTTCAAGATCACCGGCGGCTTGTAGGTCGAGGCGAAAACGAGCGCGGAGTGGAAATCGTTTTCTGCCGTTGACCCCTCGCCAATCCAGCCTGCCGCGACCTTGGTGTCTCCCTTTATCGCCGACGCCATCGCCCAGCCGACCGCCTGAATGAACTGCGTCGCGAGATTGCCGGAAATGGTGAAGTAGCCGTCTTTTTTTGACGAATACATGACCGGCAATTGGCGGCCCTTCATGGGGTCGCGTTCGTTGGAATAGATCTGGTTCATCATTGTCGTCAGGGAATAGCCACCGGCGATCAGCAAGCCCTGCTGGCGATAGGTCGGGAAATTCATGTCGCCTTCGCTCATCGCGGATCGGAACGCGCACGCGACCGCCTCCTCGCCAAGCGCCTGCATGTAGAACGACGTCTTGCCTTGCCGCTGCGCCATCAGCATGCGGGCATCGAACGCGCGCACGGTCATCATGTGGCGCAAACCTTCGACGAGGCCTTCGTCGCTTACCTGGCCCGCCCATGGACCGACAGCCACGCCGTCATCGTTCAGCACCCGGATGACCGAATAGGCGAGATCATGGATGTGCAGCGATTCAACATCGACAGGCGGCATGCGCACGGCGCCGGCCGCCGGGATCAGCATTTCGGAGAAATCGGGCGTGTCGCCCGGCCGGCATTCGGGTTCGGGCACCACGAGGCTTAGCGGCCCGTTCTTCGTGTCAGCGCTGCCTTTGGCCTTGTCCTTGGCCTTGGTCATTGTTTGCTCCCGGCGTCCCTGTTGCTGTCGCGTCTAGGCCACGGCGCGGCGTATTGGCAATCGCGGATGACGCGAAGCTGTTGTACCCCTGACGATGGCGCATCGCCGCGCCGGCATCTTCGCAGCAAGGCGGGCCGCCGTCGTAAGCCTGTCAGGACATCGGAAGGAAAGAAAAGCGCGCTTTAGCTGCTGTTCGTGAACGCATTATCGCTTTTGCGCCCCATAAATCGACGATGCCGCTCCTTCGCTGACAAATCCCGCGCGAACGTCCAGCGCAAGCATTTTTGCGTCCCGCAAAGCGGGATCGCCGATGCCGCCCCCGCCCGGCGTCTCGACGACGAGGCGTTGCGCTGGCGGGATCATCTCGCGCCCCATGCCCTTCAGGGGCGCGCCGTCGCCGAGCCGCGCGTTGCCGAGGCCTCCCGCGCAGCCGCCGTCGCGGCCGCGCGCTGGATGCTTGGTGCGGTCGAACATTTTCGAAACCGCGAAGGCGGCGCCGTCCGCATGCGCAAATTCAAGCGACTGGCCAAGACCGCCGCGAAGGGCGCCCGCCCCGCCGCTATCCGTCCGATATTCCTTGCGCCAGATGATTACCGGCGCAGACGCCTCGTTGATTTCGACCGGCGTGTTCCGGACGCCGGAAGGAAACGCGGTGCATGAGAGCCCGTCCTTGCCGGGCCGCGCGCCTGCGCCGCCGGTGTAGAACGGGTTGACGATGAAATCCTCGCCGGCGCCGCCAATGCTTTTGCCGCCGAGAAGGACCGGCAGATAAAGACACGACGCGCCTTCCGCAGGGGTCCGCTCCGGGATCGCCTTGCCAAGCGCGCCGAGGACAACATCGGGAAGCATTTGCCCGGCCGTGTGGCGCGCCGAGACCGCGCACGGGCGCGGCGCGTTGAGGATCGAGCCTTCCGGCGCCGTCACCCGGACGACGCCCAGCGATCCCGCATTGTTCGGAACCTCATTGCCGATCACGCACCGCGCCCCGAACGACGCATACGCTTGTGTATAGGTGAGCGGCACATTGATGCCGCGCGGCGAGACTGGCGAGGTTCCCGAGAAATCGATGTCGATCCCGCTGTCACCAACCGTCAGCCGGCAGACGAGATCGACGGGATCGTCATAGCCGTCAATCCGCATGGCGTAGTCATAGTTGCCGAAAGGCAGAAGCCTGACCTCAGCCAGCATCGCCGCGCGCGAATTCTCGATGATCATCGCGCCGGCAGCGCCGAGATCGTCCAGACGGAATTCGTCTAGCGTTCGAAGCAGGGCCGCAGCTCCAGCGTCATTGCACGCCGCGAGCGAATAGAGATCGCCTTCTGCCGCATTCGGATCGCGCACGTTGGCGCGGATAATTCCGAACAGCGTTTCATCGCGGACGCCGCGGCGGAACATAGGCGAGATCGGGATCAGCAAGCCTTCCTCATAGACTTGCCGCGCATCCGGCCCGAAGCCGAGGCCGCCGACATCGGCGATGTGCGACGTCGCCGCGAAGAGGGCCACGGCGCGGCCGTTGCGAAAGACGGGCGTTACGACCGTGAAATCATTCAGGTGCCCGGTCCCCTCCCACGGATCATTGGTGAGAAGAACATCCCCCTCTTGCAACGTCTCAATTGGATACTTTTTGAGAAAGAAGCCGACACTCGCCGCCATCGCGTTCACGTGCCCCGGCGTGCCGGTCACAGCTTGCGCGAGCATGCGGCCCGTTGTGTCAAAGACGCCGGCGGAGAGGTCGCCCGCTTCGCGCACGGTTGCAGAAAAGGCGGTGCGGATGAGCGTCTGCGCCTGCTCCTCGACGATCGCAATGAGGCGGGCCCAGATCAGTTGGAGTGCGATCGCGTCTGTGGTCATGCCGCGTCCTTCCGTGTCAGGATGATATTCAGGTTGCCATCGACGGCGGCATTGAACCGCGCCGTCACGACCACAGTCGTTTGCGCCTCGACGATCAGCGCCGGACCTTCGATCGCATCGCCCGGCGACAGCGTTTCGCGGTTGAAAATGGCATAGGACAGCCGGCGGCGCTCGCCCGCGTCATAGACCGGCTGCGAGCGCTGGCTGTGCAGGCGCTGCCGGGTCATAGCCGCTGCGGGCGGTGGCAAATCTCGCGCCGGCGCCGAAACGCGAAGCGACCAGCTCATGACCTCAATCGCCATGCCGGGGATCGTTCGTCCGTAGAGTAAGCGGTAGGCCGCCTCGAACGCCGCGCCGAGACGCTCCGCTGAAATCGGCGCATCGCTGCTTGCCGCCGCGATCTCATGCCCCTGCCCTGCATAGCGCATGAAGGCTATGCGCTCTTCTTCAAGCGCCGCCTCGCCGGCCGCAGCTGTGACGACCGCTCGCGCCTCGCGGCGCATCCCGGCGAACAGAGCTTCAACACGCATTGCATCGAACGCGCCGAGCCGCATCGGCAAGCTGCGGACAATTTCGTACTCGGCCGGCGCCAGCAAAAACCCTATGGCGGAGCCGACGCCCGCGCCCGGCGGCACGATCACCCGCAACAGTCCGAGCTTTTCTGCCAGCCTCGCCGCGTGGAGAGGCGCCGCGCCCCCGAAGGCGATCAGAGACCGCTTGGCGATATCCTTGCCCTGCTCCACAGCATGGGCGCGCGCGGCCATCGCCATGCTCTCGTCGACGACTTCGCTGATGGCGAACGCGGCATCGTCGGCATCAAGACCAAGCGGCGCGCCGACGTCGCGCAAGATCGCCGTTGTCGCGGCTGCGCTATCCGGGCGGATCGCGCCGCCGGCAAAACGCGACGCGTCGATGCGCCCGAGAACGAGGTCCGCATCGGTCACGGCCGGCTCAAGGCCGCCGCGCCCGTAGGCGGCGGGCCCCGGCTCCGACCCCGCGCTCTCCGGGCCGACGACGACGCGCCTCAAGCGATCGACATGCGCAATCGAGCCCCCGCCGGCGCCGATTTCGACAAGCTCGATCACCGGAATGCGGATTGGCGTTCCCGACCCTTTTTTGAAACGATAGCTGCGGTCGACTTCGAACAGTCGCGCGCGCGCTGGCGCGCCGTTATCGATCAGGCACATTTTGGCGGTCGTGCCGCCCATGTCGAAGGAGAGCACCGACGCAAGGTTGAGGGCGCGCGCGACCGACGCCGCCAGCACCGCGCCGCCGGCAGGTCCTGATTCAATGAGGCGAACCGGAAAGCGCGCGGCTGTCTCGAGCGTCGCAAGCCCGCCGCCCGATGTCACCATCAGGAATGGGCACGCAAAACCCCGCGCGCGAAAGGCTTCGTCGAGCGCGCGCAGATAGCGCGCCATGAGGGGCTGAACATAGGCGTTGGCGACAGTCGTCGTCTGGCGTTCATACTCGCGGATTTCTGGCGCCACGGCGCAGGACAGCGAGATAGACACATGCGGCATCGCATGCGCAATAAGTGTCGCGGCGCGTTCTTCATGCGCCGGGTTGGCATAGGAATGCAGGAACGCGATCGCGAGGCTCTGCGCGCCTTCCTTCTCCAGCGCCGGCACGCACGCCAGAACCGACGCCTCGTCCAGCGGCAGGATAGCTTCGCCGTTGGCGTTCATCCGTTCACGGACCGGCAGACGCAGCCAGCGCGGCACGAGCGGCGGCGGCCGGTCGATCATGATGTCGTATTGCTCGAACCGATGCTCGTACGCCATCTCGAGCGTGTCACGGTGGCCGTGCGTTGTCAGCAGCGCGGTCACGGCGCCGCGCTTTTCAATCAGCGCGTTGGTCGCAAGCGTTGTGCCGTGGATGATAAGCCCGATGTCGGCCGGGGCCAGCGCCGCAAGCGCCAGCGCCTCGGCGACGCCGGCGATGACGCCCTCTTCCGGCGCGCGCGTCGTCGTCAGGACTTTCGCCGTGATGCGCCCGCCGTCCGGCGTTTCAAGCGCGATGTCGGTAAACGTGCCGCCGATATCGACAGCAAGCCGCGCCCTATTCGCCATCAACGGGGACAGTGTAATTGAGCGCCGAGCGGCCGCCATCGGCGAAGATCGTCTGGCCGGTGATATAGCTTGCCATTTCGCTCGCCAGGAAAAGCGCAACCGAGGCGATCTCGGCCGGGTCGCCAACGCGCCCCGCCGGGGTTCGCGACAGGATTTTCCGTCGCCCCGCCTCGTCCGCCATTACAGAGACCAGCAAATCCGTCATGATCGAGCCCGGCCCGACCGCGTTGACGCGAATGCCATGCGGAGCAAGGCCAAGCGCGGCCGCGCGCGTCAATTGCCGCACGCCGCCTTTTGACGCGACATAAGCGACTTGATTGCCAATCGCCAATTCTGAGTTGACCGACGACATGTTGACAACTGCGCCTTTGATGCCGCGCTCGATCATTGCGCGCGCGGCGATCTGCGTCAGCACAAAATATGAGCGGAGGTTGATGTCCATGACCCGGTCCCATTCCTTCGGATCAAGATCGAGAATGGTGCCTTGCGCGGTGACAGCGGCATTGTTGACGAGAACGTCAATGCGGCCAAACTCATCAAGCGCTCTGAGGACAATCGCCTCGCAATCGCCATCGCTCGCGACATTGGCTGCGACCGCGACGGCGCGTCCGCCATAGTCGATCCCAATCAGGTCGGCTGCGCCGCGATTTCGTTCCTCATTTACGTCGGCGAGAACGACCCCGGCTCCCGCCGCCGCAAAGGCGCGCGCGCAAGCCTCGCCAATGCCGCCAGCGGCACCGGTGACAATGACGGATTTACCAGTGAAATCGAGAAGGTCGGCGGGCTTTGGCGGCATGCGCATGAGCCTACCATCAGTTGCTGCCGGAAAAAACCGCGTGCTGATGGGACCGCTCCGGCGCAGGAGGGCGCCTGCGCCGGAGGGTTGAGACGTCGCCCTTAAACCGCAGGCGCCGTCTTGCGGCGCCGCTTGCGGGAGAGCGCGGCGGCGCCCGCGAGGCCGCCGAGGAAGAGCGGGGCGGCGGCCGGGATCGGGATTTCGTTGACTGCGCCAACCGCAAGGCTATTCAGCCGGCCAAGATTGGCGGCAAAAGCGCCAGCCGCCGACGACAGGACGCCGGTCGCGAGATCGAGCGTGAAGAGGTCGGAAAGGCCTGCATTGCGCGCCTGGACATAGGCGATGTTCGTCGCGGTGCTGGCGTCAAAGAAGATGTCAAAGCCGGATGTCTCGGTGAGAATGAACGGCGCGCCGTTGAAGGTCAGGCCCGCAACCGTCGTCAGCGTGCCGGCGTTGTTGGCGAGCGTTGAGAGGACATTGGTGCGGCTGTCGAGGACATATTGAATCGTTGTGCCGCCGAAGTTTCCGGCGAAGCTGTTGGTGTAGGCGTTGCCGACCACATTCGGGTTCGACCCGGCATTGACGTCGAGCGCGCCGTAGAAGAGATCGACCGCCTGCGTCGTGCCGCCTGTCGCGGGGTTGAAGACGATGTTGTCGTCGCCCGAGGAAACGGCGCGCATGCGGTCAATCGTGGGGTTCCAGTCGATATCGACCTGGTTGCCCGCAGTTGTGCCCGTCGCGAGGCCGTCGTCGATCCGGGTCAGCTGCCCGGTTACCGGATTGACGCGATAAAAGGCCTCCAGCCGGCTGTCATAGCCGATAAGGTTGCCTGTCGCGGGGCGGAAGTCGATTGCATCGAGGCGCACGCCGTCGCCGCCAAGCGTAAGGCTGATGGCGTTGCCGAGATTGCCGGGATCAAAGCGGACCAAAGTTGCTCCATCGTTGGACAAAGCAAACCCGCGCACCACAGCTGCGCTCGCCGGCGCAGCCGAAACAAGCGCTGAGAGAGCAACGCCCCCGAAAACGAGTGATTTAAGCGAGCCTGACGTCATGGTTGAACCCTCAAAGTATGAACTGGCACCCCCGCCTTGCGACGGACAGCTAGTTAACGAGGGTTTAACGGATAAGGTTGCAGCGGGTTCGAAGTTTTTTAGCGCGGACTGTCCAGCGGACCCGTCAGGGCCGTCGCAAAGCGCCGAGCGCAACGACTGGCCCGGTCGGCGCACCCGTTGCCGACCCGCCCTTGGGCTCGAGGCTGACGGCAAGCGCTGCACCCTCCAGCATCAGGCCGACAACAGCTTCGGTCAGACTGACGCGGGTCGGCGCATCTTTGGAGAGCAGCCCCAGCGATACCGGCGCGCCTCCCTCCGGGATAAGCCAGAGTTCCGCGTCACCCTCACCGGGATCGACAATCAGGTCGCTGATCTCGAGGCGCCCGCGCCCCGGATCGACCGTAGCGAAGGCCAGAAGGCCAGCATTGGTCGGCGCAAGCGCCGCAATCAGCCGGCCCGCAGCGGGATCAACTGAAGGCAGCCGGATCGCAAAAAACGCCAGCGCCACGCATAGCGCCGCAAGCGCCACACTGGCGAGGCGCCAGAACGCGAGGCTCTGCCATAGCGACGCGCTGGGCTTGGTTCGTTTGTTGGCGCCAAACAGCGCCTGGTCGATGCGACGCTTCAACGCCGGCGACGGTTCCGCTGTGGGCAGGCGATCGCACAGTGTGGCAAATCGCTGGTCCAATGCATCGACAAGGCGCGCAAAGTCGCGGTCGGCTTTCACGCGCGCCAAAAGCGCCGCGCGCTCTTCGCCATCGGCGAGCCCGAGCGCCACTTCAGCGGCGAGGATCCAATCGTCCGGGGGCGGCGTTTCGCTGTCGTTCAAGGTTTCTGTCATGACCTGGCGCGCGGCTCCGCTTCGATGCAGTCGCGCAATCGGGCAAGGCTGCGCCGCATCCAGCTTTTGACCGTGCCGAGCGGCGTCTTCTCTGCAATACTCAATTCAGCGTAGGTCTGGCCGCCGAAATAGGCCTTCCGGAGCAGCATTGCCCGCTCGGGCGGCAGTTGATCGAGGCATTCGGCGAGCCGATGATGTTCGCTCGCCATCAAGGCGCGCGCTTCGGGCGTTGGCGATGCGTCAACCGGCTCATCGAATTTTACCGGGGCGGCGTCGCGGCGGCGGCGCCTCAGGTCGATCGCGGTATTCCGGACAATCGCGACCAGCCAATAGATCGGATCTCCAGCAGACGACGGGACATATTGGCTCGCGCGGCGCCAGATCTTCAAGAACGCCTCTTGCACGACGTCTTCCGCATCAACCCTGTCGCCGACAATGCGCATGGCAACGCCCAGCAGTCTTGGCGTCGTAAGCTGATAAAGCCGGTCGAATGCGCCGCGATCGGCAAGCGCCACCCGGGAAATGAGCTGCTCGAGATCGGTCGCGTCTGATTTGGCGCTTGTCACAACAAAGACCAGTGCAATCTGCGCACCAACCAACAGCCGACCGCGCGACCGCGCGCAAGCAAAAAATTTATCGCCGCCTGTGCATCCAAAACGGGGCCGACCACGTCATCGCGCCAGAAAACGTCAAGTGGCGGGATACTCCAGCGCATCGAATATCGGCGCATGGTCGCGCCGAATGGCGGCGGCATCGGCCGGCGCAAGATCGCGCCGCCAGCGTCCAGCGGCAGTTTGATTGACCGGCCGACGCAATCGGCCGGCAGCCTCAAGTTCGAGGCCTGCAAGGTCGATTGTCGTTGCCTCGATTCGCACCATGGCAGGATCAAAGTCCTCGCCGAGGAATTCACAAACGTCTCGCATAGACTGCTGTGGCTCCTTGACGAGATCTTCGTAGCGTAAGCGCAAGATGCGTCCGTCAAGGAGTGTGTCGGATTCAGCGGTGAGACCACGCGCGACAAGCGAGCGCCAATATCTGGCGGCGCCAGCAGCGCTGGCGCACTGCTGAAAGACTGCGCCTGATGGCGAGCGCCACTGCCGTTCCAAGAGCGAGGCCGCTACGTCGCGCCCATCGCGAACAACGTGAATAAAGCGCGCGTCTGGAAAGAGACGCGCAAGCTGCTCGAATACCAGAATGTTGAACGCCGTCTTGTCCGCCCATCGTTGCTTGCCGCGCGCGACGCAACGCTTTTCCATCGGCGCGGCGATTGCGCAGGCAAAGGCTTCTCTCACCGCTTTGGGCGTCAGATGGAAATGGTCGGCGTGAAGGCCGCCTAACGTCGCCGCAAAATCCGCGGATGTCATCGTCAGCGCGACATGGCCAACATCGGGCCCGCAGGATATCGCCGGATGCGCATCGAGGATGACGCGCAACAGCGTCAATCCTGACCGGGGCGCACCGCCGATAAAGATTGGCCCGGCGCTCATAGGGCGTCCGCCGGCGCGTAACCGCATTCCGCGAGCAGCGACCCGGCGATTCGTTCGATCTCGGCGACCGCTCCCGGCTGAAGATCGCGGCGCCAGCGCGCGATCGCGCCAGTATTGAGCGGCTCTGCCACAGCCTTGGCGCTTGTCTCGTTCTCGCCCGCGCGCGCGCTGAAATTGAGATGGTGGGCGAGCGGCTGATCCGACGGCGAGACGCCAAGAAAAGCAAAGAGACTCGCCAGTGCTGTGCCCGGATCCGCAATCAGCGCTTCATAACGGAGATCGTGAACCTTCGCGCCGAAAGCGCGTGCGCCGCGAGCCGCCAGTACATGCTCGCGCCAGCCGAGGGCCGCGCCGGCAACGCTCGCCGTGATGGCAAGCGGCGCGCCGGTTATCGCGTCGCGCCAGTCCATACCGAGGAGCGAAGCGACGACATCGCGCGGGTCACGCACGACGTGGATAAGCCGGCTTTCAGGAAACAGCCGATGAAGCTCAACAAAGTAAAGCGCATTCGCTGGCGTTTTCTCAGCGATGCGTGCTTTCCCGCTTTGGGCATGAAGGGGCGCGAGAAACGCATAGATGAGGTCGCGATAGGTCGCCAAAAGGTCTTGTTCCGTGAACCCGTAATGCTCCAACAACACTTCGCCAATCGTCGCCGATGTTTCGCGAAAGAGGCGCGCGATCGTCGGTGTCGTCCTTAGCTCCGGTCCGCAGACGATGTCCGGATGGCTGTCAAGAATTGCCCGCACAAGGGTCGTTCCTGATCGGGGCGCACCGCCGACAAAAATAGGCGCCGGTGCCATCAACGGTTCGCCGAAGAGCTGCTTGCTTGCATGGGGTCGTCACCGAACCGGAACCATCCGGTTACGGACAAGCGGATCGCAGGTGCAAACGGCGCCACGACGCTGACGCTGTGGCGCTGTGGAACGGCAAAAATGTTGAGCGCATTGTAGGAGGGCGTGAAGGCTTCCTCGACATGACCATCGCCGCCAATGAACATCAAAAGGCCGCCCCAATCCGGCCGCCAGCCAGGCGTCAGATTCAGGACATAGGCGGCGCAGCGATTCTTTCCCGCGACGTCGTCATTGTGTTCGGTCAGAAAATGCCCGGCGCTATAGCGCGTCGCTTGCGCGTCAGCGAAGGCGATTTCAGGCATTGCCGTCACGCGCCGCGCATAATCGAGCATTGCGTCGCAGTTCAGAAACTCAAAAATAGCTGCAATCGTCGGGTCTTTGATCGTTCCGGCGTGCCAGGCGTCGTAGAGGGGAAAATTTTCGAACAGATACTGAAAGCCTGTTTGCGCCGTAGCATGCACCGCGGCGTCAAACTTGCGTCGGTCTTCCGCGGAAAAGTTCGCGGCTCCTTTCGCGTCGAGATCGAGATGGCGGCCGCGCGACGTTGTAACGATATTCCACCGGTCGAGCCGTCCGAGCGCGGAGGCCATGCGATCCGCATCAGCACGGCGAAGAAAATCAGGGATATGGACCCGCCGGCGCAAGAGGTCTCGATTAAAGCGGCGGCTGGCCTCGTCGGAGCTTGCATCGATCTTAAAAGCGGGGACACCCATCGGCGTTTCAGTCATCGGCGTCGTCTCTCTTGCGACCGATATATGGCAGATGGAGCGGGTAGAGGGAATCGAACCCTCGTCTTTAGCTTGGAAGGCTACGACTCTACCATTGAGCTATACCCGCGCTCCACAGATTAGATAGCGCAACGCGACAGTCACGCAAGGGGGACCCGACCTGCCCGTCAGAGCGTCCGCAGGGTTGTTTTGAGGATTTTTCCCGATGGATTGCGCGGCAGCGTGTCGAGGAAATCGACCCGGCGCGGCAGTTTGAAGCTGGCAATTTTCGGGCGCAGAAAATCGATGACCTCCTCGGCGGCAAGCGCCTTGCCCGGACGTTTGACGATAAAGGCGCGCGTCACCTCGCCCCATTTCTCGTCCGGCGCGCCAACTATTGCCGCTTCGAGAATCGCCGGGTGGGCCGCCAGCGCGTTCTCAATCTCGGCGGGATAGATGTTTTCGCCGCCCGAGATGATCATGTCTTTGATCCGGTCGACAACATAGAGGAAACCGTCCGCGTCGATGCGCCCGGCATCGCCCGACCAGTACCAGCCGTCGCGGATGGCAGCGCGCGTTGCGTCGTCCTTCAACCAATATCCGTTCATGACAAAGGGCGAGCGCGTGACAATCTCGCCGACCTCGCCCTGAGCCATGTCCTTGCCAGTTTCGGGATCGCAAATGCGCACCGCGCATCCGGGAAGCGGCTTGCCGGCGGAGACGCGCTGCGGTTTGCCGGGCGCGTGATCGCCGTGTTGGAGCGCGGTGACGCCGCCGGTCGTTTCCGTCATG
>JBJXFO010000172.1:0-16571 GCA_046154725.1 Parvularculaceae bacterium | reverse complement strand
TTCATTGTGACCGGTGATACTGGGCGCGCGATGTTCGACGCCGACACCGGAGAGCAATTGTCGCCAATCGGCCGCGATCTTGCCCGCAAAGTCGCGGAGTTCGATTTTCGCGGCGAAGGCGAAATTGAACAGCTCACCTTGACGAACAATCCACCGCCGGAATATCGCGCCGCAACCCCAGTCTGGCGCGCGGAATTTGGCGATGTTGACGAGACGTGGCTCTACATCTCGCCGGAGACCGGCGACGTGCTTGCGCGACGGAACCGCGTATGGCGCGTCTACGACTTTTTCTGGATGCTGCACATCATGGATTACGGCGAGCGAGACAACTTCAACAATCCGCTTCTGCGCGCCTTCGCGACAACTGGATTGCTGTTCGCCCTATCGGGGCTTGTTCTGGTGGGTTTGCGCGTCGCGGGCGGGCGGTATGTGAACGACCTGAAGCGGCGTCCAGACCCGTTGCAAAACGGCCCCGCGCCTTAACGCTCGACGGTGGACGATCAGAACGCGAGGTAGACGGGTTCGCTGCCGCGCGTGCGCGATTTCGACGCATCGGCCGCCGAGCGTTGGCCGCCAGCGGCTTTTTCCGCAGCGGCGCGCCGGGCTTCTTCTTCGCACTCTTCGGCTTTCGCCGCTGTTGCGCGCGTCGCGTCGGCGCCGGCGACGGGCGTGACCTTGGCGGTCAGGGAAAATCCCAGCAGCGCGGCAACCGTCTCGATCAGAGTGGGCGCGCTTGCATCCTTGCGCGCCGTGCTCGTGTCGCTGCCCGCACGATGGCCCGAACTGCCAAAATTCGGACGAGCCTCCGCAGCACTCGCGGCGAGGAGGGCGAGGATGGCCGCTGATACTATGAGCGAGGGTCTATGCATAAGGTTTCTCCCGGATGCGTTATGATCCAGCCGCCACCCGCGTGACAAGTGTCGCGCCCCTGTTTTGCGACGAACCGAGCCGGAAATGCGGCGTATTGCGAACCCGTGAGGTCGATCGGACAGCCTAGCCGAGCGCTTCAAGCGGCTCCGTAAATGACAGACCCAGCGCCTCCGCGACGGCTTTATGGGTGACCGTACCTTTATGAACGTTGAGGCCGTTGCGCAAATGCTTGTTCTTTTTCAGCGCCTCGAGGCCGTGATCGGCAAGTTGCAGCCCGAACGCAAGGGTCGCGTTATTGAGCGCGTGGCTCGACGTCAGTGGCACGGCGCCCGGCATGTTGGCGACGCAATAATGGACGACGCCATCGACGACATAGGTCGGCTCGGCGTGCGTTGTCGCTTTCGACGTTTCAAAGCACCCGCCCTGGTCGATCGAGACATCGACGAGAACTGCGCCTTGCTTCATGCGTTTCAGCATGGCGCGCGTCACAAGCTTTGGCGCCGATGCGCCGGGAATGAGCACAGCGCCGACGACAACGTCTGCCACATCCGTCTCCTCGCCAAGCGCCTCGAACGTCGAATAGCGGGTCTTCACGCGGCCGCCGAAAATATCATCGAGATAGGCAAGGCGGCGCAAATTACGGTCGAGGATCGTCACTTCCGCACCGAGCCCGATTGCCATTTTTGCCGCATGCGTGCCGACGACACCGCCGCCGATGACGAGAACTTTCGCCGGCAGAACGCCGGGCACGCCGCCCATCAACAGGCCCCGGCCGCCTTGCGGCGCGGTCAGCGCATAGGCCGCCGCCTGGATCGCAAGACGCCCTGCAACTTCGCTCATCGGGGCGAGCAGAGGCAAGCCGCCATGATCGTCCGTAACCGTCTCATAGGCAACGCCGGTAACGCCCGCCTTTAACAGACCCTTGGTCTGTTCGGGGTCCGGCGCTAGGTGAAGATAGGTGTACAGAATTTGCCCCGGGCGCAGCTGCGCATATTCCGCGGGCTGAGGCTCCTTCACTTTCACGATCATGTCGTTTTCGGCGAAGATTGCTTTGGCGTCCGGCGCAATCGCGGCGCCCGCCGCTTTGTAGTCCGCATCGGTCGCCTTGATGCCGGCGCCGGCATTCGCCTCAACCATCACTTTGTGGCCATGCGCGACATACTCGCGAACGGCGCCCGGCGTCATGCCGACCCGAAATTCGTTGTTCTTGATTTCCTTCGGAACGCCGACCCGCATCATTGTCTCCCGTTTGGCAGTTTCCCGCCCCTTTAACAGATTATTGCGCGGCGCCAAACCCGCCCACCGCCTGGTACTCCTGCAGCGGCGTTGCCGTCAGGGCGCCGGCGCGCATTGCTTCGATCGCGCGCACGGTCGAGCGCGCGCCGGTCGCGGTCGTGATGCAGGGGATCTTTTGCGACAGGGCGGTTGTGCGGATCGAGCGCGAATCCTTCACCGACTGCGCACCTTCGGTCGTATTGAAGACCATCTGCACCTCGCCATTTTTCAGCGCATCGACAATGTGCGGGCGGCCTTCGAGGACTTTGTTGACGCGGTTCACGCCCAGACCCTGCTGGCGAAAAAAGTCCGCCGTCCCGCCTGTTGCGATGATGGTAAATCCCATCTCGAGCAATCGCCGCGCAGCGCCGACCATCAGCGGCTTGTCTGCGTCGCGGAGCGAAATGAACACGCACCCGTCAAGCGGAATGCGCGCGCCGACGCCGAGGAGGCTTTTGGCGCGCGCGCGGTCGAAATCGAGATCGATGCCCATGGCTTCGCCAGTCGAGCGCATCTCGGGCCCCAGCACTGTGTCAACGCCTGGAAAACGTGAAAACGGAAAGACAACTTCCTTGACCGCGGTGTGTGAAAGGACCGGCCGCTGTAGCGCAAGATCGGCAAGCTTGACCCCCGTCATCACTTTGGCGCCCAGCCCTGCAACCGCAAGGCCGACGGTTTTGGCAACGAACGGCACAGTGCGCGACGCGCGCGGGTTCACTTCGAGGATGTAAATGTCGTTGCCCTTGATCGCATACTGAACATTGACAAGCCCGATCACGCCAAGTGCTTTGGCGAGCTTGGCGGTCTGCGCCTCAAGCTCGCGGATGACGGGTTCTGAGAGCGTATAGGGCGGCAGCGAACACGCGCTGTCGCCCGAATGAATCCCCGCTTCCTCGATGTGCTCCATGACGCCGGCGACGAAGACGTCGGTTCCGTCGGCAATCGCGTCGACATCGACCTCAACGGCGTTATCGAGATAATGATCGAGCAATAACGGTTCGTCTTCGCTGATCTCGATCTGCGCTGTCGCAAGATAGCGCCGCAGGCCATCCTCGTCGCGCACGATTTCCATGGCGCGCCCGCCAAGCACGTAAGACGGACGCGTCACCAGCGGATAGCCAGCTTCCGCCGCGGCGGCGATTGCTGCCTCGCGCGAGGTTGCGATGGTGTTTGACGGCTGCAGCAGTCCGAGTTTGGCAACGAGTTTCTGGAAGCGCTCGCGATCCTCCGCAAGATCGATCGCGTCATAGGGCGTTCCAAGGATCGGTACGCTCTCTGCGTCGAGCGCCTTGGCAAGTTTCAGCGGCGTCTGCCCGCCATACTGAACGATAACGCCGAGCAGCTCTCCCCTGGCTTGTTCGACGCGAACGATTTCGAGGACATCTTCCGCGGTCAGAGGTTCGAAATAGAGGCGGTCTGACGTGTCATAGTCGGTCGAGACGGTTTCCGGATTACAGTTGACCATGATCGATTCGATGCCGAGGTCGGCAAGCGCGAAAGCGGCGTGACAGCAGCAATAGTCGAACTCGATGCCCTGGCCGATGCGGTTCGGGCCGCCGCCGAGAATGATGACTTTTTTCGCGTCGCTGACGCGCGCTTCACAGTCGGGAGCCGCGCCGAACGCGGGCTCATAGGTCGAATACATATAGGGCGTCTTTGCGGCGAACTCGGCGGCGCAAGTATCGATGCGCTTGTAAACGGGAGTGACCCCCAAGGCGCGGCGATGCGCGCGCACCTCGGCTTCGCTTGCGTCCGCAAGGACAGCAAGGCGCTTGTCGGAAAAGCCAAGGCTCTTAAGAACGCGCAGGCGCTCCGCGTTCGCTGGCAATCCGTTTTCCGCAACTTCGGCTTCGGCGGCGACGATCCCTTCGATTTGTTCGAGGAACCACGGATCATAATGCGTAATCGAGCGCACTTGCTCCGTTGGCAAACCATGACGCAAGGCTTGCGCTGCAACCCTCAGGCGATCGGGCGTCGGCGCGGCGAGCGCGGCTCTGAAGGCGTTGGCGTCATCGTCCTCGCCAAGACCCGAAATCGCAATCGGATCGAGTCCTGAAAGACCCGTTTCAAGGCTGCGCAGCGCCTTCTGCAACGCCTCCGGAAAGGTGCGCCCGATCGCCATCGCCTCGCCGACCGACTTCATCGCCGTCGTCAGATAGGGCTCAGAACCGGGAAACTTTTCGAAAGCAAAGCGCGGGATCTTGACGACCACATAGTCGATTGCCGGCTCGAACGCGGCTGGCGTTGCGCCGGTGATGTCGGTCTCCAATTCGTCGAGCGTGTAGCCGACGGCAAGCTTTGCCGCGACGCGCGCGATTGGAAAGCCGGTCGCTTTGGAGGCAAGCGCCGATGAGCGCGACACGCGCGGGTTCATCTCGATGACGACGAGGCGGCCGGTCTCAGGGTTGATCGCGAACTGCACATTCGATCCGCCGGTCTCGACGCCGATCTCGCGCATGACGTCGATCGACGCGTTGCGCATGATCTGGAACTCTTTATCGGAGAGTGTCAGCGCCGGCGCGACGGTGATCGAATCGCCCGTATGCACGCCCATCGGATCGAGATTCTCGATTGAACAGATGATGACGCAATTGTCCGCCTTGTCGCGGACGACTTCCATCTCGAATTCTTTCCAGCCTAGCAGGCTTTCGTCGATCAGCACCTGACCGACTGGCGATGCGTCGAGCCCCGTTCGCAGGATTTGTTCGAATTCCTCGCGGTTATAGGCAATGCCGCCGCCGGTGCCACCCAGCGTGAACGCGGGCCGGATGATTGCCGGAAGCCCGACGCTGTCGAGAAGCTTCAAGCCCTCGGCGACACCAGAGGTGCGATCATAGCCTGTGATTTTTGCGTCGCGCATCACTGGCGGCGATGAAATAATGACCGAGCGCGGGCTCTCAAGGCCAATTGCGTCCATGGCGCGCCGGAACTTTTCGCGGTCCTCGGCTTTTTCGATGACGTCGGCGCGCGCGCCGATCATCTCGACATTGTGGCGCGCGAGAATGCCCGAGCGCTCAAGCTCCAGCGCGCAGTTGAGCGCGGTTTGACCGCCCATTGTCGGCAACAGCGCCATAACGCCCGCGCAGTTCGGCCGCTCGCGCTCAATGATCTTTTCGACAAAGTCCGGTGTTATCGGCTCAATATAGGTCGCGTCCGCGAGATCCGGATCGGTCATGATCGTCGCCGGGTTCGAATTCACGAGGATGACGCGGTAGCCTTCTTCTTTCAGCGCCTTGACCGCCTGCACGCCGGAGTAATCGAACTCGCAAGCCTGGCCGATGACAATCGGCCCGGCGCCGATAATGAGGACGGAGTGGATGTCGGTTCTTTTGGGCATCGTTGCTCGCACGCTGGCGCGCCCGGTCCGCGGAAGGCGGCTGGCGCGACGACACATAATTTCGGCTAAAGCGGACGCTTAGGGGAAACTGGCGGCTGTGGAAAGCGGTTCTTTCTTCGCTCCACCCGCTTGCGGGGGAGCTGGCGCGCAGCGCCTGAGGGGGGCGCTGGATCAACGGGCGCCTGCATTTGTGGAAACCGCGCGCCCCCTCAGTCACGCTTCGCGTGCTAGCTCCCCCGCAAGCGAGTGGAGCGAAGTCTGGTTTCTCGCCCCGTTCTTTCCCCATGGGGATAAAACCTGCTTCAACCCGACGCCGACGCAGCCCTACTTCAAAGCGAAGTTACTTGCGGAGTGAGCGATGGCGGACGGCGCAGCAAATATTTCGGCGGACAGAACGGCGGGCGCAACAACGGTTGCGGCTGAGCGTCTGCGGTCCTTTCTGGAGCGGGTCGAGCGGCTCGATGAGGAAAAGACAACCATCGCCGGCGATATCAAGGAAGTTTTCGCTGAAGCGAAGGGCGAGGGCTACGACACCAAGACGCTGAGAAAGATCATCCGACTGCGGAAAATGGACAAGGCCCAGCGCCAGGAAGAAGAGGCGCTGCTGGAGCTTTATCTGGCGGCGTTGGGGGAGGGCTGACTACCCCGCCCGCTTCACCTCAAGCCCATGCTCGCGGAGTTTGCGGTAGAGCGTTGAGCGGCCCATGCCGAGGCGGCGGGCGACTTCGGACATCCGCCCGTCATAGGTGTCGATTGCGAGCTGGATGAGATCGCGTTCGATCGCTTCTAAAGTGCGCAAATGCCCGTCGCGGTCAAAGACGTCGACGTTTTCGAACGGGGTTGCCGAATTGCCGGCGAGGGGACGCGGCGCGGCGGCTTCCGCGGGCGTGCCGAAATCGTCGAGCATGGGCGGGCCCATATCGACGCCGGCCGCTTCGAATTCCGACGACAGCAGCGGGAAATCCCGCGCGGACAGGTACGGTGTTTCCGCCAGAACGACCGCGCGGAAGATCGTGTTCTCCAACTGGCGGATATTGCCGGGCCATTGCTGGCGCATCAGCACGGACAGGACTTCGTGCTGCATGCCCCGGACATCGCGGCGCTCTTCAGCGTTATAGCGCTGGATGAAATGATCGACGAGCGCTGGAATATCTTCGACCCGCTCGCGCAAGGGCGGCACATGCACCGGGAAGACGTTGAGACGATAGAAAAGATCCTCGCGGAAGCGGCCGGTTTTCACTTCTTCGGCAAGATCGCGATTGGTCGCCGAAATGATCCGCACATCGACCTTGGTTGGCCGCTTTGAGCCAACGGGGTCAACTTCGCCTTCCTGCAATACACGGAGCAGTTTGACCTGCATGTCGGACGGAAGATCGCCAACCTCGTCGAGAAAAATCGTGCCGCTGTCGGCTTCCTGAAACTTGCCGACGTGCTTCTGGTGGGCGCCCGTAAACGAGCCTTTCTCGTGCCCGAAAAGAATGCTCTCGACGAGGTTTTCCGGGATCGCTCCGCAGTTGACGGTGATGAACGGGCGGCCCGACCGCTCGGATGAACCCTGAATGGCGCGCGCAATCATTTCCTTGCCGACGCCGCTCTCGCCGGTGATGAGAATGGGGATGTTCGATGCGGCGGCGCGCTCGCCAAGGCGCTGCACGTTCTTCAGCGCGGAGCTTGCGCCGATCAGGTCGCGAAAGCCCATCGACCCTTCGCGCTTGCGTTTGAGGCGCGAAACTTCGCCCTTCAGCGTTGAAAGATTGAGCGCGTTATTGATCGACACGATGACGCGCTCGGGGCTTGCGGGCTTCACGAAGAAATCAGCCGCACCGCTCTGCATCGCCTCGACAACGGTGTCGATGCCGCCTTGCGCGGTCAGCACGATGACGGGCAACTCGTCGCGGT
Organism: Parvularculaceae bacterium; assembly: GCA_046154725.1. Lineage (GTDB taxonomy): Bacteria > Pseudomonadota > Alphaproteobacteria > Caulobacterales > Parvularculaceae > Amphiplicatus. The sequence goes on along the minus strand of JBJXFO010000172.1, from coordinate 9,190 downwards.
AGGCTTTGGCGCGCTTCAAAGTTTCCATGCCGCCAAGACCCGGCATGCGAAGATCGAGCATGACGAGCGAGACGTCCTGTCCTTCCGCGCCTTGCAGCATTTGCAGCGCGTTCTCGCCGCTATCGGCCTGCAGGACGGGATAACCGGCCTTTTCGCAGACAGCGCGCATGAGGCGTCGCTGTGTCGGATCGTCGTCGACGATGAGGATGGTTTTCGTTGTCACTGCGGGGACCCTTGCGTGCAATTAAAATTTGACGGGCCCGGTTTAATGGCGCGGGGTTAAATAACGCTTTAGGGCGTTTCATTCCGGGAAAAAGTGATAGGGCGGTTAGGGAATTGTTCACCTTGAACAGCGCATCGGCATTTTTCGGTCGCGCCAGACGCGCTAAGGCTGCCTTCGATAGGAATTGGATAGACCCGCGATGACGAACAGTCCCGATCACATCCGCCCGATTGAGCATCTGAACGGCGCCGTGCCGCCGGCGCCTGACTGGTTCACCGCGGCAATCGCCGCGCCGTCGGACGAAGGCGAGGTCGATGTCGGGGGCGCCCGCATTCGCTATTCAGCGTGGGGGCAACGCGGCCGCCGGGGTCTCGTGTTCATTCACGGCGGGCGCGCGCACCGGAATTGGTGGCGCCCTTTTGCGCCGTGGTTCACCGATCATTATCGCGTCGTTGCTTTCGACATGTCGGGAATGGGCGATAGCGATTGGCGGGCGAACTACACTGTCAATCAGTCAATCGATGAACTCTTCGCGGTCATCGACCATTCCGGCGCTGTCGAGGGAGGGCGCCCGATTGTAGTCGGGCATTCCTTCGGCGGATGGGTGACGCTCGCAACGGTCGAGCGGCACGGGGAACGGCTCCTTGGCGCAGTTGTGATCGACAGCCCGATCGGCAAGCCGGATCCGGATGAAGGCTATACGATCCTGAAAAAGCGCGAGCCTGAAGGCGAGGTCAAAGCCAACCGCATTTACGCAACGCTGGAGGAGCCGGTTGCGCGGTTCCGCTTCCTGCCCAACCAGCCGGCGAGCGAACACTATCTCGTCGATTACATAGCCCGGCAGGGGCTAACCCGGGTAACGCTGCCAGAAGGCGGCGCCGGTTGGACATGGAAGTTCGATCCAGGCCACGGCCGGAATTTCGAAATCCACTACGAGCGCGACCTTTTTCTGGCGGCCCGCTGCCCTCTCGCGTTCCTCTATGGCGAGAAGTCCGCCTTCGCGGCGGGCGAGGGGCTCGAACACCTGCAAATGCGCACCAAAGGCCGATCGCCGTTCGTCGTCATGCCGACAGTTCACCATCATTTGATGATGGAAGAGCCGGTGGCGTTCGTCTCGACGCTGCGAACGCTATTGGCCTGCTGGCCGGTGCGGGTCGGGAATTGACGGCTCCTCGCCCTTGCTCATCCCTCTGAATTGGGCGAGATATCGGCCAAATGACAGGCTTGGAGACGAGAGCAATGGCGACCGCCGACGACGCACAGCAGCGCAATGAAGACGCTGAACAGCACCGGAAGATTTACAAAGGGATCATGACGGCGTCCGCCCGGATTGGCGTTCCGCTAACCATGGGTCTTGCGATGTTTTTTACGCAGCTCGTCCTCGGCAATGGCTGGTGGGCGCCGCTCTGGTTTGCCGCCACGTATCTGTTCGTGTGGTGGGTCGCCAAAACGTTCTTTTCCCATTAACCCGCCGCTGGCTTTTCGGGCCCGGGAGCGTCGATGAAAATCGCTGTGCTGAAAGAAACGCGTGGAGGCGAAACGCGGGTCGCCGCCTCGCCTGAGTCCGTGAAAAAATTCATTGGCCTCGGCGCTAGCTTCGCGATCGAACGCGGCGCCGGTGAGGTTGCGAACTTTACAGATCAGGCGTTTCAGGATGCGGGCGCAACAATCGCGCCAAGCGCCATGGAGGCCCTCGACGGAGCCGATCTCATTTTAAAGGTTCGTGCGCCTGAGGCGGCTGACTTTCGCCATTACCGCGCGGGCCAGAAGCTGGCGGCGATTGTCTCGCCGCATTCGAGCGCGGATATCCTTGCTGCGGCAGCGCATGCGGGCGTCGAGCTGTTTGCCATGGACATGATGCCGCGCATTACGCGCGCGCAGTCGATGGACGTGTTGTCGTCGCAATCGAACCTTGCCGGATATAAGGCCGTGATCGACGCCGCCGCGTATTACGGCCGCGCGATGCCGATGATGATGACGGCGGCGGGAACGATTGCGCCGGCGAAAGTCTTTATCATGGGCGCGGGCGTTGCCGGCTTGCAGGCAATCGCGACAGCGCGGCGAATGGGCGCTGTCGTTTCCGCGACGGATGTGCGCTGGGCCGCAAAAGAGCAGGTTGAAAGCCTTGGCGCGACCTTCGTGACCGTCGATCAGGAGGCGATGAAGAACGCCGAAACGGCAGGCGGCTACGCCAAGGAAATGTCCGACGACTTCAAGCAGCGACAAGCCGAGTTTGTCGGCAAACATATCGCAAAACAGAATATTGTGATTACAACAGCGCTCATCCCCGGGCGCCCCGCGCCGCGTCTCGTTGCCGAAGAGATGGTGCGTGCGATGGCGCCGGGCTCGGTCGTCGTCGATCTCGCCGTTGAGCAGGGCGGCAATGTCGCCCTCTCGCGGCGCGGTGAGGTGATCGATGTCGGCGGGGTCATCATTATCGGCTTTGAGAATGTGCCGGGACGGCTGGCGGCAGACGCCTCCAACCTTTACGCGCGCAATCTGTTCAATTTCGTCAGCGCTTTCGTCAACAAAGACACGAAGGCGCTGGAGATCGACTGGAACGACGACATCATCAAAGGCGTCGCGCTGACCCGCGACGGCGCCATCATTCATCCCGCCTTTGCGCCGGCAGTGCCGGCGGCTGGCGATCAATCCGCGCCGGAGTGACCGATGGCTGAAGAAACCACCCAAGCCGCCGTCGATGAAGCCGCGCGCGATGTCGCCGAAGCTGCCGAAACATTGCGCCAGGCGGCGGAGGCGACGGAAGAGACCTCAAAGCAATTGTCAACCGCGAGCGACCAGGCTCTGTCGTTGATCGACGGCATCAATGCGTTATCCTCGGCGGTCTCCGGTGGGCCGTCGGATTTCATCTACCTTCTCGCCATTTTCATCCTTGCGATTTTTGTTGGCTATTACGTCGTGTGGTCGGTGACGCCCGCGCTGCATACCCCGCTGATGGCTGTGACGAACGCGATCTCGTCGGTCGTCATTGTCGGCGCGCTGATTGCTGTCGGCGCCAATGTCGTCGGCTCGGGCGCAGGCCTCTGGTCCAAGGCATTCGGCTTCCTCGCCGTTGCGCTCGCCAGCGTGAACATCTTCGGCGGCTTCCTCGTCACGCAGCGAATGCTCGGCATGTACAAGAAGAAGGGAAGTTGAGGGTGTCACAGCTTCTCGAAAAAGCTTTAGCCACGCTTCGGCTGAAACGCGCCGAGTTTGAGCAGCAATATGGCATCACACTTGTAGGGGTCGTCGGTTCGGTCGCGCGCGGCGAAGACACGACGGAAAGTGATGTCGATGTCGTTTACGACATAGCGGGCCGGCCGACCCTGTTCACCTTGTCTCGCGCGCAGTTTGAACTTGAGGTTCTTTTGGGCCGTGACGTCGATCTGGTTGATCCAAAAGCAATGCGTCCCTATTGGCGTGATTTCATCGAAAAAGATCTCGTAGTCGCGTGATTGACAGGCGCACCAGAGGTCTGCTCGCGGACATGCTTGAAAACGCGAAACTGGCTGTGGCGTTCGTAAGCCCCCACGACCGAAGCTCTTTCGCTGGCGAAATCGGGGCATTCTACTCAGCGATCCGAGCAGCAGAAATTGTCGGCGAGGCCGCATCGCAGATTAACGCGAGCGACCGAGACAGCATCAAAGGTGTTCCGTGGCGCGAAGCGATCAATATGCGAAACAAATTGATTCACGGTTATAAAACAGTTCGGCCAGAGATCTTGCACGACACGATCAAAACCGATTTTCCCGCTCTTATAGAAACACTTGAGCGCATTCTGAACGAAAGCCCCACGAATGGCCGATAACCTTCCACCGCTTCTCTACGTCGCCTCGGGCGTCCTGTTCATCCTCGCACTGCGCGGGCTTTCCTCGCCGGTGACAGCGCGCGAGGGCAATCGCTACGGCATGATCGGCATGGCGCTTGCCGTGGCGACGACGCTGTTCGTCCTGCAGGACAAGGGCCTCGTCACCTGGGCGATTGCCGGCGCGGCGGTTGCGATTGGCGGCGGCTTCGGGGCGGTTGTCGCGCAGCGCGTCAAGATGACCGAGATGCCGCAACTCGTGGCGTTCTTTCACAGCCTCGTCGGCCTCGCGGCAGTGTTCATCGCGTGGGCCGCGTTCCTCGCGCCGAAGGCGTTCGGCATCGGCGAGCCGGGCGAAATTCACTTGCAGTCGATCCTCGAAATGGGGCTCGGCGCCGCCATTGGCGCGATTACCTTTTCCGGCTCGGTGATCGCTTATCTGAAGCTCGCAGAGAAAATGTCGGGCAAGCCGATTCTTCTGCCAGCGCGTCACATCGTCAATCTGGCGCTGGCGCTTGTCATTGTGCTGATGATCGGCGTTCTGATGACGGGCACGCAGAACTGGATGATTTTCCTGTTGTTGACCTTGGCGGCGTTCGCGCTCGGCTTCCTCCTCATCATCCCTATCGGCGGGGCGGACATGCCGGTCGTCGTATCGATGCTGAACTCTTATTCGGGCTGGGCGGCGGCCGGTATCGGCTTTACGCTGGAAAATATGGCGCTGATCGTCACCGGGGCGCTTGTTGGGTCGTCCGGCGCCATTCTCTCCTATATCATGTGCAAGGCGATGAACCGGTCGTTTGTTTCCGTCATCCTTGGCGGATTCGGCGGGGAGGACGCGTCCGCGGGCAAGGCCGGCGAGGAGATGCGCCCGTTCAAACAGGGTTCGGCCGAGGACGCCGCCTTCGTTATGAAGAACGCAGGCAAAGTGATCGTGATCCCCGGCTATGGCATGGCGGTCGCGCAAGCCCAACACGCATTGAAGGAAATGGCCGACAAGCTGAAGGCCAACGGCGTCGAGGTGAAATATGCGATCCACCCCGTTGCGGGGCGCATGCCGGGGCACATGAACGTGCTCCTTGCCGAGGCGCAGGTTCCCTATGACGAGGTCTTCGAACTTGAAGACATCAACGCCGAGTTCCGCACCGCCGACGTTGCTTTTGTCATCGGCGCCAATGACGTGACGAATCCGGCTGCGAAAACCGATAAAACGTCACCGATTTATGGTATGCCAATCCTCGACGTCGAGAACGCGCGCACGGTGCTGTTCTTGAAGCGTTCCATGGCGTCAGGCTATGCGGGCGTGCAGAACGAGCTGTTTTTCCGGGATAACACGATGATGTTGTTCGGCGACGCCAAGAAAGTTTGCGAGACGATTGTGAAGTCGCTGCATTGAGGCGGCGGCGAGGCCAAAGCAAGAGAAGGACCAAATTTATGCGCACCCTTTTGATGTTGAGTGTCGCCGCGTTGACGATCGCCGCCTGCGCGAAGAAGGCGGAAGAACCGGCGGCCCCGGCAGCTATCGACGCGCCAGTCGAGCAGCAAGAGCCGATCGCCGCGCCGACACCCGCGGCAGCGCTTGAAGCGGTGCTGGCGACGCTGCCGGACACCGAAAAAGCGCGCTTTCAATATCGCCATCCGACGGAGACGTTGCAGTTTTTCGGCGTTGAGCCTGGGATGACCGTTGTTGAAGTGCTCCCGGGCGCTGTCTGGTGGTCGCAAGTCCTGCTCCCGTATCTCGGGCCAACAGGCAAGCTGATTGGCGCCGACTATTCTCTGCCAATGTGGGTGCTGTTTGGCGAATACGCGCCGGATGTGGAAAACACGCGCAAAAACTGGGCGGCCGACTGGACCGCCCGCGCCGGCGCTTCCTGTGCGGCTAGCTGCGCGCCGGTCTCGGCGTTCGTGTACGGATCGCTGCCTGAGGACATGAAAGGCACAGCGGACGCGGTGTTGATGTTCCGCGCGGTGCATCATTTCGCTCGGCTCGAGGACAATGGCGGCTTCTATACAGCGGCGCTGAAAGACACGCTGGAAATCCTGAAACCCGGCGGTATTGTCGGCGTTGAAGCGCACCGTGCGCCCGCCGGCAATTCCGATGCGTGGGCGGACGGGGAGAACGGGTATTTGAAGCAGGACGCCGTCATCGCTGCTTTCACGGCGGCGGGTTTTGAATTCGTCGCAGCCAGCGAAATCAACGCCAATCCGAAAGATCAGCCGACCGACAAGGACTTTGTTTGGCGTCTGCCGCCAACTCTCGCGACCAGCGCCGACAACCCGGAACTTAAAGCACAAATGGAAGCGATCGGCGAAAGCGACCGCATGACGCTGAAGTTCAGAAAGCCGGCCTAATCGGTCAATCGCGCCTTGGCGCCTGAGAGAAATCGCCGCGTCCCTGCGTCGCTGGAAAGTCCGATGGCGCGATCGAATGCGGCGGCGGCTTCCGGCGTTCGTGACGCCTCGGCGAGCGCATGCGCTCGTGTTGCCCAATAGGGTTGATGGGCAGCAACGACAGCTGCGTCGAGAGCGTCGAGCGTGGCCAGCGCTTCGGGGCCGCGTCCTGCTTTCAACAGCGCGCCAGCTTTTGCAATTACAGCGCCGATAGACGGCGCTGTGGCCAGCAGGCGCTCATAAAGCCGAACGACTGCATCGCGAACATCGACACCGGAAAGGCGCGCATTGACGTGCGCGGACTGGATGGCGGCCTCGAGTTGATAGCGGCCGACAGCGTTGATGGCGGCTGCCTGCGCAAGGCTCGCCTCAGCTTTCGAGATCAATTGCCTGTCCCAGTGCGCTGTATCCTGCGCATCGAGGGGGACGTAGTTTCCGTCGACCCGGCGCGCCGTGCGACGCGCCTCAACGAACGCCATCTGCGCCGCAAGACCATGGGCTTCGGCGTTCGCGGGAAGCAGGCCAGCCGCAAGATCGGCGAGATAGATCGCCTCCCGTGACAAGTCCGCGCCGCCGTCATCGCTTCCCTGCTCGTCAAAGCCGGCACCGAACGCGGCATAGATCGCGTCAAGCACAGCATCCGCCCGCGCTTGCAAGTCTTCGGGCTCTGGCTCGACGAAAGGAATGCGCGCCTCGGAAATTTTGCGTTTGGCGCGCACAAGGCGCTGCGCCATCGACGACGGCGAAACAAGAAACGCCGATGCGATGCGCGCCGCGTCAAGGCCGAGCACCGTTTGCAGCATCAAGGGCGTTCTTGCGCGTTCGCCGATCGCCGGATGCGCGCAAATGAAAAGGAGTTTTAGCCGCTCATCGACAAAGCGGTCCCCGGCCGCGAGCGCGGCGGCGTCCTCGATGGCAAGGGCGATCTCGTTTTTTCCGCTGTGCCGGATGGTCGCTCGCCGCGAGGCATCGATGAGTTTGCGCCGCGCGGCCGTCAGCAGCCAGGCTTCAGGATTGGCCGGGACGCCGTCGCTCACCCAGTGATCGATTGCCGCCGCGAAGGCCTCGCCCAGCGCATCTTCGGCGCCGGCAATATCGCGTGTCCGTGCGGACAGATAGGCGATGAGGCGTCCATAGGATGCGCGCGCAGCAGTATTCGCCGCCGCGCGCGCCTGTTCGGCCGGATCTATTGTCACCCCATCTTCCAGATAGGGCGCACTTCGATGCGGCCGTAGGAAGCGCCCGGGCATTTCGCGGCCCAATCGAGCGCGGCGTCGAGGTTCGGCGCCTCGATGACGTAATAGCCGCCCAGCTGCTCTTTCGAGTCCGTGAACGGACCGTTCTCAATTTGGTCGCCGCGAATACGGCGCGCCTGCCGCGTATGATCAAGGGGCGCGCCCTCGACCATCGCACCGGATTTTCGAAGCGCATCCGAAAAAGCCATGTGTTCGCCAACGATCTTCATCTGTTCTGTCTGCGGCAGTTCGTGAAACGCACGCTCATCGTCATACAGCATAAACATGTAGCGCATCGCCTATACTCCCTGCCCGTAATCGGGGATTGCTCGCACTTCGACGCGACCGGTTCTTGCTGCCGGGCATTTGGCGCCCCAGCGCGCCGCGTCGTCGAGCGAGGCGACCTCGACGATGAAATACCCGCCAAGTTGTTCCTTCGAGTCTGTGAACGGTCCGTCCTCCACGCTGCGTTTGCCGCCCCGAATAGCGACGATGGTCGCCGTTTTAGGCCCAAGCAGCGGCGCGCCGCCATTGTTAACGCCGGCGTCGGTCAGAGCGCGGCTATAGGCGAACCATTCGCCCATATAGGCTTCAAAAACGGGCTTTTCCGCACGTCGCTTGGCAAACTCGGCCGGCGTTTCATAAGCGAGGATCATCGCTTTCATATCCGTCTCCATGAGCGGCAGCCGAACCATTCGGCCGCTTGCAGCACATTGACGCGCGTGCGCCCTTTATTTCGACACTCACTCCCCGAACGCACGCAAAAAATTGTTGCGAAGATTCGAGACGCGGTCGCGCAGCGGCGCCGGCGCGGCGATGGCGGCGAGGTCGGCGCCGATGCAGTCAAGCTCGAACGCCATTGCGCGATGCTCCACGCTTTTGATCCGGCTCTTGACCCAGCCGATGGCGGCAAGGCGCTGCCCGCGCGTCACCCGCTCGACCTTGTGGACGAATGACGAGGGATAGAGAACGAGCGTTCCGGCAGGCGGCTTGATCGCATCTTCGGCGCCGGCGCTGTCGATCACAAGTTCGCCCCCGTCATAGGTCGCCGGGTCAGACAAAAAGAGCGTGAACGACAGGTCCGTGCGCACCCCGTCGATATAGGGCGCGTCAACATGGCTGCCGTATTCCATGCCCTCGCCATAGCGGTTCAGCATCAGGCGGGCGATGGCGGCGGGCTGCGCCGCGCTCTTGAAAATGGCGTTCTGAAGGATTGCGCGTTCGATCAGCGTCAATGCCGCTTTCGCCGCTTCGGTCGGCGCCGCTTGTTCGTTCAGCTTGACGTCGCGGGCGCGGTCCGTCGCCGTCGCGCGCCCGTCAGCCCAGAGGTCGGGCGCACCGAGGCGCTCGCGAATCGCTGTCAGGGCGCCAGCATCGAGCACGCCAGCGATCTGGAGAATCATGGATTTCCTCATGCGAATAAGTCGCGATTGCAAACGAATTTTAGCACCTTATAGTGCGCCGAGCTTCGAGGAAAAACATCATGACGCGCCGTCTCAAACTGATTTCCGGCCTGTCGACCATCGCCATCACGGG
>JBJXFO010000171.1:0-7493 GCA_046154725.1 Parvularculaceae bacterium | reverse complement strand
GGCGTCCGGCGCGATGATCCGCGCCGGCACGCCGGCCGCGGTTGCGCCGGCCGGCACATCGATCAGTACGACCGCGTTTGCGCCGATGATTGCGTGATCGCCGACTGTCACAGCGCCGATGATCTTGGCGCCGGCGCCGACATCGACATGCCCGCCAAGCGTCGGTGTTCCGCGACGGTTGCCACGCGCCGCGCCAAGCGTCGTCTGATGCATCAACAGGCAATTCGGCCCGACAACGGATCCGGGGTGAATGACGATGCCGGACGGATGCGGCATCAAAAAGCCGCCGCCCGGATCGAAGCCGAGCGGAATGTCGCATGACGTGACCGCCGACCAGAAGCGGTGACGGGTGACAATCATCGAGCGGCGAAAGGCCGTGAACGGATCATCCCCCGCGCCAAGGCGGACATAGTCGCGCAGCGTCTTTAAAAGTTTGCGGCCAGGGTCCCAGAAAACGCGCGCCCGCTCGCGCGACCAGTCCGGATCGCCGGCGGAAACCGGCAATCTCGGCGGCTTGCCGGCGGCGGCGCTCTCGCTATCGGAAGGGGCGGCGTTCGTCATTGCGCCGTCTAAAGCACGCTTCAGGCCGCGCCGGAAGCGGCGTTCTTTAAGGCGCCGTCTATACCGGCGCTGCCGCGAGCAGATCGCGCCATTCCGGATGGCGGTCGAACAGGCGATCGACATACGGGCAAACGGGATCGACTTTTCGCCCCGTTACGCGCGCATCGTTGATGGCGCGCTTGACGAGCGCCAGCGCGACGCCGCCGCCGCGCGCATCGATCGGCACAAAAGTCGAGTTGATGACAATGCGATCGCCCGCGTCCGCCACCTGATAGGTTAATTCCGCTTCGCCGGCGTTTGTCTCGATCCAGTACCGCCCGCGCTGATTCTTTTCGGTGTGCGCAATTGCGTCATTCCGGGCCGCGTTATCCTGGCTTGCGGCATCGCGCGGCGCTGTGCGTTGGGCGGCTTTATTCGGGGTCAAAGCGATCATCCTTTGCTGCGCGACTTCAGCCACCCCGCAATCTTGTTGGCCTCTCTATCCGCGTCATGCAAGTCACATTCCCATGAAATTTTTACACGCCAGCCCATGCGCTGCAGCGCAGCACAATTTTGTGCGCAGCGCTGGACGTTGCGCGCGATTTTATCGCGCCAGTAGCGCGCATTTGTCTTTGGCGCGCGGCGGCCGCGCGCGCAATCGTGCCCATGCCAGAAACATCCGTGTACAAATAAAACTGCACAGTATCGCACAAAAACAAGGTCAGGCTTTCCCGGCAAGCGCTTGTCATTGAGGCGATAGCGAAAGCCGCGCGCGTGCAGTGCGCGGCGGATAGCAAGTTCAGGCTTTGTGCCTTCGGACTTGACGGCGCGCATGATGGCGGAGCGTTTTTCCGGCGTGAAAATGTCGGCCGGGCGCACGGCGCTCATGCCGCAGCCCGGCGCCGCGTGATTGACGGCTCAATCACGGCGCTTGCGAGCCAGCGCACGACCGGCGGCGCAACGCCGTCGCCAATAAGTTTTAGCGCGGCCGTCGCTCCCGTGGGCAGGATGTACGTATCAGGAAGGCCCATCGCGCGCGCCGCCTCGCGCGCCGTCATGAGGCGCGAGCGCACGCGCCCGCGATTGATGTCGAGAATGACCTGGCGCGAGGATCCGCCGGCCGGCGTTCTGATGCAGCCGGAAAGCCCGTCGAAGCGCGCTTCGAATCGCACGCGCTTGTTCCCTTCGTCAACGCGCACCCGGCGATAGCCCGCGCCAACATGGCGCGCGCCAGACGCGATCAGGGCATCGATTGCTGCGCGCTGATGCGCAGACATCGACGCAAGACGCGCGCGGGTTTTCGCGGACGGGTCAAACGGTGCGTCCCTGTCGAGGATGTCAGCGAGGCAGAGAGATCGCGCAGTGGCCGGACGGGCGGCAATCCATCGCCAGCTTGCCCTCGCGCCAGGGCTCAGCGCCGCGACGGCGAGCCGAAGCGATGGCGGCGCGGCGCTGTCACGCACTGAAGGCTCGGCGCACCCGCCCGGGAAATCCTCGCGCGCGCCGATAATGAACAAACGCGGCCGGGACTGCGGAACGAAATCAGCGGCGTTCAAAACCAGCGCGGTGACGCAATAGCCGCGCCCCGCCAATCGCTCGACAACCGAAGCGAAATCGGCGCCGCCGCGCGATGTCAGCAGCCCGGCGACATTTTCAAGAACAATCGTGCGTGGCGCGCGGCGTGCGTCATCGAGCGCTTCAATCAGGCGCCAGAACCCGAAAAAAGCGCCGCTGCGCGCCGCGCCAAGTCCGCCGCGCGCGCCTGCAAGCGACAGGTCCTGGCACGGCGAAGACGCCCAGGCGAGATCGGCGGCAGAAAGCGGCAAGTCTGCGAGCGCCAGCGCATGAATATCGCCGCCCCGATAATGATCGAGGCCGAAATTGACGCCGTAGGCGGCGCGCTTGCCCTCATCGAAGTCGTTGGCAAACAAGCGCCGCCACTGACGCCCGAGGCCAATTCCCGCCATGCCGCCGCCGGCGAAGAATTCAAGAAAGGTCAGCTCGTTGGCCATGACGCCTCTTTGGCCTTGAGGCCGCTAGCGAGGTTTCGCAGTGGTTGTCGATTGCTTCCCCGGCCGGTTCAAGGCCTCGCGTCGCCGCGTTGACCCTCCACGCGAACACCGCAAGGATTAGCTGCAATTCCGCCAGCGCCCCTGAATGCGGTGTGTTTCCTCGTGCGGCCATTGACGTCCCGGATCATCCTTGTCGCGCTGCCGATTGCGGCCTTGGGCGCGCTTGGGCTGAGCGCAATTGCGGCAACGAGTTCAGCACCGGGAAGCGGATCGCCGCGCCAGCTTGACGACATCCAGATCGGCGAGCGCGGGGATGTCTTGCGCGTCGCGCTTGTCTGCCGCGGCCGCTGCGACGTGGCGCCGAGTACCGAGATTGCCGGCGCATTCCAGATTAAAAATATCGAGGAACAGCTCTCCGTCGACCTGTCGGGCCGCAGCGCGCATGCAAGACGTCTCACGCTCACCCCAAACGCTGGCGGCAGCCTCGTCACGCTTGAGACCGATGCGACGCTGAACGCGGCGCAGGTGACGCCGTGCAAAACGGAAGGCGGTCTTGCCGCCTGCATCGACTATCGGTTTGCGCGCGCCCCAAAAGCGGCGGGTGCGCCCGCGATTTCTCCAACTGAAGCGGCGGCGCCCGTAGAACGAGCGAAGGAGCCCTCACGACTGCGCAGCGAGGCGCAAACGCCGTCCGGTCCTGCTGAGAAGACCGCGGCGCCGTTCATTGGCGCGATCATGCTCACGCCCAATGCGGGCTTGCGCGAAGGGCCGGACGCTGCCGCGTTCATTCCGGATTTTGCCCCGCCCGAGCGTTTCGATCCACGGCCGGCGCCGCCGCCCGGTCAGCGCTCAATCCCGGCGCCGGAAATCAAGACGACGCTGAAGGAGCGCCTTTCGGCGCCGACGCAGCCGCGCCAGCGCTTTGATTTCGCGCGCGAGGCCAACGCCATTTTAGGCCACACGGCGGACCCGGCCCGGTGCGAGGGCGCGGCCGCGCGTTTGTCCGCCGACGCCTGGGCGCTCGATGCGATGGTCGATGTCGCCTTCTGCAACGCGTCGGCGGGCGCGCTTGAGGACGCCGACAACGACTTTGCGCGCCTTCTCGCCTACACGCCGGACAATCACCTGGCGCTGGTTGGCCGCGGGCTTATCGCCATGGCGCGCGGCGAGCGCCAGCGCGGCCTCGACTTCCTGCAGGAAGCCCTCAACGCGCTGCCGCCAATTGCGGAATCGGACCGCATCGCCGCGGCGATGGACCGGTATTAAGTGACAATCGCGCGCCGCGCGTAGCGCGGATCGCGCCAGACGCCGTCCGCCATGATCTCGCGCAGAATTTCTCCGGCGCGCCAAACGTCCGTGTACGATATATAGAGCGGCGAGAAGCCAAAGCGCAAGATATCGGGCGCGCGGAAATCGCCGATCAGCCCTCGCGCAATCAACGCCTGCACAATCGCATACCCGTCCGGGTGCCGGAACGAGACATGCCCGCCGCGCCGTCCGGGGGCGACGATCGGCTGCAAGCCGGCAGCCTTGGCGGCAACAAGAAAGAGATCGCCAAGCGCCAGCGCCTTGGCCTCAACCGCCGCGAGACCGACGCCGTCGAAGATATCGAGCGCGGCGTCGAGCGCGGCGAGCGACAGGATCGGCGGCGTGCCGGAGGCGAACCGCCGGACGCCGTCTGCCGGTTCGTAGGCGGATGAAAAGTCGAATGGCGCTTTCGCTCCCATCCATCCCGACAGGGGCTGCGATAGGGCCTGCGCCGCGTCGCCGCGCACATAGACGAAGGCGGGCGCGCCCGGCCCGCCGTTCAGGTATTTGTAACCGCAGCCGACGGCGAAGCGCGCGCCCGCCGCCGCAAGATCGACAGCAATCGCGCCCGTCGCGTGACTGAGGTCCCAGATGATATCGACGCCGCGCGCCGCCGCATCGCGCTCTGCGCCCGCCATATCGGCAACGGCGGCGGTCCTGTAATCAACAAGGCTTTTGACGAACACTGCGCCGGGCGGCGGCGCGTCGCACCCGCCGATCCGCACAAGCTCCGCGCCAGTAAGCCTCGACAGGCCTTCCAGAACATATTGATCGGTCGGAAATTCACGGGTCGCGACCGCCAGCGCAGCTTCGGGGCGCCCTTGCAACAGCGCCGCGGCGATCTTGAAAATGTTGTTCGATACCGAGTCGCAGACGATGACGTCCTTCTCATCGGCGCCGATTAGCCGCGCGATCTTCGCGCCGGCGCGGTGGGACAGATCGATCCAGCCGGCGTCGTTCCACGAGCGGATGAGGCCCTCGCGCCACTCCTTTTCGGCGCAGTCCCGCAAGCGGTCGAGGGCCCGGCGCGGCGGCGGGCCCAGCGAATTGCCGTCGAGATAGATGACGCCCTCCGGCAGGTCGAAGGCGCTGCGAAAGCGCGCCAGCGGATCTGTCCGGTCAAGCGCCTCGGCGTCTTCGCGCGTCATGAAAGCGTCCGCAACACCGCGCGCACCGGCGCGGCGTCGAGCCCTTTGAGCTTCAACGGCAGCGCGATCAGTTCGTACTCTCCGGCCGGGACATGATCGAGGACCAGCCCTTCGAGAATTCGAAGCTCGCGCGCAAAGACGCGGGCGTGCGCCGCCATCGTCTTCGACGCGGCGGGATCGAGCGATGGCGTATCGACGCCGATCAGAATGCCGCCGCGATCGGCGAGCCAGTCGATCGCCTCCGGTGCAATCGCCGTAAAATTTTCATCCCAACACTCGCCGGGGTGCGCCGCGTAGGTGCGGATGAGCAGGCGAGGGCGGGTGCGTCCGCCGGTTGCCACGTCAAGGTCGTCCGCGCTGACGCATGCGCCGCCGAGGCAATGAACGACTGTACACGGACCGATATAGGGCAAAAGAGAGACCTCATCGATCGGGGCTCCGCGATTGTCATAATGGAGCGGCGCGTCAGCGTGCGCGCCGATATGGGTCGTCATCTCGATCTTTGACACATTGACGGGGCAATCGCCATCAAGCGCAAAGGTGCGCATCGCCGAAAACGCCGTGTCGCCCGGAAACACCGGGCTTGCTGGCGACAGCGCCGGCGAAATGTCGATAAGCCGCATCAGGCGCCGCCCTCATCCTCGCCGCCAGTATTCATCGAACACGGGCGCTAAAGTCCAGCGATGCGGCCAATGACGGCGGATGTCAGACCGCCAGCCGGGCTTTCCGCCCGGCCATCAGGCGCACAAAGAACCGGCCCAGCCATTGGCCGGCCACAAAGCTGAGAACCGCAAGAGCGATTGCGACAGGAAACAGCCAGCGCCCCAACAGCTCGCGCGTGGCGGGCGGCGGCGCATCGAGCGTCCCCATCATGAAAATGCCCGCATCAGGATTGACCCAAAGCCCCGCCGCCTCCGGCGTGACGATTTCAGCAACCGCAGTGAAGCCAAAACCCGCGGCCAGCGCAAAAAAGATGAGCGACACGAACAGCCCCGCCGTCGCGGTCAACCGGCGCGAGGCGAGCGCGACAAGCGCGCCAATTGTTTTCACCGGTCCGCCATCGGCGAAGGCGTCCTGGATTTTGATCTCTTCGAGAAACCCGCGCGCGCAAGTCTCGGGGCTCCCCAGCGCCTTCACCGCTTCGGCAAGGCGGCCCTCGCGCGAGCGGTGTTCAAGATGCGCACGAATTTCGGCGGCAATGTCTGCGCGGTCGGCCTCGGGCAAAGCCCGCAACGCGCGCGTCAGCGCCCCGATGTAGGTTTCAATTTCTTGTTCGCCGGTGCGGTCATTGGTCATCGTCTAGTCTCCCACAATTGAGGAAAGCTCATCGCGAAATCCGGTCCACGCCGCCCGCATGGCTTTCAGCGCGGCGCGCCCGTCGGCGGTGAGGGCGTAGAGCTTCTGCCCGCGTCCGCCGCCCTTCGGCGTCTCCCACCGCCCCCGAATACGCCCCTCCCGCTCCATGCGGTTGAGAAGGGGGTAGATCGACCCATCGGAAAGCCCGATTTCCGGGCGCGCCGCCAACGCATCAAGAAGCCCGATGCCGGAGAGTTCCTCGCCCGCCAGCAAAGCCAGAAGCGCGAGTTCAGCGGCGCCCTTCCGAAGCTGCGATTTCCAGGTTTCGACATCCATAAGGGCTTGTATCGCCAGCAGACTTGCATTGCAATGTCAGTTGGGCGCGGGGAAGGGGCGGTTGGGCGGAGCCAGTTGCCTACTCGCGGGAGTCTTTGAAAATTTTCTCGCGGTGATAGGCCAAGTAACTCTGATGGGGATGCAAGCGCTTATCTTCGGGCAACTGGATGTACCCACTTGGAAAAAGAAGCCGTTGGATTGGTTCGGGCACAAGACGCTTCGCGGTGAGGATTCGGAAATCGCTATCGACTGACAACAGGCCCCGATCAAACATCCAATGAACGGTTTTTGAGAGGGCAAGGCCGTTGCGAACGGAGTCCGGCCCTGCATGACCTTCTCCGACGGGTTTGATGTGAGCAGCGTCTACTTCGGTCCGCCCGCCGCCATTGCGCATCGACAAGCCTGTCAGGGCGCAAGTTGCATTATAAGCGAGCTTGACATGTCGCGCGAAAGCTTCGTCCCGAAATGGCTTCGATACCAGTCGCTCGACCCATGGACGATGGTACTCGAAGCGCTCGGCATCTTCCGCGAATCCTGGAGCGATTGTCGGCGTTTCAAAATGCGCTTGGCCGAGGCCGACAACGGATGAAAATCCATGAGTGACAATACTTTCAAACTCAAGATCCGAAATGAGGCGGACCGCGTTGCGGAAATCGCCGGATAGCCCCGTCTTTCCATCGCTGACAAGGTTTCCTTCGAATAACTGGTCGTCCAGACGGAATGGCGCCGGCCGATCGAAGTCGAGATACTGGCTTACATGCGCATAAGAGACCTGTGCGCGGGTTGGCGCAGCGGTTTGATTTGAGACGCTTTTTCGTGATTGCCCATGCCGCGTCTGTGCGCCGCCTTTCAA
>JBJXFO010000170.1:0-3523 GCA_046154725.1 Parvularculaceae bacterium | reverse complement strand
AATCATGAACTTGACGCCCTTCGCCGTGAGCGCGCGGCAGGCGCCCGCGATATCGCTGACCTCAAATCCGAACACGGTGTGCGCGTGCGGCGTCCACCCCTCAACCGTTGACAGGCGCATCGTTGCGTCCTTGAGGGCAAAGATTGCCGCAAAGTCGTCTTCGCCAGTTAGCGGCAAATCAAGCGTGTCGCGATAGAAGGGAAGGCTTAGCGCGCGGTCGCGCGTGCAGATGATGACGACCGGTTTTGCCTGTTGAAGTAGGCTCATGCGTCCTCTCCCTTGTTTGCCCAAGCGGCGCGCGCGAAGAAGCGGCATGCCGCTGACACGCTCCTATCACCACGGCGACCTGCGTGCGACCTTGATCGCGCTGGCGTCGGACCATATTGCGGCTGGCGGCGTCGAAACGCTAAGCCTGCGCGCGCTTGCGCGCGAGGCGGGCGTTGCGCACCGCGCCGCTTACCAGCACTTTCCGGATATAGATGCCCTGATCGCCACAACCTTCGCGGACGCCTATGGCCGTCTGGACGCGCTGTGCGCCGCGCCCTTGGCGGGCGCCGCATCGCCCGACGCGCATTCGATAACGACAACGCATACGCCGCCGTCGTTCCGGGGCCGCCGCTTGGCGGAGCCCGGAATCCATTGCGAGGCAAGCGACGCGATGCGGCGCGGACCGCAGGGTTCGTACGAAGACGCGCGCCCCGGGGTGACGGCATCGATGTGGCAGTCCGTCATGTTGACCTGGTTAGTCAGCAGACGAATGATTTGCCAGCAAGGGCGCGCTTGCAATCACACGCTCATAATCCCAAACCGGCGACGCCAGTAACGCCCACCGCGCAGGCGCGCCAGCCGTCAGACGCACGTAGTCCTCAACAATCGCCGCCTGCTGCTCATAGCCGTAAGAGAGGAACGTGCGCGCCGGATCGACGCGGTAGCGATAAACGCGGCTGAACAACAGCTCGAGGCCGGAACGGCGCAGCGCCTGATATTGCCATACATGGACAAGTTCGTGAGCAAGATGGGCGCGCTCAGTGACGCTCGCAGCTTCCTCGGGCGCGCCCGGCCAAAAGATGCGCGCGCCCCTGACAACGCTGATGAGCATGAGCGCCGCATAGGGATTGTGCGCTCTGCCAAGAATTCGGACCGCGTCAAAATCAACCCCCGCCGCAAGCGGCGGGGGAAGGATCGCTCGTTCAGCACTGGTCAGTTGGCGCATCGAAAAAGCAGGTTCGCGCTCGTCGATGCGCCGTCAAGTGCCTATTCGGTGGCGCTTTTGGCTGCCTTACGCGCTTTTTTCTCGACAGAAGTTTCTTCAGGCAGGATCATTGACGCCGCCGCCGCATCGACCGGCTCAAGCCGGGCGCGCATCGGGTTTGGTCTGAGATCGAGATTGGCGCCGGTGCCGGCATCAACGCCGATGCCAATAATGCCGCCCGCAACAACATTGCCGACGCCCGCAGCGACACCGCCGCCGGTTACCTTTGGCTCAAGCGTGCCGGTGACAGGCTTGTAGCCATCGAGCGTGAAGACAACTGTCCAGTCGCGCTTGCGTTTCAACTCAATCTCGCAAGGCGTCGTGCAAGTGAACGGACCGAGCTTGTCGGCGCTGATCGATTCTACTGATACTGATGCCCCGGAGGGAATGCTTTCAAATTTCGACGTTTCTTTCGTGCCTCGAATGACAGTGGCGCAGCCGGCGCTTGCGACAACCGAAAGAATTAGAACCAGACGTTTCATGGAAACTGCCCCTCTACTGCTGAGTTAACTCGGAGCAAGTATAACAGAGATGCGGTCAAAGACCGTTCGACCTTCAAAATAATGAAGCAACGACGTAGCGCTGCAACACAGATGCAAAATTTGCGCCTCCGAATTCTGGCGCGGCTTCAGGCAGCAAGCATCGTTTCGGTCACCCGCCATAGGCGCGCAGCGCTTTCGGGATTAACCGCATAAGCCTTTACCGTGCGGTGGCGGGGCTCGTTCTCGCCGGCAAGCTCGGCAACGTCGCAGTCCTCGCAGTAAAGACCGCCTTTGCCGTCTAGGGACGCGGCGGTCGCGGCCCAGACCGCCGTTGCCGCGCCCTGCTCGGCTGTTTTGAAGAAGGGCTTGGCCGCGGCCGAGACTTCGCCGCTTTCGTCGATCCAGCCGGAAGCGATCATTTCTTCTTTTTTCAGGTGACGCTGCAGCGGCGTCATGATCCCGCCCGGATGCACGGCAAAGGCGCGTATGCCGTTTGCACGCTCTCGCGCATCGAGGCCGACGGCAAACAGCGCATTCGCCGTCTTCGATTGTCCGTAGGCGGCCCACTTCTCGTATGGGCCCTTGGTGAAATGGATATCGTCCCAGCGGATGTCGGTGATCTTGTGCCCGGAAGACGACAGCGCAACGACGCGCGCGCCGTTCGCAGCGCGCAACAGCGGCAACAGGGTCGCCGTCAATGCAAAATGACCAAGATGATTGGTGGCAAACTGCAGCTCCCACCCCGGCCCGATGCGCGCCTCCGGGCATGCCATAACGCCGGCATTATTGATGAGGATGTGCAGCGCCTTGCGCCCGACAGAAAAATCTCGCGCGAAGGCCGCAACGTTTCTAAAATCGCCAAGGTCCATCGCCGCGACGCTGATCTTGCCCGCCAAGCCGGCGAGCGCCGCCTTTGCCTTGGCGACATCGCGCGCAGGAACTATGACCTCCGCCCCAGCACTGGCAAGCGCGCGCACGGCCTCAATGCCGATGCCGGAATAGCCGCCCGTGACGATCGCGATCTTGCCAGACAGATCGACGCCCTTGATGACGTCGGCGGCGGCTGACTTCGCCGAGAACCCCGACCCGATCAGATATTGCTGTTCCGCTGCCATCGCCCTCACCCGCCGAAATGGCCGAACGACGAATGAGCAACGCCGCCATCGACCGCGATGGTCTCGCCGACCACATAATCGCCCGCACGGCTTGCGAGGAAGATTGCGACGCCCGCCATGTCTTCATCAGCGCCGATGCGGCCCGCCGGCACCATGGACGCAACCGTATCGCCATGATCGCGCGCGGCCTTGTTCATTTCCGAAGCAAACGCCCCCGGCGCAATGCCGGACACGCAGATATTGTCCTTGATCAGCCGCGCCGCCATCCGCCGCGTCAGGTGAATGAGCGCGGCTTTCGACGCCTGGTAGGAATACGTCTCCCACGGATTGATGCGAAGGCCGTCGATTGAGGCGATCATGATCACTTTGCCAGGCTTTTCTCGCGTCGCGCCCGACTTCATCCGGTTGTGAAACGTCTGTGTCAGGAAGAACGGAGATTTGACGTTGAGGTCCATCACCTTGTCCCAGCCGCTCTCGGGAAATTCGGCGAACTCGGCGCCCCAGGCGGCGCCAGCGTTGTTGACGAGAATGTCGAGCGATGTCTCGTGATGGCCAAAGGCGCGCTCGAGGATCTTGCCGCCCTCGACGGTCGAAACATCCTGCGGGATGGCGACACAGCGTCCAAATTTCGACAATTCCTCCGCCGCCTCCTCGCATTGCTCGGATTTGCGCGA
>JBJXFO010000168.1:0-39868 GCA_046154725.1 Parvularculaceae bacterium | reverse complement strand
GACGGGTGTGGCGCTCCTCGATCTGACGATGACTCGGTCTCGCAAACAGAATCATGAATCAAATCGCGGCTTCCCGCCACAGCCGTCGCTCAAACCACGTCGTAGGGTGAATAAGACGGGTTAGACCGGGCGTTGTCGTCGATTTTGAGAACGTTCGGCACGTAACTGCAATCGAGTTCGACCATTCGCTCACGGCGGCCCAGGAAGTGTTTGGCTGGTTCGACCAAGGTCGCAGGCTCATGCCCCCGGATTGCCTCGCTTCCTTGGTAGCAAAAGTGCGCGCCCTTCCCTTTGTGACCTTCGACGCGATGCGGTACGCGGCGCGACAGGATGATAAGCGCGAAGAGCAGATCGAGCCGATGGTCGAGCGGGCCGCTGCCTTTTTGCATACGACCTTGGGCGTGGAGTTTGTTGATGGCTATCGCCTCGAATTGGAAGCGGAAGACATCGAAATTGCTGAATTACAGGCGAATAAATTAGGCAGCGACCTTCGGCAGATTAGCAAAGGTTGGCGTCTCATACGCGGAAACGGCGACGCAATGGAAATTGGTGCGGCCCGCATCACCCAAGAGCAATATGATGCGGTGAATGACTTGTACAAGAAGAAATACGGCCATGACCCAATTTCAAGCTCATAGCCGTCGGAGCCTTTCGAACACGAAATTTCAGCGTATTCGTCAAATTGCGTTGTCACCGCTCATTTGAGCGCTTCCAGGTAAAGGCGCACGACTCGCGCAACGTTGAATCCGACGATCGGCGGTTACCTCCGAATAGGTCTATTCGGTGGTGGACGCCCGCGCGCTGTTCGCGAAGATCGCGCCGACGACGTGCGTCGCCTGTTTTAGCGGGTCGTTGGCGATGTGAGCGTAACGCGCGGTCGTCTGGACGCTTCGGTGTCCAAGCAAACCGCCGATCAGCGCCAGCGGAACGCCCGCGCCGACCGCGAAGCTCGCAAAACTGTGGCGGAGGTCATGAATCCGAACACCGTCGAGGCGGGCGGATTTGCGTACGCGGCGCCACGGCTTCTGCAGATTGATGAGGTGCTTGCCAGCCACGCCGCCGACAATGACGTAAGGGTTGTCCGGTTCGCGCGACAAGCTGGTCAGGAGTTCGAGCGCCGGCCCGTTCAGCGGAATGGCCTTCGCTCCGTGTTTGTCGGTTTTGTGCTTCTCAAAAATGATCCTGGCGTTCGGCAGATCGACGCTTGACCACTGGAGCGTCGTGATCTCACTGAGGCGGCAGCCGGTATAAATCAGCAAGCGGATCGCCGCCGCCTCATGGATGGTGACCGATCCGGCCGCTTCGGCCTTATCCAGGGAGGCGAAGAGCGCCTGGAGTTCTTCCTCGCTCAGGAATCGCTCACGCTTCCTTTCAGGGTAAGGCTTTATGACCGATGCGGGGTTGCTTCCGCGCGGGATAATCTCCCAGCGTTCGGCGCAGTTGAGCATCGCCTGTAGCATCCCGAGCGCGCGGTTCGCATTATAGGGCGTCTCTCTCAGATCGACGTGCATTCGGGAAATATCTGCCGGGCGCAGATCAAGGAGTTTTCTCGAGCCAAGCCTCGGCTTGATCAATTTGCTAAACGTCCAAATATGCCCGGCCATCGTGCTGGGCTTGCAGCGGCCGGCGCAGTGGGCCTGCATGTAAAGGTCGGCGAGCTGCGACACCGTCTCGCCCTTCCGTTGCACTTGCCGTTCTTCGGCGGGGTCATCGCCGGCTGCAATTTGGCCCATAAGTTTGACCGCCTGCTTGCGCGCCTGGTCGAGCGTGACCTTGCCCAGATTGCCGAGCGATACGCGCCGGCTTCGGCCGGTCTTGTTGCGGTACTGAATGACGAACGACTTGACCCCTGTCGCCTTCGCTCGGATTCCGAAGCCGGGTAAGCTCTCATCCCAGACGACAACATCTGTTTCGGTCGGGTTAAGCCCGGCAATCAGCGCTTTTGTCAGCTTCGGCATCGTCTTTCCGGGTAAGCAAGGGGTAAGCAGACAGGCTCAAGCCCCGTCCAACGCGTTCATAGCGCCAAAAACTCGGATTGTCGATGAAATACTTGAATTTATTGGACAAAATGTGATGCAGTGTGACGGTTTTTGTTGTCGTTATACCGGCGAATACGGGCCTTTTCTTGACTCATAACCTGAAGGTCGTTGGTTCAAATCCAGCCCCCGCACCCAACTTTTTTCAATGCTGCATGCTCAGGAGAGCGATTGCGCCGGCTGCATTGCCGCCAGCAGCGCGTCGATTGTCGTTACTGCAAAGCCGACCATGCAGTCGGAAATGCCGTAAGGGATCAACAAGTCCCGGCCGACTGCAAGGGCGCCGCAAGTATAAAGAACGTTTGGCACATACCCGGCGCGTTCGTCGTCGCCCGGTTTCATGATTGGTTCGGCGGTTCTGGCGAGCACGCGGCGGGGGTCGCGTTTGTCGAGAAGGCACGCGCCGAGTGCGTACTGGCGCATCGCGCCGACCGCATGCGTCAGCACCAGCCAACCTTCGTCAATTTCAATCGGCGCGCCGCAATTTCCAACCTGGATGAATTCCCACGGAAACATCGGCCCGATGAGCCGGTCGGCGCCGTCCCAGCACAGCAAATCATCGGACATTGAAACATAGAGATGTTCGTTGTCGATACGGCTTAGCATCGCGTATTTTCCGTCGATGCGCCGCGGAAACAGCGCCATGCCCTTGTTAACCGCGGCGCTGCCGCGCAAGGGCGACAATTTGAATGTTTCAAAATCGGCAGTTGCGAACAATTCAGACGTGATGCCGCCGCCGCTATACGCAGTGTACGTCCCATAATAGCGCCGAGATCCGTCATCGTCGATAAATTCAGTCAGCCGCAAATCCTCGATGCCGTTTCTCTGGGCCGGCGTCATGGGAAAAATTACAACTTCGCCTAGCGGCGTTCGCTCCGGTCGCCTTAACGTTACCGAGCCGTCCTCACCGAAGAACGACTGCGGGTCGGCCGCCTCGGCAACTTGCGCAAGGTCAGCCGGCGCGTCGAGCGTCAGGCCGGCGCGCGGATCCCAGTCGCCGGTGCGAAAGGAAATGGATGACACATGCCCCTCGCCAACCGACCGCAGCGACAGGATAAAACGAACCGAGCCCTCCTTGTCGTCAGGATTGCGGTGATGGCGAATGATGCTCGGGTTGAAAAGGGCTGCGGCTTCTGGCGAATATTCGTGACAAAAATGGGCGGCAATAAAGCGCCGGCCGGTAACGCTGAGCGTTTCATGGCCGTCAAGGATACTGCCGAGTTGACCGATTCTCAGATCGATGATCCGCTCCAACGCGCGATGCCGATGATGAAATCCCTTGAGAAGATTTGTGTACAGATCTTCGATGCCGGCTTCCGGCAGGCGCGCCACCCGTTCAGCGATGCGACGCGCTCTGGGTAAATCCGTAGGGTTGAGGCTTCGCGGTTCCACCGCGATTTGAAACGGGAGAACAACGACGCGCCGAGGATCGGGCATCAGGCGGAGGGGAAGCCTTCTCAAATACGTACGCCCTGTTGCAGCAGCATTTTATGCGCCAACGCGGTGCATGCGGCGGGGGCTCACGACGAGACGCGGCGCGTCATCATAGCTTGCCGTGGAATCCATGATTGCGCACTCCGCTGATGAAAGGATTGCAGCAAGGCAAGATTCCGCTCCTTGATTGGCATTGGCGCCAAGCGCGTGCAGGCCGTCATAACAGGCAAAACTCGCGTCGTCCAAAAGCGGAGCCCCGAGATCGTTCCAGCCATTGAACCAGCGATACACCATTCGTGCCCGCTCGCTCCATTGGCCAACAGGATCACTCGCGTGCGCAGCGGCGTAAGCGACGATGCTCGCATAAGCCTCTATGGGCTGCTGATCGTGGTGCAATCCGATTGATCGATAAACGCCAAAGTTCCCGGTGCCGACGGGACGAAACCAGCCGTCTTCCGCCGTTTGAATATAGGTGAGCCAAGATAAGGCCGCACGTGCATCATCCATCATTCCTTTGTCGCCAAGACAGTGTGCGGCGTTTATGAGCGCGCCCGGCAGCAAGGCATTTTCATAGGAAAGCGAGTCTTCGAACCAGAACCATTCGGCTGTTGCCGTGCGGCGCAGCAAACCGTGCAGAAATCCGGAGTGAGCGTGAAGGAGATCAAGTATTGCAGGTCTTGCGGGCGCGTCGTGCACGAGAAGACAGAGCGCATTTACCGTATGAGCCAACGCACGCGGCGACGAAAAAATCGATGTCGCAGGCAACGCTTCGTGCAATAGCCAGTCCGCCCATATGCGCCTGTCGGCGCTTGAAAGACTGATCCGTGCCGACGCTAGCGCGTGGAGCGTTCGCCCATGCGAGTCTTCAGAGCCTGCGTCTTCCAACCACTTCCGGTCATAGGACATGAAGTTGCGAAACCGGCCATTTTCCGCATTCCAGGCATTCTGCACAAACGCCGCGTAAACGCTCTCGAGCCTTGCGAGGTCAGGGGAGGAGAAACCGGCATCGGAGTACCGGCAAATCGCCAGCAGAGCACGCGCATTGTCATCAACGCAGTAGCCTTCCGCGCGATTGGCGACGTTCATTTTTGCATGTTGCAACAGACCGACGCCGTCAGTCATCATATTCAAATGTCCGAGCGACGGGGCGCTGCGATTGAATCGTCCGGGCATTCTGGTCACGACCTCCCGTTTGCCGGGCATCCCACGAGCGCTGGGAGATTTGCCAGAAGATACCTTCGCGGCCGCGCATGCCCTGAAAATCTCGACATAGCGCTGCGCGACAACCGGCCACCGCATTTCCTTGCCGGCCTCGTAAGCAGCGGCGCTCATTGCGGCGAGCCGGGCAGGGTCGCCGAGCATCCGGCTCGCCGACGCGGCAAACGCCGCGCTGTCCCCGAAGGCGCAAAGCTCCCCGCGGCCGCCGCTGAGCAATTCAGCAGCATGCCAGTAGGGTGTCGACAGGATTGGCCTGCCCAGCGCATAGGCATAGGCGAGCGTGCCCGAGGTCATCTGATTTTGATTGAGATAGGGCGTCACATAAATATCTGCGCTCGACAAATAATCGAGCAATTCCGGCAGTGTCGCGTACTTGTCTACAAAAGCGACATTGCGGCTGACGCCGAGCGAGGCTGCTAGCGCCGCGAGTTCAGAGCGGTACAGCTCTCCCTCTGCAGCGATAATGTTCGGATGTGTCGCGCCGAGAATGATATAAAGGGCGTCTGGATGCTCGGATGCGATTTTCGGCATCGCATGAATCATTGTTTCAAGGCCTTTGCCACGCCCGATCAACCCAAACGTCATCAAGACCTTGCGGTCAGCAAAGCCCATCATGCGCTTGAAATTCGCAACGTCAGGCAACGGCCGGCTGGGAACGCCGTGGGGAACGACATCGATTGCCGCGTCATCGGCGCCGTACGTGTCGATGAGGACCGTCCGCGCACGCTCCGCCATCACAACGATGCGTGTCGATCTTTCGAGTATCGCGCTGAGGACCCCTTGTTGCTCCCGTGTGAAATCCGGCGATACTGTGTGGAGCGTGGTCACGACTTCAGCCTCGGCGCGCTTCAAAAAGCGCAAGATGAAGTCGCCCGCGTTTCCGCCGAAAATGCCGAACTCGTGTTGAAGGTTGATCGTCGAAACGCCCCGCTCATTCAGGCCCATCGCAGACCGCACATAGTCAGTCGCGGAATGTTGCTCGATTTCGAGGGCGACTTCGCGGCCAAAGGCGCCTTGAAACGTTGGCAAGCGGACGGCGCAAATGGTGACGTCCAAGTCGGCATCAGCGCCCTTCACCGCCTCGATGAGGTCGCTTGTGAAGGTCGCAATTCCGCACCGTTCAGGCGGAAAAGTTCCGACGAAGGCAACCTTGCGCGCGTTATCACTCGCCTTGACAATCCTTAGCGCCGAGGCATCGATCGGTTTCATATGTTGCAAATCCCTGGTGGGCGCCGAAAGCAGCATGCGTAAATCGAACGGCAACCGGGCGGGATTGTTCCCGGCCGGTTTGCAAACTCACGAAATGATAATGCTCATAGTTGCGCGGGAGTCGGCGCCGGAAGCTTCTTTCGGTAATCCAAGCTTATCCGAAGGCTACTCATACCGGATTGCGGCGCCTGCGACTCTTACGACAGTGCACGAACTAGCGATGGAACTTTGCAGCCATCGGCGAGTTGAAATCGCAGCAATGAAATAAAACCGAAAAAACTCTCCGGAAGTCGAGCGAAGCTTGCGGGCAGCAGGATTTTGTCAGCCATGGTTGATGCCTTGGCGCTGATGACCGGCACGGGATCAAGTTGGCGAGCCGGGGCTTGGCAATCGGAAGCTCGTGCTGAGTCTGCCCGCTTAATATCGCTTCGGCCACGTTAGCGGCGAGACCTTTCTTGGATGGAGAAGACTGAAATGCGAAATTTGATAGTCGGACTTGCAGTCCTTGGCGTCGCCGTAGTGGCGACGCTCGCCTTTTCGCGATCTAATCGCGATGGGCCGGTTGAGCGCGCCGCCGAAGATGTGGTCGATGCGCTTGAAGATGCCGGCGACGATTTAGAGGACGTTGTCGATGACGCAAACGACGGCCCTATCGAGAATGCGGTTGATGATGTTGGTGACGCTATCGACGACGCGGGCGACGAGATCTAGGATGCGGTCGACGGTGCGGGAGACGGCAATCCCAACGGATAAAAACAGGCGTTAACGCGCGGTAATAAACGTATGAAAGGGATCGGCATTCGCCGGTCCCTTTTGCCTGAACGGTGATCGAGTAGGCGTATGCTAAAGATAGCGCATATTTCTGATTTGCATTTCGGCGATGTGCGCCCGCCAGTCTTGGCCGCGCTTCTTGCCTCTTTGCGTGCACTGAAACCTGACGCGATTGTGGCGACGGGCGATGTGACGATGGCAGGGCGTCGGCGGGAGTTTCAGGAAGCAAAGAGCTTCATGGCTCAATTGACGGCGCCGTATGTCGTTGTTCCAGGCAATCACGATGCGCCTGTCTATGATTTGTTTGCGCGCCTGTTCTTTCCATGGCGCCGGTTCAAGACGCATTTATCAACGACGGTTGATCCGGTTCT
The DNA here is from genome assembly GCA_046154725.1 of Parvularculaceae bacterium. GTDB lineage: Bacteria > Pseudomonadota > Alphaproteobacteria > Caulobacterales > Parvularculaceae > Amphiplicatus. Next base: position 32,829 of record JBJXFO010000168.1, on the reverse strand, counting down.
GGCAACCAGAGGGCTGATTGTTTTCGGTATGAACTCCGCCCGTCGCGTCCGGCCGTCCGTCGATTGGTCAAAAGGGGCGGTGTCAAATGCGCAACTGTCTGTTCTGCATCAAAGATTGAAGACGGCGCCACAAAACGTTTTGAAAATCGTTGCCCTCCATCATCCGGTGGTTCCAGGACCGGGCCGGGCCGGGCGCGCTGTTGTTTCGAATGCGGCGGCGTTAAAGCAGGTCGCAGCCTTTGGCGGGGCCGATGTGGTGATGACGGGCCATGCGCATGTCGCCGACGCGGGCATCCAATGTGTCGGCGGCCGGCGGTTATTGCTGTTGGCTGCTGGCACTGCGACGTCTGGGCGGCTGCGCGGCGAAGCTCCGTCGTTCAATCTTCTTGTCGGCGACCGTCGCGCGCTCAGTGTCGAGATCATTCGCTATCATGAGGATGAATTCCGGACAGACCGGCGGCTTTCGTTTCGCCGCATTGACGAGCAATGGTCAAAGGATGGGGGCGCATGAAGGCGGCACTCCTTATCAGCGCCCGGTCTGGCGGCGTTGCAGCGCTGGGCGAAAGCGTCATTCGTGAAGCAGCGCAGAAGGCAGCGCAAAAGCGCGGCGTGTCGCTGACCATTATTAGCGGCGAGGCGCCCGAGTTGATCGATGCGGCTTCGGCGTTGACGGGGCATGATCTCATCTTGTGCGCGGGCGGCGACGGCACGATAGCGGCTGTCGCAGGCGTCCTTATGGGTCAGCACGCGACACTCGCCCCGCTTCCGTGCGGTACGGTCAACATGCTCTGCCGTGACCTTGGAATCCCTCTCGAGATCGGTGCGGCAATCGAAACGGCGTTCGACAGCGATACGCAGATGATTGACGTTGGCCGTATTGGGGACCGCGTTTTCCTTAACAATATTGTGTTCGGCGCTTATGCGGAGATTGCCGAGGCGCGCGAGGAATTGCGCAGCGCGGAAACGCTTTCAGAGGCAGCAGCGGCCGTTGCGAATGCTGCCGGCGCCGCGTTTGCGGCGAACTCGATGCGATACCTGTTGTCGATCGATGGCGCATCGACCAGCATCGAGACGAATACAGTGATTGTTTCGAACAATGCGATGACCGGCGCCGCTGGCATGGTTCCTCAACGAGCGCGCCTCGATGAAGGCGCGCTGAGTGTCTATCTCGCCGAAACCAAAACCATTATCGGTTTTGCAGGACTTCTCGCGATGTTTGCCAATGGCGGCGCTGAAGCGTCTTTGCAAATTCAGCGGATGGCGTGCGAGCAATGCACCATTAGCGGCGCTGGCGGTTTGCCGCTATTTCTGACGATAGACGGCGATGCCGAAGAATTCCCCGGGCCGATTTCATTTTCCATTGCCAGGAGCGCTCTCAAGGTCATTCGCCCGCGCCTTCCCGCCGAAGCGTAATTAACGCTCAAGCATGGCCGAATGGCTTTTGCACTAAATCCGGGACGGCTTCCAGAAAAGCAAACGCCGCCCTCGTGTGGAGCGAGGGCGGCGCGGCTACACGGCTGAGCACATCGGGGGGCGAGACGCCAGCCGGAGGCAGGTAATCTAAGTCAGTGGCTTAACTTTTCTTGCGTAAGGTTTGTGAGGCATCGTCCCACGCGTCGAAGCATATCGGTATCGCGCGTCCGCTGTACTTCCGATGCCGGCGACATCCCTTCTGAATCGGCGGTCAGTTTGAGGTCGAGGTCCAGCGCCCATTGCTTCAACAAGAGTTCTTTGACGTCGCGCTCTCTGGATGGATCCTGAACAAGAGCTTCCGGCGTTGGATAAATCGAAGATGGGTCAGCGTTTCCCTCTTCAATATCCTCATCGGAAGTTGTGACAATCCGCATACCGAGAAACCTTGCAGAAAACTGTGTAAACGACGTGGCAGGCCAATGAAACGTCATGGTAACGCAATCCTCGGTTCGGCCGATGCGCAGACGGAGAAATGATCGCCATCCGCGCGGACCCTGATCAGGCGAACTCCGCGTTCGCTCATAATGACGCACAATTTTCCGTGCGTGGATGCGAGCGAACGCAGCGCCGTTTGACGGGGGACCGCCCTATGCTTTTTTGGAAATGTCAGCGCGAACATTGTCGAAATCCCGCTCAAACTCAGCTACCTGCTTTTCGGCGACGTCACGGGCAACCCCGTAGCGCTCTTGAACAACGCCCAGCAGCTGGTCGCGTTTGCCCGCCGCTTTTGCGATATCATCATCGGTCAGTTTGCCCCAGGTCTCTTTGACTTTGCCTGTGGCCTGCTTCCATCCGCCTTCGATGCGATCCCAATTCATAGGTCATTCCTTTCGGTCTGGCTTTGACGCCGTCCCCGTACTGAAGAGGCGGCACCGGATTAACGTGCGACGCGGGCGATTGTTCCTTCCGCTGCCGGCTTCCTTGCGCGCGCCCGGCGGCGGGCTGGCGACTGCGCAGTTTGAGCCGCAGCGCGCGCCGCGCGCGCTTTTGCGCGGGCCTGCGCCATGTAGGCCGCGAGTTTGCCGCGCGGCGGCGCTTCATTGGCGAGCAGGATGGAGACCGGCTTCATCCCCGGCGTGTGGCGCGCGATCACTGCGAGCGCCACCAGCGCCGGCGTCGCGATGAAGGTAGCGACGGGACCCCACATCCAGGCAAAGAGGGCAAAGGACGCAAAGATCGCCAACGGATTGACGACAATCCGGCGTGACAGGGCGATCGGCTGTATGATGTTTCCTTCAACAATATTGAGGGCAAGCAAAACGGCTGGCCCTGCAAGCGCCATAACAAGGCTGTCGTGTGAGGCGAGCCCGACGATTGCGCTCGCAACGATGATTGCGGCGGCGCCAATCACCGGCACAAAATTGCCAATGCCAAAAGCAACGCCCCAAAGGAAAGGATCCTCAAGGCCGATCGCCGCAAAAATTGACGCGGCGGCAATGCCGAGGCAAATATTGATTACGGTAATTACGAAAAGATAGTCCGACACTTTTTCGCCAATGTCGCGGATGATGCGGGCGATCCGCAACCGCTCATGAACGCCCCGCGCCGAGGCTATAATCTTCAGTCTGTAATCGCGCCGCCCGGCGAGAACGAAAATGGCGAACAGGATGACATACAAAACCTGGCCGATTGCCGCGGGCGCGATCCTGACAAAGCTGGAGGCAGCCGATGGGCCTGCGATCTTGACGGTTTGTACTTTCTCGCCGCGATTGGCCTCCTCGACAAATGCGCCGATTTCTTCCGCCGCGTCGCCGACGCCGGACAGACTGTCCCGTATCGGCAGGATTTTCCGGTTGACGTTTTCGATAATGTCAGGGGCGCGCCCGATAAGATCGGCAAAGAGCGGCGTGACGGAAAACCCTATCGCGCCAATCGCGGCAACTGCGGTGACAACACTCAGGACCGCCGCGATCGATGGGGAGAATCCAAACTTCTCGAGCGCGCTCGCAATCGGCGCCAGCGCCAGCGCAAGGACGAGTGCGAAAACCGTTGGCGCCAGAACGGGCTCGGCAGCGATGAGAGCGCCAAAGGCAGCAATAGTCGCGATGATAACAAGGCTGACGGTCGCCGCGCGGAAGCGGTCGCGAACGGGAACCGGCGTTGCGAGAACACTATCGTGTTCCATGACGTGCCGGTCCTGCCCTATGCCTTACCGTCGCTATTTGCTGCAAAGGTCGTCAAAACAGCGCCGGCAAGTGCGGCAAGGCCCAGCGTAGTAAGGGGACGCCGCGCGGCGATTGCAAGCGCCGCAGTCGAGAGGAGCGGCGTCAACTTCGACACGAGGTCCGCTTTCTTCGGCTCAACCAAACCCTGTCCTTTTGGCGCGTACACGACAAAGGCAACAGCGGGAAAAATGGCTAAGGCGACAGACGTCAACGCAGCGGCGGCGGCCGAGCCAACATTCGGCTGCAACACCAGATAAATCGCGCCGGCGGCAAACAAGACCGCCGAAAGGATTGCCCCGGAAAAGAGCGCGCCCAATCCGAATATCGTCACAAGGCGAGCGCTGATTTTTTCCACGGCAATACTCCCGGCGGTTTCAATGATCGATTAGCGGCGGAAAATCAGGTTCCACAAAATGGCGCCAGCGAGCGCCGAAAAGCCGACTGCCGCCAGGGGGTTCTCGATGACGCGGCGCTTCAAAAGCTCGGCGCCGTCGGCGGAAATCCCTTTAAGGTCTTTCGCGGCGTCTTCAGCTGCGCGCAATGCCTCTTTGCCTTTTTTCGCAGCCTTGTCGCCGAATTCGCGCACTTTTGATTCTGCGTCATCGACCGTGCGGTCGATCGCCGATTCAATGCCGTCCGACGTTTTATTCGTGCCATCGCGATAAACGTTCGATTGCATGTCGTTCTACTCCATAGGGTGATTTGCGTCCGCGAGGTTGCGTACGGGGGGTAAACGCCGGCTGCGCCGGTTGGTTCCCTCAGGCGCGGCCTTCTTCCGTGCCCGGATCGCCGCTGCGCTTGAAGAACAACGCCTGACCGATCGTTGCGTGGACGGTTTCCGGAAGGAATGGCTTGGTGATAAGGTAGGTGGGCTCCGGCCGGTCGCCGGTCAAAAGGCGCTCGGGAAAAGCCGTGATAAAGATCACCGGCACATCCATCGACCGAAGAATTTCTTTTACAGCATCAATTCCGGACGAACCGTCGGCGAGGCGGATATCCGCCAGCACAAGCTCAGGCTTTTCCGCGGCGGCCAATTTCGTTGCTTCGCGATGGGTCGTCGCCACGCCAACCACCGAATGGCCGAGGTCTTCAACGAGATTTTGCAAGTCGAGGGCGATCAGCGGTTCGTCTTCAATGATCAGAACGCGGCTTGCCATCTGTTCGGCGATTGATCGGCGTGCAGCCATGATATCGGTTTCTACTTCTTTTACTGTCCGGTCGAGAATGCGCGCAGTTTCCTCCAGAGAGAAGCCTTCGACAGCGGTCAACAGCAGCGCCTCGCGCTCGCGCGGCGGTATCGCTGAAAGAAACATCTCGCCCAGCCGGCTCGCCCCATCCGTCCGGTCCGCGATCGGGCGCCATACTTTGTGGAACAGGCGGAACAAGGCCGCTTTGGGGTCGCCGAGCGATTGAACTTCGTCCGCGCTTTCGAGCAGCGCCTCAAGAGACGCTCTGACAAACGCATCTCCGCTTTGTTGGGACCCCGTAAGCGCACGGCCATAGCGGCGCAAATATCGTAGATGGGGGGCGAACGCGGCAACCGCTGACATGGCAGACCCTCTCACTTGTTAAGGCCAAACCGGCCAATCCCGAAAAAGTTCCACGCGGCCGGAACTTTTTTGCCCGTCGCGCGTAGTCAATCGAAATGCGTTGAGAAATCAACCGGTTGGTATGCCCCGCGGGGTTTTTTTGGTAAGGACGGTCGTGTTGTGTATGGGGCAATAGGGAGTTGGTCGATGCCGGATACGCCGAAGGGCAAAGCTGCCAAAGACACGGCAGCCGCGCCTCTTTCCCCGAATGATCCCATCATTGGCGGTCTTCGAAAATTGTTTGACGACGTCTTGAATGAACCGGTTCCCGACGAGTTCTTGAAAATTCTTCAGGACATCGACAAAAAATCCGCGAGCAAACCGCGTGACGGCTCAGGCGCCGGCGGCGCAGGCAGCGGCAGCTCGGGCAGCAGCGGGCAATGAAAGATGCGCGCGCGCGTGCGCCCCTCGATGAAGCGGCATTCAAGCAGCAACTCCTCGAAGTTATCCCGGCAGCGCGCGCTTTTGCGCGTGGATTGTGCGGGCGGCGCGATCTCGCAGACGATCTTGCCCAGGAAACGATGATGAAGGCGTGGGCGTCGCGCGCGTCCTATGACGATGAGCGGAACTTCAAGGGATGGATCTTTACGATCCTTCGCAACCATTATTTTTCGCACCGCCGAAAGATGTCGCGCGTTGCAGATTGGGATCCCTCCGTTGCCGAGCAAAAGCTTGTCGCCCATCCCGGGCAACAGGCGGCGATCGAGATCGCCGATTTGCACCGCGCCATGAAAGCGCTCCCTGCCGAGCAGCGCGAGGCGCTGTTGCTCGTCGGCGCCGGCGGATTCAGTTATGAGGAAGCGGCAGCGGTAACCGGGTGCGCAATCGGAACAGTGAAGAGCCGCGTCAACCGCGCCCGTGCCGCGCTGACAAAATTAGTTGAACAGGCGCATGACGACGCGCGCCTCAGCGGTAAAGAGGCCGTCGATGAAATCCTCGCCGATCTTGCCCGCGTTGCGCCGGGCTCCGGGGCCTGAGCCAGTTTCAGCGCCGACTGCGGACCCAATTGCGGAACTTGCGGCAGCGGAGGCGCTTGCGCCCGTCGCGCCATCGCAGTCGCTCCGTGTACGCCTGATATCGCTTGTGGCGCTGGCCTTGCTGCCGGGCGCCGCGCTCAGCATTTTCCAAGGGTTTGCCCGCTATGAGCGCGATTACGCAGTTGCTCGCGAACGCCTTGTCAATCGCGCGATTGCAACCGCGAGCGCGGATCAGAATTTGTTTAGCAACGCCGAAACAATTCTCACTGTGCTGTCCAGTCAGATCTCAGTGGAAAACACTGGCAATTGCGAACCCTTGCTGAAGGGCGTTCTGATCAGTCTGCCGGAATTTCTGAACATCGCGTTCTTCGACAATGACGGGCGCTTGGTATGCTCGGCTGTCACTCCGCCGAGCGGCTATGACGCCCGCGCCGCCGAATGGTGGAAAGCGGCGCAGACCGACAACGAATTCGCGGTCACCGGACCGGAATTTGGCCGCCTTGTTCAGCGCGACATTTATACGGCGACGTTGCCGGTCATCGATTCCTCTGGCGAGCTGGCCGGTATGTTTTCCATGCCGATCAGCGCGGATTGGCTGCAAAGCCGGATAACGGTGCGCGAACTTGCTGACGACGAACTCTATGCGATCATCGACAGTCGCACTGGCGAAGTAATGGCCGCTGACAAGCCGGAAAAAGCCGATGAGCTTTTTTCCAGGCCAATCCTTGTCGGCGAAATGCTGCAAACCGCGGAGGACGCACATGGCGTGCAATGGTCGTTCGCGGCCGCGCCCTTGCTCGCCGACAAGGTGGCGATTGTTTTCGCCAAAGAAGAGCGCAGCCTCTTTGCGTCAACCTACTGGAATGTCGGCGCCGATTTCCTGTTCCCGCTTGTGATGATGCTGTTCGCCTCGATCGCAATCTGGCTCGGCACCGAACACCTGATCAGCCGCTGGGTCGATTATTTGCGGCGGATATCGGGCGCCTATGCGCGCGGGCGGTATTCTGTGGGGCCGTCGATGGCGAAGGCGCCGGCGGAATTGCGCATTCTCGGCGCTGATCTCGCAACGATGTCGCAAACGATCGGCGCGCGCGACGCCGCCCTGCAGGCCGCCCTGGCGCAAAAGACAAACCTCATTCGCGAAGTCCATCACCGCGTAAAGAACAATTTGCAAATGGTGATGAGCATCCTCAGCATTCAGGCCAGCGGCCTTAAAGATCCGGCGGCGCGCGCAGCGCTCGAACAGTCGCGCTTGAGAGTTAACGCGCTCGCGCTGGTTCACCGCCTGCTTTACGAAATTGAAGAATTGACCGCCGTCGACATGCAATTGTTGATGACGGAACTTTGCGGCTATCTGAGAAGCGCCTATGTCAGCGAAGCCGCGCGCGTCCGGCTTGACCTTCGCGTTGATAAATTCTCGCTGCCGACCGACATCGCAACGCCGCTGGTCCTTCTCGCGGTCGAAGCCATCACCAATTGCTTCCGGCATGGATTTCCTGAGGGCGCATCCGGGGTCATTACGCTTGACCTGTCTCGCGCCAATGGCGTCGCGCGCCTGACGATCGACGACAGCGGCGTCGGTATGGCGCCCGCCAATATCGAGGCGTCGCGCGTCTCCATCGGCTCGCGGTTGATGAAGGCATTCGCGCAGCAGATGGGCGGCACGCTAACAACCAGCGCCCACGAAGGCGGCGGCTATAAAGTGTGCGTTGAATTCCCGGTCGACAACACGCCTGCATCCGCCGTTGCGGCCTGAAGGCCGGGAACGCATTGGCCGTGCTCGCGTTTGATCACTGACGGCAGCGCGTGCTCGCCGCTTCCGCACCCAAGGGAGTTCAAGCGTGTTAAACTGGGCTGTAACCTTTTTTGTCATCGCGGTGATTGCCGCCGTGGTCGGTTTCGGCGGTATCGCCGCTGGGGCGGCGTCCATTGCGCAGGCGTTGTTTTTTGTGTTCGTCGTGCTGTTCGTCGTCGCCCTGATCGCGCGGGCAATGCGCGGCAAGCCGCCTGCGGCTTAGCCAATTGTTGGCTTCGATGTCGAGTACATTGGCGCGGCTAATGCCGCTACCGCGACGCCTCGCGCACCGCGCCTGTTGCCTGCCAGCCGCCGCCCATGGCGCGATATGCGCCGATCAGTAATTGCAGCGTTCGCGTGTCGCTGGCGGCGGCGGCGGTCCCCGCATCGAGAAGGCGGCGTTCCGCGTCGAGAACGTTCAGGAAGCCGTCAATGCCGGCGCGATAGCGTGACGCGGCGAGAGCGGCGGCGTCGGCGCTCTCTAACACCGCACGCGCAAGCCGCGCATTGCGCTCGCGCTCGCGCGCCAGCGACGTGAACGCGTTGCCCGCTTCCTCCAGCGCCCGCAAAGTTGTCTGTTCATACCGCGCAAGGGCGCCGTCCGCCTCTGCTTCCGATTGCCGGATGCGTGCGCGCACGCGGCCAAGGTCGAACGCCGCCCATTCAATCGTGGGGCCAAAGCCATAATCGATTGAGGCGCCGGACCCGTACGTCGCAAGGCTTGATGCGCTGGCGCCAATTGCGCCGACAAACCGCACGCGCGGGAACAGATCGCCAGCGGCAACGCCAATGCGCGCGGTTGCCGCGGCAAGGTCGCGCTCCGCTTTTCGAATGTCAGGGCGCTGACGAAGCAGCGTCGCGGGGTCGCCGGCCGGCGCGCCTTTCGGGATTTGCGGAAAGGCGCTGTCGCCGGCCAGCAGACCATTGAGCGCGCCGGGGAGCGCGTCGGGCGCGCGCCCCGTCAGCACAGCAAGGCGGCGGCGCTGTGCGGCGATTTCGGCTTCGAACGGCGCAAGCGTCGCAAGCGTCGTTTCATGCTGAGCACGGGCGCGCGATGCATCGAGACTTGACGCGCGGCCCGCTTGTTCAAGGCTTTCGGTCAAATCGCGAGTCTCTTGCTGCTTGTCTGCATTGCGGCGCGCAACGCCCAGCTGACGTTCTGCGCCGCGCAGCGCCACATATGCTGCCGCGACGTCGGCGGTGACGCTGACCTCGGCAATGCGGCGGTCGGCATCGGCGCTTTCATAGGTCGCGCGCGAGGCTTCGACGCCGCGGCGAACGCGGCCCCAGAAGTCAATCTCCCAGCTTGCGGTCACGCCGGCGTCAAAAAGGTTCGTATCGGGAAAAGGCTGGCCAGAGGGGAGGCCGGGAATCGTTGCGCCAAGGCCGTCGGCGGATGTCCGCCCGCGGCGGTATTCGCCGACCGTTCGCACCGTCGGCGCAAGGTCGTAGCGGCTGAGCCCGAGGCTGGCGCGCGCGGCGCGAACATTGGCTTCAGCCGCTCGCAAATCGCGGTTGGCGCCGAGCGCGTCTGCGACCAGCGCGTCGAGCGCGGGGTCGCCAAGCGTCCGCCACCAGTCAGCGGGGCTTTCCCCGTTGCCGGCGTCAGAAAAGGCGGCGGGCGTCAGCGCCGAGACGTCGGCAACTTTGTAATCCGGGCCGACAGCACAGCCGGCAAGCAACATCGCCGCAAAATGGGGAGACAGGCGGTTCATGGCGCATTGCTCGCGATCGCTGCGGCGCCGGCATCATTGATGAAGACATCGAGGCGTTGGCCGACGATCGCCCGCGCGCCGGGTTCGAGATCGTAGAGAACTTCAATTACGCGAGCATCGACACGCTCGGAGCCTCCGGCAAGCGTGCGTTTGGCCGTCGCCTGCGGCTCAATCCGCACGAATTTGAGTGGGAGCTCTTTGTCGCTCGCCCCGCGCGCAACGCCAACGGCCGCGCTTGTTGGGGTAACGCGCCCAATGTCGGTCTCGTCAATTTCGACACGGACACGCAGCTGCTCGGTTGCGCCAATCGTCATGAGCGGCGCGGCCAATGGTCCGGCACTCGCAAATTCGCCAGGCCGGGCATCGACTGACAATATCTCGCCCGCAATGGGCGCGGCAATCGTCCGCCGCGCAAGGTCCGTATCGATGATTGTAACGCGCGCGGCCGCGGCTTCCGCGCCCGCCTTTGCCTGCGCCAGCGCGGCAACCGCGCGGCGGACGGCAAAGCGCATTCGGTCAAGTTCATCGACGCTGATGGCGCGCTTGTCGGAGACGCTTTCAAGTATCGCGAGGCGTTTTTTCTCGTCGCCGAGATTGACGCCGGCAACATCGGCGTTGGCCGCCGCGGCTGCTGCCGTCGCCGCGGCCTCAAGGCGCGCCGCGTCCAGCGCGCGATTGTCCAATCTGAAGAGCGGCGCGCCAGCGTCGACCCTGTCGCCGGGCTTGACGAGCACTTCGCGGATGACGCCGGGCAATTCCGTTGCGATTGCGATGACTTCGCTTTCAGGTTCAATGACGCCGACGCCCGACACCGTCGCGGCATACGGCGCCTCCGGCGGCGGGATGACAGGATCTGCGCGGCCCTGTGACGGCCGGATCACCGATGACACCGCGAAGGCAAAGAGGCCAGCGGCAGCAAGCGGCAGGATTGCCGGGCTTGAGAATTTAATGCGCATAAGGAACACTTTCGCTGGTCTGCTGAGTAACATCGCGAATGATGCGGCCGTCCTCCATCGATACGATGCGGTCGGCATAGTGGAAGATGCGGTTGTCATGCGTGACGACCAGAACCGCGCGCGAGGGGTCGCGGCTTGCTTCCTTGAGAAGGTCCATCACCTGCCGTCCGCTGTCCGCATCGAGCGCGGCTGTCGGCTCATCGCAGACAATGACGGCCGGGTTATGGATGAGCGCGCGCGCAATCGCGACGCGCTGTTGCTGCCCGCCAGAGAGCTGGCGCGGCAGCTTGTCGGCATGCGGCCCCATGCCGAGACCCGACAGCGTCACCTTCGCCAGAGCCGTCGCCTTATCGAGCGACATTCCCGCCGTGACCAAAGGCGCGCCGGCGTTCTCGGCCGCCGTCAGCGCGGGGAGAAGATTGTACTGCTGGAAAATAAAACCAATGCGGCTTCTGCGGAACTTCACTTTCTCGCCGTCGCGCATTGCGGTGATGCGGGCATTCATGACGTCAACGTCGCCGCGCGTCGGGCGCAAGGTCCCTGAGACGATCGACAGCAGGGTTGTCTTTCCGCACCCTGACGGTCCGACCAGCATCGTCAGCTTGCCAAACTCGATATCGAGATCGACGCCATGAAGGACGCGTGTGCGCATGCCATTCGAGCCGAAGTCCATCTCGATGCCGCGGGCGGAGAGGGCGGTTGTCATGGCTATCCCCTGAACACAATCGCCGGATCGACGCGGAACACTTTCAACAGGCTGCCGAGCGAGGCGAGAATGATAATGACGGCAACGACAGCGCCGACGCCGATCAGTACTTCCGGGCGCAGCACAAAGCCTTCAAGCGCCGGAACGTCGCCTGTCACTGCGAAAAAGAGCGAACACACGCCCATGCCGAGCCCGAAGCCGATCGCGCCGACGACCGCCGATTGCAGCAGCACCATCGCAGCGATCTGTGCGTTGGTCGCGCCAATCGCCTTTAGTGCGCCAAACTGTTTCAGGTTCTCGATGACGAAGAGATAGAGCGTTTGTGCTGTAATCGCGACGCCGACGATCACCGCAAGCGCAATCGTTATGCCGAAATTGACCGGGATGCCCGTGCGCGTCAGGTAGTAATTGACGCTGCGCCAGGCGAACTCCACCCGCGTCAAGGCCTGGAAACCGGTCTCTTGCTCAATGCGCCGCGCCAGCGTTTTGGCGTCATCGCCATCGCCGGCGCGCACCAGCACGAAGCTCATCTTGTTGCGCGTTGGCGGCGTGATCCGCGTCGCGAGCGAATAGCGAACATAGGCGATCGGAAAGGTGATGAATGGCGCGGAGGCATCGGCAATGCCGCGCACCGAGACGCGATAATCGTTGATTTCCGCTTGCCGCCCCACCGCTGTAAGGGCGTCCTCGCCCGGCCAGACGAACGCCGCGCCTTGCGGATCGAAGACGATCGCATCGGGTTCGCGCAGCGATGAAAGATCGCCTGCCAGCCATTTGCGCGGCGCCCCGACCAGCGTTGCGTCATCAACGCCGATCAGGCTGATCTGATTCAGTTCGCCCGCCGGGGTTCTGAGGATGGCGAGGCCCTTGAAGAGGGGGACCGCCCATTTGACGCCCTGAATGCTCCGTACACGGCCGAGCGCCTCATCGGGCAGGGCTTCGACCTCGTCGACATAGCGCACGCGCTTGTCCATAACCCAGACGTCCGCCTCGCGAATGTCGAGCACCTGATTGGCGGTGCGGGTCATCAGGCCGATGAAGATCGACACCTGCTGGCTCATCAGGAGCGTCGCGAACGCGATGCCGAACACCAGCGCGAAATATTTGGCGCGGTCGCCGATCAGCATTTTAAGCGCTATACGCAGCACGGTGTCATCTCGCTCGTTGGCGCATCGCTTGCCGCTCTGCGCCGGCCCGACTAGCCTACGGATTAGAAGACTTGACGGTTCATAAATCAGAGTATAAATACCATACGGTATAGTATGTCAATAGATTACGTCATCAAAATTTCGGGCTGCGCGCCCAAAGGTCCTGGTCGCCCCCGCGATACGCAAAAGGATGCGGCGATCATTCTTGCCGCGCAGCGCCTGTTTCTGGAGCGCGGATTTGACGGGGCGAGCGTTGATGCGATCGCTGAAGCGGCCGGCGTTGCCAAGGCGACGGTCTACGCCCGCTTTGCCGACAAGGAGGCGCTGCTCCGCGAGGCAATTTCCACAAAGTGCGGAGCATTCCTTGACGCCGCAGCGCAGGACGGGGCCGCCGGGCAATCCTTGCGCGAGGGGCTCATCGCGTTCAGCCGGCGCTTCTTGTTGTTGGTCACAGACACCGAAGCGCTGTCGATGCACCGGCTGATGATGCAGGAAGGGCAGCGCAGCGACCGCTTGCCGACACTCTTCTTTGACAGCGCGATCCGCCCGACGGTCCGCCGGCTCGCCGCTTATCTTGAAAATGAAAGTGCGTTGCGCGAGCGCCCGCTTGAAGATGCGGAAGGCGCCGCATGGCGGTTTCTGGGCATGGTCAAAGGCGAGGACCATATGCGCGCCATGTTCGGCATGGCGCCGCGCGCGCCCGCCGACATCGAGCGGCATCTGGCGGCCTGCGCTGACGACTTTATCGCCGCGAATTTCCCGTAACAGCGGTCAGTCGTCTTTCCTGCCAGCGGCGCGCTCCGCCGACGGGAAGAACAAGAACGCAAGCATCAGAATATAGCTTGCATAATCCCAGGCGATGCCCAGCGCCCACACGTCCGAGAATATCTGCGCGTGTTTCAGCACGGCATCGCGCGGCGTCAGTTCGGAAAGGAGCGGAATGCGTTCGGCCGCGACGACTTCAGCGGTTCGAGAGATTTTCCCGGCTTGTGGGGCGGCGTCGCCATCGGGAGCAAACATTGACGTGACAATGTCGAGACCGCGCTCGGGCGATATCTCGGCCGCTGAGCGGATTGGGAGCGCCGGTTTGTTGCGTTTCTGGGTCGATATGAATTTTTTCAGGGCGCCGGTCACTTCGTCTGAATACGCATCGATCGCGCGGCGCTGGGGCTCGGAGAGCCCGGAGACGGGCTTGGGGTTGGCGCGATCGAAAGCGGTCAGCTGCGACTCCAGCAATGTTTCGATGCGGCGATCCTGACGCCAGCGATTGAGCACAATCGCGAAATCGTTGAACGCCATCTCATACGCGCTCGCCCACCGATCATAGTTTGCATAGGCGTTGCTGGCGAGAAGCGCGCGCAAACTGTCGGCTTTTGCAGCGCAAATCTCGGGCGCGAACGGCGAGTTGCCGCCCGCATCCGCGGCGGCGAGCGCCCCGGTCACGCTATCCTCGACGGCGCCATACCACCCCGCGACGCCCTCAATGTAAGCCGCGACCGCGCCGCGCCCGGCCGCCCCTGTCTGGAAGCCGCCTTCGCGTTCGCGGCGCGCCGCCTCGGCTGTCGTGCGAACCGACAGTTTAAGGTCTTCGACAACCGCGAGGTCGCGCTGGCGCCAGGCGACCACCGCCGCGCATTCCGCCTGCAAGCGCTGCAATTCCGCGCCATAGGTGAAACGCACGGCGTCAACGCCTGCAATGCCGACAACCGTCGTCCAGGTCGAGACCACAAACAGGATTAGCGACAAGACCGGGATGACGATGAAGATTTTTATGGACCGCTCAAGGAAATGCAGAAGGGTAGCAACCGGCCCGTTCCCCATCCCCCTGAACCAGTCGCGATGCCGGACAAGCTCTGCGCCGCCGATCCACACCGCGACGCCGAGAAAGAAAACGAAAACGCCAAAGGCCGGCGGCGAGATCGCATTGCGAAAGAAGTCGGAGGTTTCCTGCGACGTGATGAGCGAAAAACCGATCGCCGACGAGATTGCAGAGAAGAAGGTCGATACGGTTGCAACGACAATAAACAGCCGATTGAACAGCGATGATCCGGTGAGCTGCTCCGACGTCAGGATCAGCCGCGTTGCGCCGCCCATCAGCACAAGGACGATTGCCGAGCCCAAAGCAAGGCCGGCGGGCCCCGACAGGGCCGCGTTGAATTCCTCAGCGTTCACGTGAAGGGCCCCCGCCGACAGTTCAACTAAAGTGTGGCCGCACTTTCGCCGACCGGTCAAGCGACGTGTTCGATAGTGTGCGCACCGCCTGCGCGCTGCCGACAAAAACAGCAAATCTTCATAGTCGATTGCGCCGTTTTTTTCGTTGCAGTCCTCTTGTGCCCGACTGGCTTTGCGGGCGCACAAGAATCTACAACTGCACAGAACGTGCGATGCGACGTCGAGCGCGCAGCGCCGCCCAATCCGCCGGGTGGCGTCCAAAGCTAAGAAACGGGCGAAGCGCGCAGCAGCCCTGAGCCCGACACAGCGCGTGTTGCAACGGGCGCCGGGCGACCCCTACAACAAGCTTGTTGACACAATACCAACTAGTCGGTATGGTTTAAAAATGAAAACTACCGCCCGCACAAAATTGCTCGATAGCGCCGTCGGAACGATCCGGGAACAGGGCTATTCAGCGACCGCTGTCGATGACCTGTGTGCGCGGGCAGGGGTGACGAAGGGAGCGTTTTTCCACCACTTCCCCTCGAAGGAGGCGCTCGCGGTTGCGGCGGCTGATCATTGGTCAGCGACGACGGGCGCGCTGTTCGCGGGCGCCGGATATCACGACGCCCCGACGCCGCTTGCGCGCGTCCTTGCCTATATCGATTTCAGGCGCGCGCTTGTTCGCGGCGATATCGCGGAATTCACTTGCCTCGTCGGCACCATGGTGCAGGAAGCCTATGGCGCATCCGACGATATTCGAGACGCCTGCTGGCGCTCGATCGCCGGTCACGCCGGAACGCTCGAAGCTGACATTGAGGCTCTGATGGCTCAGTCAGGCGTACACGGATCATGGACGGCGAGGAGCCTCGCTCTGTACACGCAGGCGACCATTCAGGGCGCGTTCATTCTCGCCAAGGCGGCGAACGACGCCACCGTCGCGCTCGACTGTATCGACCATCTCAGACGCTACATCGAACTTTTATTTGGCGGAGAGGAACAGCAGAATGAAAATTCATGATCCCAAAGGCGAGAACGCGCTGACGCTCAGTCTCGACGTGACGCTTGGCGCGCCGCGCAATGCTATCTGGCGTTGCTGGATCGAAAGTGCGCTGATCAAGGAATGGTACTGCCCGAGACCGTGGCGCGTTGCCGAAGCCGATCTCGACGTGCGGCCCGGCGGACGCTTTAACACGGTTTTTGCGGGTCCCGCAGGCGAGCGCCATGACAATAAGGGCATGTTCCTCGCAGTCGAGCCAATGATGCGGCTTGTCTTCACTGATGGGTATACGGAAGGGTACGTTCCTGCGCCCAAACATTTCATGACCGGCTTCGTCGAACTGTCGGACGAAGGCGCGGGGATGACCCGCATGGTCTGGGGCGCGCGGCATACGAGCGAAGAAGACGCAAAGCGCCATCTGGAAATGGGGTTCCGGGAAGGCTGGGAAGGCGCAGCGCAGCAGCTTGAAGAAACGGCGCAGCGGCTCTGAGCAGGACTGCAATCGATAGCAGAAAGCGTAATGAAGAAAGGGAGACGAAAATGACGACGACAACGACGCACGACAAGAAACCAGCGGCGGGAGCGGCGGGACTTGCCCCGCACCTGATATGCGACGGCGCGAGCGACGCAATTGAGTTCTACAAAGCGGCATTTGGCGCTACGGAGATGATGCGCCTCCCCGCCGCGAACGGGCGCCTGATGCATGCAGCGGTCGAGATCAACGGCGCGATGGTGATGCTGGTTGACGAGAACAAAGATTGGGGCATGCTCGGCCCAAAGGCGCTGGGCGGCACGCCGGTCACTATGCATCTTGGCGTTCCTGACGCCGACGCGGCGATCAGGCGCGCGGCCGACGCCGGAGCAAAGGTCATCATGCCCGCGGAAGATGCGTTCTGGGGCGACCGTTACGGCATGGTTGAAGACCCGTTCGGCCACCGCTGGTCGCTGGCAACGCCGCTGCGCGCCATGACGCCAGACGAGATCCAGGCGGCGGCCGCCAAGGCGATGCCTGATTTTGCGAAAGGATCCTGAGAATGACGATCAAGCAACGCGTATCGACGTGCCTCTGGTTTGACAGCGACGGCGAGGTGGCGGCGGATTTCTACGTCTCTTTGTTTCCGAACTCCGAAATCATCAGTGTCATGCGTTACGGCGACGGCGCGCCGTTGCCGAAGGGAACGGCCATGCTGACACGCTTCACGCTTGACGGCGCCGAGTTCGCGGCGCTGAATGGTGGTCCGCACTTCAAATTGACCGAAGCGTGCTCGCTTGTCGCGCTGTGCGAGACGCAAAAAGAGATCGACCGCCTTTGGGAGGCGCTGACCGCTAACGGCGGCGCCGAAAGCCAATGTGGATGGCTGAAAGACCGCTACGGCTTATCGTGGCAAATCATCCCGGAAGGGATCGACAAGATGATGAGCGATCCGGTCAAGGGCGCTCGCGTTTTCGAAGCGATCATGCCGATGAAGAAGATCGATATCGCTGTGCTGCACGCTGCATTCACCTGAAAGGAAGCTGACATGACCTATGTAGACCTGTTTGTCGCCGCTGCGCCGGACGCTGCCAAGGCGGACTATGTCGAACACATCAAAATCGCTGGACGCGTCTTCAAAGACCATGGCGCGCTGCGCGTCGTCGATTGCTGGGGCGACGATGTGCCGGACGGCAAACTGACGTCGTTCCCGATGGCCGTGAAAAAGGAAGCGGGCGAAACCGTCGTCTTCGGATGGATTGAATGGCCGTCGCGCGCGGCGCGCGATGCCGGCATGAAGAACGCAATGGAGGATTCGCGCCTCACAGGCGTCGCGATGCCATTCGACGGCCGACGGATGATTTTCGGCGGCTTTGAAGTGCTCGCCGACAGCTAAGTCCGACGTCTGCGGTTCAAGATTGCAGAAGTCGCCTCGACCTGTGTCGATGGATATGGGGCGGCTTTGCGACAGCCGCGTTCAATAGCGCCGCGTGCGCCACACGTCATGGCGCACGACGGATCGGCCGATTGGCCAGAGTGCAAAGCCAGCAAGCTTCAGATGCGCCCATGCGAATGGCAGACCGACGATCGTGATCGCTAGCACGATCGCAGCAATCACGTGCCCGAGCGCCAGCCACCAGCCGGCGAAAACGAACCAGATCAGATTGCCGAGAAGCCCAAGCGGCCCCGTGCCGATATCCTCGCCATAGAGCCGGTCGCGGGCTTCGGCGCGGACGCCGAACGGCCACAGCGAATAGACGCCGTTGTCGAACGCTGCGCGCGCAAACGGTATCCCGATGATCGTGACGACCATGACAAGCGCAGCAATGAACCAGCCGGCCGCCGCAATCGCGCCGCCAAGCACGAGCCACAAAAGGTTGAGAATGAACGACATTGGGTCGAGGGCGTCGTTCTCGTTCAGCGGGTGGTCGCGCAGCATCGGGTTAGTTCTCCTTTGCTCACCATATAGGGAGTTCTCGCAGGATTTCCCGCCGTTCACCGCACCGCGCCATCCAATCAGCGCGTATTAGCGGGCGCCGCGAAAGATCAGCCGGTCGAGCGCGGCGCGGTCGTCCGTTCGGAAGGCAAGCAGGATCAGCGCGGCGACCGCGACGGTCGTTGAGGGAAAGAACAGCACCTGGCGGCTCTCGGCGTCGAGGAGGTAAAGGCCGAGGGGATCGGCGAGATATTTCCAGATCGCCGCCGCGCCCACAAAAAGTACGATCGCCTGCAACGGGTAAACGATGCGCCGGAAAAGCCCGAGAATAACCAGCGCGCCAAGTCCCGCTTGCGCCCAGCCGAGCGGCGTTTGCAGCGCTTCGGCGCTGAGGAGGCCGGCGTAATATTTGTTGGAAACGCCAATGGCGGCGTCCGGCGCCTGTGTCTTGATCAGACCCCAGATGATGAGCAGCGCTCCGGTCGAGGCGCGCAAGGCGAGCAGCAAAAACGATTTCATCGAACGTTCTCCTTCAACTGACCATGCCGTTCGCCGTTCACGATAGCGAGCCCTTGCCGCGCCGGGGATCGGGCTCGACCTCAACGCCGAGCTTGCGCCCGAGTTCATCGGCGCCGCCGACATAGGCGCCGTCCAGCCAGATTTGCGGCGTCGTGATCGGCGTTTTCGGGCCGATCAGCGGCTTGACGCGCGCCAGCATTTCATACATTGCGCCCGGATTCTTGACGACATCGTGATACGTATACGGAATGCCCGCGGCGTCAAGATAGGCCTTGCCGCGTTTGCAATGGCCGCAATTCTCCTTGCCGAAGAAATGGCTCCCTTCAAGGTCGAAGCGCAAAACGTGCTCGCGAATCACGGTTTCGGCAAGCACGCCGCGATTCAACGCTTCCCCCTGGCTGATCACGGTGCGCCCGACAATGACGATCGGCGCATGCCACCCGCCGCCGGCGAACAACGGCTCCCACCACCAGGTCAGCCATTCCTTGATCGTGAAATCGACCTTTGCATTCGCCAGCTCGAAGCCGAGCGTGTCTTTGATCACGTCCTCGGTCAGCGCGCATTCCCCGCACGGGATGCGCACCTTGAAAGGGCCCCATTGGCCCGCCCATTTGTAGAGGCGCAACGATACGGGCACGCCGCGATTGCGGTCAGTCGTCGAACGCTTTTTGCCCATTTTATTTGCCCCAGCTTTTGCCCTTTCGCGTTCTAGCCGGGAAGCGTGACACTGCGAGGGCGCGCGCCTTCACGAGACTGTCAGGTCGGCGGCACAAATTCGCGATTGAAGACCTTTCGTATTCCCGTCAAATTTAAATGGAAATCCGGCGCGGCAGCGCGCCCTCATTCAACAGGACCTCTCATGCGTACTATTCCCCTTGGCCAGAGTCCTCTTGGTCAGTCCGGTCTTTCCGTTTCCCGCCTTGGCTTTGGCTGCATGGGGCTTGCCGAGTTCTACGGCGATGCGCTGTCCAACGCGGAAGCGGAAAGGGTGCTCGATGCTGCGCTTGAGCGCGGCGTCAATTTCTTCGACACTGCCGATATGTACGGCTCGGGCCGCAATGAAGGGCAACTCTCCGGCTTCCTTGCGCGCCGCAGGAAAGACGTCGTTGTCGCTACAAAATTCGCGATTGTCAGAACGCCGGACGGCGGCTGGGGCGGGCTCTCGAATGATCCCGCATATATAAAGCAGGCCTGCGACGCCTCGCTGAAGCGGCTGAAGATCGAAACAATCGATCTTTATTACATGCACCGGCGCGACCCAAACGTGCCAATCGAGGAGTCTGTCGGCGCGATGGGCGATCTCGTAAAGGCGGGGAAGGTGCGCGCGATCGGATTGTCAGAAGTGAATGCAGCGACGCTGAAAAAAGCAAACGCTGTCCATCCAATCGCGGCGCTGCAAAGCGAATATTCGATTGTCACGCGAGAGATGGAGAAGGAGATGATCCCCGCCTGCCGCGACATTGGCGCTGCCTTCGTCGCGTATTCCCCGCTCGGACGCGGCCTGCTGACCGGCGCCTATCGCTCGGAGAAGGATTTCTCAAAGGGCGATTATCGCCTGATGGGCAATCCGCGCTTCGCGGACGGCGCGCTTGCAAAAAATCTGACGCTGGTCGATCAGATCGCCGAAATTGCCGTGAAAAAGCGCGCAACGCCGGGCCAGATCGCGCTCGCCTGGGTCATGGCGAAGGGCGACAATATCATCCCGATCCCCGGCACGAAAAAGATCGAGCGGCTCGAAGAAAATGTCGGCGCTCTAAAGCTGTCGCTGTCGGCAGACGAAATCGCGGCAATCGAGCGCGCGGCGCCGCCGGAGGCGGTAACGGGCGACCGCTACCCCGCGGCATCGGCGACGACGCTCAATCATTGATCTTGACAAGGTAGCTACCGGTAGCTACTTCTAGTAGATGCGCAAGGTCGGCATCAAAACGCTGAAAAACAAGCTGTCGGAATACATCCGCGCCGCGGCGGCGGGGGAGACAATCCTTGTCACCGACCGCGATCGCGTAGTGGCGCAAATGTCTGCGCCGCCGCCGGCGAATTCGACGGGCGACGCCTGGTGGGAGGAGCAAATTCGCAAGGGAAACATCACGCCGGCGCGAGACCGCAACGCGCCCATGCCACAAACTCGGCCCCTGATGAAACTTGACGACATTCTGCGCGACCTCGATGCGGATCGCGACGATCGGTGATTTACGTCGATTCTTCGGCGGTGCTGGCTGAGCTTCTCGCGGAGGACCGGCGCCCAGGCGAGGCCTTTTGGCGCAATCGCCTCATCGCCAGCCGGCTCCTCGCTTACGAGGTTGTCAATCGCCTGCATAATTACGGCAGGTCTACGCAGACAAGTGACTTCTCGCTGCTCTTATTACGAATTGAGTTGGTCGATTTGACTGAAGAAACGCTGTCGAGGGCGCTAGAACCTTTTCCCGTTGCAGTACGGTCGCTGGACGGCCTTCACTTGGCGACGATAGCGTTTATCCGACAAAACGGCCGCGAACTAGCATTGGCGAGTTATGACAAACGCATGTTGGAAGCGGCTGCAGCGCTGGGCGTGATCGGTTATCCGCTCTAATCGAACCCTAGCCGCCGGCGCACGTCCGCCGCCGTCGCGCCCGCATCGCGCATCGCCCTCAACGTGACCGCCTTGTCGCGCTTTGCGAGGCGCTGGCCGTGATCGTCCGTGATCAGACGATGATGGCGGTAAACAGGCTGCGGCCACCCAAATAGTGCACAAAGCAAGGCATGGAGATGCGCGGCAAGGGCAAGGTCCTCGCCGCGGATGACGTGGGTGACGCCCGCCAGTGCGTCGTCATGCACAGAGGCGAGGTGATAACTGGCGCCGGAATCCTTCCGGCCGAGCACGACGTCGCCGAAGAGGCCGGCTTGCGCCAGCACGACGCGGCGTTCGCCCCCGTCGATTGCTTCTTCAACGAAGGTCAAGGAGTCGGCGTTCGCCCCCTTGACGGCGCGCGCCGCCGCGATCGACAGGCGCCACGCGAAAGCCGCGCCCTCGGCGAGCAGCGAACGCTCCTCATACGCCGCCAGTGGCGCGCCGGTATAAACAGGTCCTTCCGGACCTTCCGGCGACAGGTGCGGCGCGCGCGCAATCTCGTCCAGAATTTCGGAGCGTGTCTTGAAACAGCGATAAAGCAGCCCCCGCGCGATCAGCGCTTCGAGGGCCGCATGATACGCACGGAGATAGTCAGACTGGCGGCGCACCGGTTCTTCCCATTCGACGCCCAGCCAGCGCAGGTCGTCATAAATCGCCGCCTCGAATTCCAGCTTGCAGCGCGCCGCATCGATGTCCTCGATACGCAAAATAAAGCGCCCGCCCGCGCGCCTTGCCGCCTCGAAGGCTGTCAACGCCGAGAACGCATGCCCAAGATGCAGCATGCCGGTCGGCGAAGGGGCAAAGCGGGTGACGAATGGCTGTGTCATGGCGATCCGGAAAGCTCGCATGATTGTGTCTTATGTCTGGTTGCCGGGAAAGCCGGGGCGGTGTTCAGTCCCGTCTGACATCGGAGGGACCACCAATGACAATCGCCATTTCGCGCCGGCTGGCCGCCGCGTTCGCCACCGCCGCATACGCCGCTCTCGTTCCGGGCGCCGCCGCTGCGCAGGGGCTTGAGAAATTCGCCGCGCGCGCGGAGACAAGCACCGAGATCATCGACTATGCGCCGCTCGACAAATATCTCGACGTCTTCGGCGTCCCGGCAAACAAGCGCCTGAAATTCAATTTCGCTGCATCGAAAGACGCCGGAACAGACTTCCTTCGTCAGTATACAGAGGCCTTGTCAAAGATTGCCCCTGCAAGCCTTTCCGGCGATGACCAGCTCGCCTACTGGCTCAACATGCGCAATATGCTTGTGCTTGCCCATCTCAGCGAGACCGGCGGGCGCGTTAATCTCAAGAAAGATCGCGGCACAGGCGCAGCGCCGGGTGCTGCATGGACGGCGAAGGTTATCACAGTCGACGGCGCGCCGCTGTCGATCGATGACATTGAACGCGGCATCATCCTTGCGAACTGGAAAGACGCGCGGGTGCTGTATGGGCTCTATCAAGGTGCGGCGGGCGGACCCGCAGCTGCTCAAAAAGCGTTTCGCGGCGAAACCGTCTGGACCGAGCTTTCAGCTGCCGGCAAGCGATACATGACATCGGACGCTGGCTTCGAATTGACGAAAAAGGCCGCAGTGGTGAGCGCGATCTTTGACTGGTATGGCGCGGAAGTCTTCAACGGCGATGAAGCGCTTTTACGGGCCCATGTCGTGACCCTGATCACACACGGCGCGCAGATCAACCTGAAGAACACGCCTATCATTCAGTACAAAGAATTTAATTACAAACCGGAAACCTATGTCGTCCGGACTGTATCGACGCCGGCGCCAGTGCAGAGCGGCCCAGACCGCAGTTTTCCGACCGGCTCGTGACGCGCTGACGTAGCAGAAGGTGCGTGCGCTTTACGCCGGGTTTGCACTCGCGCTTGCGATTGCCTTGGTTGCGTTGCGCGTACTGGCGCCCGAATTTACTATCGACCGCCCGCCCCAGGAACAACCGGTTGCATTGGCGGCGATAGTGATTGCGGCCGCGGGGCTCGCATTTGCGGGTCTTGTCGTTTCAGCGCGCAACAGCGTGATTGCGGCTCGGACCTTTTATGCGCTGATCGGCGTGGGATTGGCCCTGCGCGTCATGTTCTTCGGCGCGCAGCCGATCCTCGAAGACGACTGGCGGCGCTATTTGTGGGAAGGCGCGGCGGCCGCGAATGGCGTCAGTCCGTTTAATTACGCGCCGGCGGACGCCCTTGCGTTCGACGCCTTCGGCCAGCCAGCCGCCGCGTCCAGCGACCCCAGCATCGAAAAGTTGCGTGCGCTTGGCGATCGCAGCGCCTCTTATCCCGAACTCGTCAATCATCCATACCTGACGACAATTTATCCCGCGCCGGCGCAGGCTGCTTTTGCTGCGGCGCATGCAATCGCGCCGTTCAGTCTGGACGCCTGGCGTTTCATATTGCTGCTCTGCGAGTTGGTATCGCTTTTCCTGTTATTGCGCGTGCTGCCGGCCTTCGGCGCGCCGGCGCAGTGGGCATTGCTCTACTGGCTCAATCCGCTCGTCATTGTACAAACGTTCTCGGGCGCGCATATGGACGCGCTGGTCGTGCCGCCCTTGCTGGCAATGCTGTGGGCGGCAAGGCTTGGCAAAGCGGGGCTCGCGGGCGCGGCGCTTGGCCTTGCAGTTGGCGTCAAGCTCTGGCCGGTGTTGCTCGCGCCGCTCGTCCTTCGGCGGTTCGTCAAGGACTGGCGACGCGCGGCGTCTTTGCTGGCCTCAATGGGCGTCGTCGCGCTCGTCATGCTGGCGCCCATGCTGCTCGCAGCCTTCAACAGCGAGAGCGGTCTTGCTGCCTATGCCGCGGAATGGCAACGCAACGCGTTCGCGTTCGACGCGATTGAGCGCCTTGTGTCCATGTTCGCCATCGATAGCGCCGCGGCGGCGCGGGCGATTGTCGTCGCGCTTTGTGCCTGCGCGGCCCTGTGGCTGGCGCGCGAGCCGGACCATGACAGCGCGCATCTGCCATCGCGCGCCTTGACGCTTGTTATGATAATATTAGTGCTCTCGCCGACGGCATTTCCCTGGTACGGCGTGTGGGCCGCTGTGTTCCTTCCCTTCGCGCCCGGTATTGGCGCCGCTTTGCTGGCGGCGGGCGCGGCAATTTATGTGCTGCGGTTCCCCAATGACCTGACCGGCGCGTCGCTGCCATTCCTGCTGCTCGGGCTGCAGGTCGCGGCGCCTTTGGCGGTTCATTTGCTGGAGCAACGCCGGCGCGCTTTGCGATGAACAGCTTTCCGGGGCTTGTGATCAAGGCGGTGATCCCCGCATTCGACGAGGAGCAGGCAATCGCCGGCGTTATTGCGAATGCGCCAGCGTTCCTTACCGAGATCATTGTCGTCGACAATGGCTCGCGCGACCGGACGGCCTCGATTGCCGCCAGCGCCGGCGCGCGGGTCGTTGCTGAACCAAGGCGCGGTTATGGGCGCGCTTGCAAGACCGGCATCGCCAATGCCGGACGATGCGACATCATCCTCTTCATGGATGCAGACGGCGCCGACGATCCGCGCGACGCGCATTGGCTTGTTGCGCCGATCGCGGCCGGCGAGGCGGACCTTGTCATTGGTTCGCGCGCGCTCGGCACGGCCGAGAAAGGCGCGCTGACGCTGCCGCAGCGGTGGGGCAACGCGCTCGCGTGTTGGCTGATCGTCCGGTTCTGGGGCGTCGCCTATACAGATCTTGGACCCTTTCGCGCCATTAGCGCCAAGGCGCTCACGCGGCTCTCCATGGACGACGACGCCTATGGTTGGACGGTCGAAATGCAAGCGCGCGCGGCAAAGCTTGATTTGCGTGTCCGGGAAGTCCCTGCGGCCTATCGAAAGCGTATCGGACGGTCGAAAATATCCGGCACGGTTAACGGTGTCCTACGCGCCGGATCGACAATTCTTTATGTCATTTGCCGCGAACGCTTGCGCGATAGCCCCCTTGTGCGCCGCCGTGGTTCCTAACCTTGCGTAATCACGATAGGATTGTTCCGGAGGGTAGGGGCAATGGCCAGCGACACGCCGGAACTTGAACCCGCAGAAGGCGGGATAGCAGGCGCGGTGGGCGTCGGCGTGGCCATTGCGGCCGGCGCCGCCTGCCTTTCCTGCGGCGTTGCCATCGCGGGCGCCTGGTGCGCGGGGTGCGGCCAGAAGAACGACGACATGCGGCGCAGCTCCTTCGTTCTGGCGAAGGATTTTGTGAAGGATACGTTCGCGTTCGACAGCCGCATGTGGCGCACGCTCGGGCTCATGGTGATTGCGCCGGGAACCGTTCCCGCAAGCTACAGCCACGGCAAGCGGTCGCGCTACACGCCGCCGGTCCGGCTTTTTCTTGTTGTCAGCTTTTTGTTCTTTCTGGTCTTGAGCCTCACGCAGACAATGTTCGTCGCCGTCGAAGTGCGCGCGCGAACGCCGGAAGAAATTGTCGAGGCCAAAGCCGCGAAAGAAGAGGTTCTTCGCGCAACGCGTCAGGCAGCCGCCAAGACCGATGGTAAATTGCAGATTGAACTTGCAGACAGCAGTGATGCTCTGGTGATTGACGGGCAGTCGCCGGACTGCGAATTTTCGGCCTCCTTAAGCTTCTTCGTTCGCCCGCAAGATGTCGAGGTTGATGAAACGCTCTGGACGCGCTGCCGCGACAGCATTGTGTCGATAATTGAAACCGATATTGAATCAGACGCCCGGAACGACACAGAACTCGTCAAGGAAGCCAGAGAGGTCTTGACGGTCATGGAGCGCGTGGTCGCTGGCGTTTCGAAAGCGGTCGAGGATCCGGCCTCCTTCAATGCCAACGTCAACACCTGGCTGCCGCGCGTGATGTTTCTGATGACACCGGTGCTGGCCCTGTTCATGACGATTTTCCTGCGCGGCCGCGATGCGCTCGTTTTCGACCACCTTGTTTTCTCGTTCTATGCGCATGCAACCGCGTTCGCGATCTTTGGCGCGGCGATCGTCGCCGCGCAGTTTGGGGCGCCGCTGGTGTTTCCGGTCGCGTCGGCAGCGCTGTTTTTCTACTTTGTCATCGCGCTCCGCCGTGCCTATCGCCGTGGATGGGTCAAGACTGTCTATTCATCATTGTTCGTTGGGCTGCTTTACTTCGTCACCTTGACGCTGACCGTTGGCGGCGTGATCTCGAACCAGATTTTTCAGGGCGCGTAAAACTTGTTGACCGGGGTTGAACTTGTGGGGTCTGCGGCGGCGGCGCTGTCGATGTTCTCGTTTGCGCCGCAGGCCGTGCGCGTCATCAGCACCAACGACACTCAAGCAATTTCGCTGCCGACCTTTATCATCGTCGTTGTCTCGACGCTGCTGTGGCTGGCTTACGGGATCATGCTTGAAAGCGCGCCGTTAATCGTTGCCAACATCGTCAACGGCGCTTTTGCCTGCGTCATTCTCGTTCGCAAGATTGCCGCAATCTTGCCGCGCACTGCGCCCGCTCAGAACGGGAAAATAATATCATAGAGTTGCTGGCCGTAGCGGGCCTGCTGCACATCGGTCAGCTGTCCCCGTCCGCCATAGGAAATGCGCGCCTCGGCGATTTGGGTGTGATTGATGCGGTTGGCGTTGGAGATATCCTCGGGGCGAATGACGCCGGTGACGGTCAGTTCGCGCACTTCATTGTTGACGCGCACTTCCTGCTTGCCGGCGACGACAAGATTGCCGTTTGGCAAAACGTCCGTGACGATCGCCGCGACAATAAGTTCGACATCCTCGCGCCGGTTGACGCTGCCTTCGCCGCGCACGCTCGACCCGGAGGAGAGATCGACAAGCTGCGTCGGATTGGCGCCGTCGGGAAGAAGATCGACCAGCACCTGCTCGAAGCCGCCAAAGGCCGGCACGGACGCAGTCTCGCCATTGTCGCGGCGTCGCTCGGTGGTATTGTCAAGTCGCGCGCTGTCATCGATGTCGATGATGACGGTGACAATGTCGCCAAGCCGGCGGGCGCGTTGATCCTTGAAGAAGCTGCGCGATCCCGCGCGCCAGAGCGAGTTTGGATTGGCGCTCTCCGTTGAGACCGCCGGCATCGGCATGGCAATCGACCGCCCGCCATAAAGGCTTGCGGGATTGTCCGTTGGCGAGAGGCTTGGGGCCCGGCCGATCGTTTTGATCCGCTCACTGACGGCGCAGCCGGCCGTCGCGGAAAACATGAGGGCGCATAGAACAAATCGCCTGAACCTGATCATAACACTACTCCGCATCATTGATGGCGCGGCGATCGTTGGAATGCGCGTTGGGCGCCCGCGCCAGTGTTTCCGAGACGACGCTCGCCTTGATTTCCGCGTCGCTATTCACATTGCGAAAGGCGATCAGATCGCCCGCGGCGCCGTTTTCGAGGGCAACCCCGACTTGTGTCAGGCGCAAGCCAGCCGCTTCGAGCACGATCGTCGCACTCGCGCCCCGCTTGATGACAATCGGGCTTTTAAGGTCGGTTGCACTAATGGGCGTGCCGCTGGTCAGGGGCCTGCGCGCCTCTTTGCCGATGACGAGATCGGCGTCGTCGAGATACTGCCGCACCGGCCGGTCGCTGAACTCGATGAAGTCAATGTCGTCTTCGGTGATGATTTCGCCGCGCTCGATATCGCGCGCAGGCGTTGGCAAACTGACAGGCGTCAGCGCGTTGCCGGAGATCGCGACAAGGGCGCCGCCGGGGGTTCCGCGCGCGCGAATGAGAAATCGCCCCGTCGCCCGATTATAGCTGACGGTCTCGATGGTGATCGCGCCATCGGCGGCAACATCGATGATCGCATCCGGCGCGGAGAGCGACACGTTCGCCTCTATCGGCGCCCCCTCGGCGACGAGGGCGGCGTGGATCGCGTCCGTGTGGTCGGCAAGGCGTGTTGGCGTCATCGCGGAGGGTTGCGCGAAAGCGGGTGCGGTGAGCACGTGTATCAGCCACATCGCCATCACCGCATAGCCAAGCAATCCGGAGTATTTCATGCGCGTCATCGGTTAGCGCTCCTTAGCGGCGGAGATTGGCGTTGATTGACAGCATCTCGTCTGACGTCTCGATGACGCGCGCATTCATCTCATAGGCGCGCTGCGCCGCGATCAGGGTCGTGATCTCCTGCACCGGATCGACATTGGCGTTTTCCAGAAAACCCTGCAGCAACCGGCCAAACCCCTGATCGCCCGGATTGCCGATAATCGGCTCGCCGGACGCCGGCGTTTCGAGCAGCAGATTATCGCCGATCGCTTCGAGGCCGCTTTCGTTGAAAAACACAACAAGCTCGAAGCGGCCGATCTCACGCGGGTTCTGCTCGCCGGCGATTTGCGCTTCGACGATGCCGTCTTCCGACACCGTGATATCGAGAACGTCTTCGGGCACAGTGACGCCCGGCAGCACTTCATACCCGTCCTCGGTGACGATGCGCCCGTCCGCCGATACGGCGAAATTGCCGGCGCGCGTATAGGCTTCGCGGCCGTCGGGAAGGTCGATGCGGAATAGCCCTTTGCCGGAGACTGCAAGGTCAAAGTCATTGCCCGTCGATGTCACCGCGCCCTGTTCGGTGATGCGATAGACCGAGCCTGTCTTGACGCCTGCGCCGATCTGAATGCCGTTCGGCACGACCGTTCCCGTTGACGACGAGATCGCGCCAGGACGCTCGATCGTCTGATAGAGAAGATCCTGGAATTCCGCGCGCTGACGTTTGTAGCCGACCGTGTTGAGGTTCGCGATATTGTTCGAGATAACCTCGACATTGCGTTGCTGCGCGAGCATGCCGGTTGCGGCGATACTGAGAGATTTCATGCGTCAGGCCTCCGGATTACGCGCGCTCGCTGAGCGTATCGACCGCCCGGCGTGCGAGTTCATTGGAAATGTCGGTCAGCTGCGCCGCCTGTTCATAAGCGCGCAGGATTTCGATCATGTCGGTCATCGCCGCGACGGGGTTGACGTTCGAAGTCTCCGTGAAGCCCTGGCGGATGCGCGGACTTATCGCGGCGTCAAGCTCGCGCGCCGAGGCAAACAGATTGTCGCCGGCCTTGCGAAGCGTGCGATTATCGTCGACGCCGAACACGCCGAGGCGCGCGACCGGAGCGCCCTGTTGCTGCAATTCACCGTCCGTCGTCGCGACGATCGGGCCAGCTTCCGGATCGATCAGGACGGGTGAGCCGCCATCATCAAGGACGAGATCGCCGGAGCGCGTCACCAATTCGCCAAAAGCGTTGACGCTGAAGCGTCCGTCGCGCGTGTAGCGGGTCCCGCTGGCGGTCTCGACTGCAAAAAAGCCTTCGCCGTCGATCGCGAAGTCGAGATCGCGGAAAGTCTGCTCGATCGCGCCATTGGCAAAGTCGGTGTACGTATCGGGATCGCTGACGAGAGACACATAAGGGTCGCCCTCGCTGCGCCCGTCAAGGACGCGAAGATATTCGGAGAACGCGATATGGTCCGCCTTGAAACCCGCGGTCGTCTGATTGGCGACATTGTTCGCGGTCGTTTCCAGCGCGCGCGTCAGCACGATCTGCTTCGACAGCCCGGCAATGATCGCGTTTTCCATCGGTTAATAATCCGCTAACAGACAAAGTCGTTCGCGAGATGAATGGCAAGCGGCATGCCATCGAAAAATTGAGCAAAATCATGGAATTCTTGCCGCTGGCGTGGGCTGTGCGGAAAATTCTGCCGGGCAAGGAGCGTCTTCCTAACGCTCCCTTAACCGTGATTTCCGACAACTCTCCTTGAGAGGAAGCAGGAGCTGGAGGGCCAATTTGGGCGATGCCCAACCACCGGTCGACGTGCAATCTGGCGGCGCGAGCCGCAAGATCCGCGTTCGCACGCCTGGAAAGCACATTGTGCTGTTCGCGCTGGCGGCAACTTTCATGCTGGCGGCATCAACCGCGGTCATCAGCCGAACCGGTTTGGCGTTGGCGGATCAGGCAAGCGCCGACGGCGTCCTTCAGGAAACATTCCTTGTCGATCTGTCGCCCGATGAGGGCGGGCGCTTGCGGCTTCTCAAGATGACTGTCGAGATTCGCGCAGACAACACCCTCGCATTGCGAGCGATCAATTCCCGCCGCGCGCTCATCCGCGAGCGGATGTCATTCTTCTTGCGCGAATTGTCGCCCGAGGATTTCGACGGCTCTCCCGCTCGCGACCGGCTAAAGATCGAGTTGTTGAGACGCATCAACCTCTCGCTCGGGCCCGAGCAAGCAAGCGATGTCATCGTTTCCACCCTGATCATTCAATAGGAGCCGCATTTGCCCCCGCCAGAAAGCGCCGATACCCGGGATGACGTGGTCTGGTCCGAAGCTGAAGGCGTAAAGAACTTGCTAGGTTTTGACCTTGGCGCCGACGGCGTCGACCGCTCCGGCCTGAATGCGCTGATCAACACGGCGCTCGTCGCGCACCGGCGTCTGCCAATGCTCGATGTCATTTTTGATCGCGCTGGCCGGCGCATATCGACGACACTGCGCCAGCTGACGAATGGCGACGCTGAAGCGAGCCTCGACAATGTGACTTCTGTCCGGTTTGGCGATTTTCTTCAGGGCCAGTCGGCCTTCGGCGTCATTGGCGTTATTCGCTCGAAGGCGCTTGACGGCTCGATGGCGATCGCTGCCGACCCGGCGTTCATTCACGGCGCTGTCGATCTCCTTCTTGGCGGGCGGCGGGGCGCCGGCCGGGAGGAAGAGCGCGTCCTGACCGCGATAGAGTTGTCGATTGCCCATCGCGTCTTGCAGGCCCTCGTTCGCGATTTCGACGAAGCTTTCCGCGTCGTCGCCGACCCGCTTCTTTCGCTTGAACGTATCGAGACGACGCCGCGCTTTGCGGCGATTGCGCAAGACACAAGCGTGTGCGCCGTCGCCAAGTTCAAGGTAACGATCGACGATCGTGCTTCACGCCTGCAGATCCTTGCGCCTTACGCAACGCTGGAATCGCTGCAGGAGAAGCTTCGCTGCGACTTCGTGGCGGAAGCCGGCGAAGCGGATGTGTCGTGGCGGTCAAAGCTTGCCGCTGGCGTCGCATCGGCTGATCTTGAGGTCCAGGCCGTCATTGCTGATCGCATCATGCGTCTTGGCGCGCTGCAGGCGCTTGGTGTCGGCGATGTGCTGAGCCTCGGGCCTGCGCATGATCCGCGTATTGAGTTGCGCGTCGGCGCCGCAGCAATTGCGGCGGGCCGCATCGGAAAGCTTGGCGACGCAATCGCTGTGCGACTTGAAACGCCGGTTGACCAGAGAGCGGCTGTCGAAGCGGCGGAGGCGGCGGCATGACCTTGGCTGTCATCCTCGACATTCTGGTGATCGCCCTCCTTGGTGCGGCAGCGCTTTATGGGGGGCTGTTGAGCGCGCGGCTCCGCAAGCTTGGCGCGGCGCAGGCCGAGCTTGTCGCATCCATTGAAACTTTCAACGTGGCAGCGCGTCAGGCCGACGAAGCGCTGAAGCGTATCGAATCTGCCGGCGTCACCAAAGGCGCCGAGCTTCTCGCCGCAACAACGCGCGCGCAGAAACTCGCCACCGAAATCTCGGTCATGACCGCTGCGGGCGAGCGTATCGCCGACCGGCTTGAATCGGCGATCGGCGATGTCCGCGCAATCGGCGCATCGGCGGCGCGCAAGGGCAGGAGAGCGGCGTGACGAACAGGCCATTGCGCTCGCCCCGGGTCCGTCTCGCGCCAGTGTTGGTGTTGACCCTCGTCGCGGTCGGCGGATTGAAGGCGGCGGGCCTTTGGGTAAGCTTTTCGGCGGCCGGCGCGACACAGTCCCCGTCGTCGCAAGACACTCAACAAGCAGCGACTACGCCGCCTGGCGATACTGCGCGCCGTCTCGCTGACCAGATCAGCGCGCGAACCGCAGCGATCGACGCGCGCGAGGCAGAGCTCGATACGCGCGAGCGAGTGCTCGAAGCCGCCGAGCGGCGCATTGACGCGGCGATGCAAACGCTTGAGCAGGAAAAACAGGCAATCGCGTTTGCGGGCGACAGCCGCGCGAAGCTGCGCGACGATGAACTTGGCGCCTTGTCGAGCGCCTATGAACGGATGAAGCCACGCGACGCCGCGCGCATCTTTGAAATTCTGGACGATGACATCCTTTTGCCGGTCGCCGCCGGCATGCGGACGCAAGCGCTGGCCGGCGTCCTCGCTGACATGAGCGCCGAGCGGGCAAAAGCCTTGACGATTGCGCTTGCCAATCGCGAGAGCGCGCCGCCCGCCGCCACGCCCGTGCAGCCATAATCATGGGACACGGGGCCGCGTTAGCGATTGCCACGGCGCTTGTTGCGCTGGCAACGCCTGCATTCTCCGCTGACAGACAAACGCCAGCCGCCGGGACCAACCGCACAGCGTTTGACGCCGCTGAGGAGGAATTGTTGCGCGCCGCATCGGACGGCGATAACGGCGCCGTGCGCGCGCTCGCCGATTTCTATGCGGCGCATGCGCTCTGGCCGGAGACGCTTGCAGCGCTCGGGCGGCTTCAATCGGCGGACGCTGGCGCTGCAAAGCTCGCTGTCGAGGCGGAGTACCGGTCCGGCCGGTATCGCCGTGCGGCGGCGCGCGCTGAAACTGTTGCCGATGCGCGCGCCTTTCGCGCAATGGCGCTTGTCCGTCTTGGCGCATTTGCGCAGGCGGCTGCGGTGTTTGAAGGGACGACACCGCCGCCGGGTCTTGAGGCTGATTATTACCTGACTGCCGCCGAAGCGTTTCTCGAGACCGGCGATGA
>JBJXFO010000167.1:0-5433 GCA_046154725.1 Parvularculaceae bacterium | reverse complement strand
GTGCGGGCCCGTGCGAGCCTGCCCCCACCCGAAATTTGTTGTGCAAATTTCGACCTCCCCGCAAGGGGGAGGTAAGGACGGCGCCCTAACTTTAACAGCGTCGGACATTAGATCGGACACTATCCGCCCCCATGACGCCCGCGCCGCTCGCTGACCGCCTCCATTTTTGCCCGGCGCCGTTTGATGCGCGGGCGGGCGCGCGCCCGCTCGCGGGGCTTGCCAACGCTCCGCCTGCGGATATCGCGCGCTTTATCGAGGGCGTTGCCGGCTGTTCGCCCTATCTGGCGCGGTTGATCGAGCGCGCGCCTGAAGCGGCAATCGCCTTGTTCGCAGCGCCGCCGGAGGCAGCGCTTGCGGCCGCCGGCGACAAGGCCTGGCGCGCCGCCGACGAACCCGATCTGCCGTCGCAGATGAAAGCGTTGCGTGCAGCAAAATCGCAAGCGGCGCTGGCGATCGCTTTTGCGGAAATCTCACAAGCGCTGACGACGATGGAGGCCGCGGCCCTCTATTCGGCGTTCGCCGATGCGGCCGCCGGCAGCGCGGCGCGGATGGCGCTTCGGGGCCTTGCGCCGTCTGGCTTCAAGGGCCTCGATGCGGCGTGCCCCGAGACCGGCTCCGGCCTTGCGGTCATAGCGATGGGCAAGCTTGGCGCATCGGAGCTGAATTTTTCGAGCGATATCGATGTCGTCATCCTGTTCGACACCGGAAACGAGGCCCTCGGCAACGACGCGCGGAAACTGGCGGTTGCAGCGGCCAAGACCATCGTCCGCGCGCTGAACGATCAGACGGCGGACGGATATGTGTTCCGCACCGACATTCGCCTCCGGCCCGATCCCGGCGTTTCGGCGGCGGCGGTCTCGGTCAATGCGGCTGAGGCGTATTACCAGTCGTTCGGCCAGAACTGGGAGCGGGCGGCGTTTATCAAGGCGCGCGCGCATGGCGGCGATCTCGCGCTGGGCGAGGAGTTCATCCGCCGCCTCAAGCCGTTTATCTGGCGCAAATATCTCGACTTCGCGCAAATCGATGACATACATTCGATCCTCGCGCAGATCAGAGCCTCGACCGGCAATAATGCGCTCACCTTTCATGGCGCGGATCTGAAGCGCGGCCCCGGCGGCATTCGCGAAATCGAATTCTTCGCGCAAGGCCAGCAGCTGATCGGCGGCGGCAAGAACCCGTCCTTGCGCGCGCCTGCAACACTCGGTGCGCTGGGGGCGTTGGCGAGCGCCGGCGTCATCGCGCCAGACGCGGCGACAGCGCTTGCCGGTCACTATAAATATTTGCGCCGCGTCGAGCATCGCTTGCAGATGATCGCCGACGAACAGACGCACCGCATTCCGCCGGACACGGAAGGGGCAAGCCGTCTTGCGGCGTTTCTGGGCGAAGCCTCGCTCGCCGCGTTCGAGCAGCGCCTGATTGAAACGTTCAGCGAGGTGCGCGCGCTGACGGCGCCTTTCTATGCGCCGCAAGGCGCGCGGCGGGACGGCAACCGGGAGGAGGGCGGGCTCGTCTTTTCGGGCGTCGATAACGATCCCGGCACGCTTGAGGCCCTGACCGCGAAAGGGTTTGAGCGGCCGGGTCAGGTGCTCGATTCGATCCGGCGCTGGCGCGCCGGCGAGACCCCCGCAACGCGCAGCGAGCGCTCGCGCGATTTGCTGGCGCGCATGACGCCGCAGCTGATCGATGCGCTCGCGCGGGCGGGCGCGCCGGACGAGGCGTTTGCGGCGTTTGACGGCTTCCTGCGCAGTCTCCCGTCGGGGGTCCAGATTTTTTCGCTGTTCGTCAACCGGCCGGAAGTCTTTGACCGGTTGATCCGCATCATGACGGTCTCGCCGTTTCTGGCGCGCGCGACGGCGAAGAAACCCCATCTTGTCGAAGCCTTGCTGGAAAGCCGCTGGCCGGACCCCGCGCCAACGCCTGAATTGCTGACGCGGCGCCTTGGCCAGCGCCTCGCGGCGGCAGACGGCTATGAGGGCGCGCTCAACGCGGCGCGCCGGTGGGCGTCGGAGGAAAACTTCTCGGCGGCAGCCCAGCTCCTCGTCGAAGCGATCGGCCCCGATGACGCCGCCTTGCGCTTCACCCTGATCGCCGAGACGGCGATCAGCGCGCTCCTCGATGAAGCGGCGCGCGAGACCGCGCGGCTCTACGGCGCAATCGATGTGAGTGTTGCGGTGATTGCGCTCGGACGCCTTGGCGCGCGCGCGATGACCGCCGCGTCCGATGTTGATTTGATCGTCATCTATGATGCGCCGGAGGGCGCGCGCTCGGCGGGCGCGGCGCCCCTCGATGCGGTTACCTGGGCCGGGCGCCTCGTGCGCCGCTTTTACTCCGCGATTTCGATGCCGACCGAGGAGGGGGCGCTCTATGAAGTCGATATGCAGCTGCGCCCGTCGGGAGCGAAGGGGCCCGCGGCGGTCCGCCTGTCCGCCTTCCGCAAATATTATCAAAATGACGCATGGACGTGGGAAAAGATGGCGCTGGTCAAAGCGCGCGTCATCGCGGGTGCGCCGCGCCTCGGCGCGGAGGTTGCTGCCGAGATTGAAAGAATTCTGCGCCAGCCGCGCGACCTTGCGGCCATTGCCGCCGACGCGGCGAGCATGCGCGCGCGCCTTGCCGAGGCAAAGCCGGCAATCGGTCCATGGGATTTGAAGGCGGCGCCGGGCGGGGCAACCGATCTCGACTTCATCGTGCAAGTCCTGACCTTGGCGGAGGCATCCGCGGCACGCCTTCAGCTTCACCCCGAAACGATGCGCGCGCTTGCCGCGCTTCGGGACGCCGGCGCGCTCGGTGCGGCAGACGCGTTGCTGCTCTCCGGCGCGCATCAGAAATTCGAAGCGGCGATGCAACTTTCCCGCGCTGCATCTGGCGGGGTCTTTGCGCCCGGCGGGGCAGGCGAAGCGGTGCGGCGGCTGATGGCGGCCGTCTTTCAGGCCGCGTCTCTTCCGGATGCTGAACAAAAGCTGATCGCGCTCGAATTCGGCGTCAGATCAGTTTATGAGACCGTGGTCGCAGGGCCAAGGGTCGCAGGGGCAGGGCGCGGCGAGTGAAGGGCGTGATGGCGCAGCGGGCGACCTTTGACCTCCTGGTTGTTGGGGCGGACGCTGCGGGCTTTGCCGCAGCGGCAGCGGCCAACCGGTTGGGCGGGCGCGCCGTCATCGTCCGCGCAGGGCCGGAGCCGCGCGCGGCTGGCCTCAGGCCCTCGCCGCCGAATTTTGTCTGGCGCCTGCTCGACCTTCACCGCTTCGATCTGAAGACGATCGACGCCGGGCGGACGCTCAGCCATCTGCCCGAGGGCGACACGGTCGCAACGTCGGCGGACGCGATGCGGACCGCGCGGGCGCTCCTTCAGCGCGATCCGTCGCTGGAACATCTCTGGCCGGATTTCGTCGACTCCATGGCGCGGGCGCGCGAGGCGCTGATTGCGCCGCAGACGGATGATCGCAGCGACAAGGCGCGTAACGCGGACGCGGGCCCGAAGGGCCTTGCGCTGGTCGACGCGCCCTACGCGTGCGCCAATGACATTCTCGAAGACCGCTTTAGCGACGAGGGCTTGCGCGCGCACCTGTTAATGATGACCGCGGCGCCCCTGGGGCTCGCTGGCGACGAGCCGGGATCGGCGGCCGCGCTGTTCGATTATGACGCAGCGGCCCCGACGCAGCGGATCGACGCCGAAGCGCTGGAGGAAGCCATCGCTGCCGCCGCCAAAGACGCCGGCGTCGTCGTCGAGGACAGAAAATTCGTGTCGCTCTCACGGGGGGCCGACCGGCAATGGACGCTGCGCCTTGAAGATGACAGCGAGATCAGGGCCGCGCGCGCGATTGCCTCATCGGCGATCGTTGCGGAAGCGGCGGGATTTCTGGTCGATGCCGGCGGCTCGCCCTTGCGCCGCCAGGCTGGCGTCGAGGCGACGATCCGCTTGCGCTATGGAAAAAAGCCGCGCGTCAAAGCTGGCGAAGGCGCGGTGACCCATCACATCCTCGCCGACCGCCGCGCGCTTTCGCGTGCGCGCGATGCGATGCTCGAAGGACGCATCGACGATCAGATACCGCTGAGTTTTGAAATTTCAGGGCGCGAAATCATCGCGCGCGCGCCTTTTGCGCCGGCAAAGATTCGCGACAATGGCGCGATGCGCGACTGGACCGGACAGGACTTGCAAATCCTCGCGCGTCAGGCGGCGGCGGCAATCGGCCGGCGGCTCGATCCCGACTGCGGCGCGCCGGTGTCGATTGACGCAACGCTCGGTCCGGACGCAGGCGCCGGCTTGCGCCTGCGCGATTTTTCCGCCGCGCCCTTGCGCGCGCCGGCGCCTTCGGTTGACGCGGTCGGCGCCGCGACGGCGCTCGCCATGCAGATGATGCGGTCATGACGAAGCCAGCGTCAAAGTCCCTGTTGCGTCCCGGGCCGCGCATTGAGGGCGGCCTTGATGCGATTGTTATCGGCGATGCGCCCGACGGGCTCGCCGCCGCAGGGCTGATGGCCAAGGGCGGGCTCAGCGTGATGGTGATTGAGCGCGGCCCCCCGCGCGCGCGGGACCGGCGCGAATTTGCGCCAGAGTATTTCTGCGACGACGGCGATCCGATTGCCGGCGCAATCGACCCGCTGGTCGCCGACGCGCTCGATCTTTATCGTCACGGCTTGTCGTTCGCCCGCCGCCGTCTTGAAACGATGGTGCGCTTCAGCGACCGCGCGGCGCTTATTCTCGGCGGCGATCCGTCGCTCGCGCACGAAGCAGCGGGCGTGATGTCCGAGCCCGACGCTGCGGGCTTTGGCGCGTTTCTGGAGCGCGCGCTCGATGACGCGCGGCGCTATGCGCCGTGGTTTGCCGGGTCCGAGCGGGCGATTGCGCCGGAGGCGGACGATCTGGCCGCATCGCTCGATCAGCGCCTCGCCGGACGGTTCACAGACGGGCGCCTTGAGGATTATCTGCGGGCCGAAGCGTTGTCCGGCGCCAGCGTGCGGCCGACCGAGCCTTACGGCTATCTGGCATTGCCGCATCGCTGGTCGGGGGATGCAGCGGGGTTGCAGGCGGGGCTTGCGGCAATCGACGGCGGCGAGCGCGCGCTGGTCGCCGCGCTGCGCCGCGCCTGTCAGGCGCTCGGCGTTGTGTTCCGCCAGACCGATCGCATCCGTTCGGCGCTGGTTGAATGGGACCGCGTTGCAGGCCTTTGGCTCGACGATGGCGGCCAGATCCGCGCGCCGGTCGTCGTCTCGGCGCTCGATGCGCGCGAGAGCTATATCGGCCTTGTAACGCGCGCACGCCTCGATATCGAATTTGGCAACCTCGCGGCGGCGCCGCCGCCGCGCCTTGCCTCGGTCCGGGCGCATGTCGCGCTCGGCGGCATGATCGACGATGCGACGATTGCCGGACGGGCCGACCGGCGGTTCTTGTATGCGCCTTCCGCGCCAGAGATCCATCAAGCCTGGCGCCTGGCG
>JBJXFO010000165.1:0-53615 GCA_046154725.1 Parvularculaceae bacterium | reverse complement strand
TTTTCACAGCGGGGGCGACAGACGCGATCAACCTCGTCGCCAATTCTCTGGGGCAAGGAATAGGCGAGGGCGACGAAATCATCCTCTCCGTTATGGAGCATCATTCTAATATCGTACCGTGGCATTTTCTGCGTGAGCGTAAGGGCGCGGTTATCAAATGGCTGGATGTTTCCGACGATGGCGCGATCGACCCTGACGCCTATGCGGCGCTGTTCAGCAAGCGGACGAAAATCGTCGCGCTGACGCACATGTCAAACGTCCTCGGCGTCTCGACGCCCGCGCGGCTGCTTGCCGATATCGCCCACGCGCACGGCGCAGTAATTCTGCTCGATGGCTGTCAGGGGGCCGTCCACGGGCGCGTCGATGTGCAGGCGCTCGACTGCGATTTCTATGCGATGACGGCGCACAAGCTCTACGGTCCGACCGGCGTCGGAGCGCTTTATGGCAAAACGGCGCGCCTCGAGGCGATGGCGCCCTTCAAGGGCGGCGGCGAGATGATCGATCTCGTGACGACCGAGACCGTCACCTATAACGACCCGCCGCACCGGTTTGAGGCCGGCACGCCGCCGATTCTTGAGGCAATCGGCTTTGGCGCGGCGCTGGAGTGGATGACCGCAACGGGCCTAGAGGCGATTGCCGCCCATGAGGCAAGCCTTGCCGCCCACGCCATGGAAGCGCTTTCGAGACTCAACTTTGTCGAACTTTACGGCCGCGCGGCCAATAAGGGGCCGATCATTGCTTTCAACATTGAGGGCGCACACCCGCATGACGTCGCGACGATCCTCGACCGCACGGGCGTTGCGGTGCGGGCGGGTCACCATTGCGCGCAGCCTTTGATGCGCCGGCTCGGCCAAACCGCGACGGCGCGCGCGTCTTTTGCGGCCTATAATACGCATGACGATGTCGAAGCGCTGGCAAGGGGGCTGCGAAAAGCCCATGAGATGCTTAGGTAAGGGTTTATGACGATGGACAGCATGCGCGATGTGATCGATTTGAAGGCCCCCGAACCGGCGCCCGCGCAAGCGGCGATGGCGGGCGGCAGCGCCATTCCGGCGGAGGAGATGACCCGCATCACGGCAGATGTAATCCGCGCGCTGAAGACGGTCTATGACCCCGAAATTCCGGTCGATATTTATGAGCTCGGGCTCATCTACAAGGTCGATCTCTCCGACGACCGTCTCCTCAGCGTCGATATGACCCTGACGGCGCCGGGCTGCCCGGTCGCCGGCGAAATGCCGGGCTGGGTCGAAGGCGCGCTGCGCGGCATTGACGGCGTTGACGACGTGAAAGTGTCGATGACGTTCGATCCGCCATGGACGCAAGAGCGCATGTCGGATGAAGCAAAGCTTGAGTTGGGGTATCTCTGATGGCGCGCCGCCCAAGACCTAAGGTCGTCACCCTCACCGACCTTGCCGCTGCGCGCATGCAGGAGATTATGGCGTCGGCGGAGCAATCCTATATCGGTGTGCGCATCGGCGTGAAAAACGGCGGCTGCGCGGGCATGGAATACACGATGGACTATGCAACCGAAGCAAGGCCGCTTGAGGAAGTTGTCGAGGAAAACGGCGTCAAGGTCCTCATCGACCCGAAGGCGATTCTTTTTCTGATCGGCTCCGAGATTGATTTCGTCACGGAAAAACTCTCGCAGCGCTTCGTCTTCAGGAACCCGAACCAGACTGACGCCTGCGGCTGCGGCGAAAGCGTGACAATCGTGCCGGCGACGCTCGACGCCTGATCCCCGCCCATACAAGGACCAATCCCGATGGCGATGAAAAAGAAAAAAGGCCCGCCTCCGGCCTATGTCGAGGCGACCAAGGACCAGCGCTTTGCCGGCACATTCGAAGTGCTGGTGCCGGCGCCGAACCGCGTCCGGCCGCAGCGCGTGCCCATGCAGTTTACGAGCGCGGCAGCCGCCGAAACCTGGCTCTACAGTCCCGAAGGCGAAGCCGCGATCGCCGAAATCCTGCGCGAGGCGGCGAAGTAAGGGCGCGAATGACCGTCTCCGCCGCTTTCATTGAGCAGGCGAAAGACCTGTTCCATCCCTTCGGCAACATCCGTATCCGGAAGATGTTCGGCGGCGCCGGAATTTATTGTGACGAGCTTTTCTTCGCGCTCATGGATGACGGCGCGATCTATTTCAAAGCCGACGACGTCACCCGCAAAGCATTCGAAGCGCGCGGCCTCGCGCAATTCACTTTCGAGATGAAAGACGGCGCGTCCGCGACAATGTCGTACTACACGGCGCCGGAAGAAATCTTCGACGACGAGGACGAACTGCGCGCGTGGACGACGCTCGCGCTCGATGCGGCGCGGCGTGCGGCGAAGGGGAAGAAATAAGGCGGGAAAGGCGAGAAAACCCTGAGAGGGGCAGTATTCCCAGTAAGGCCCAAGGATAATGAGATTGGCGCCTGTTCACCTCTCCCGCTTTAGCGGGAGAGGTGAACAGGGGTGAGGGAGCGTCAGCAAGCACTGATGACATTTCATGAATTACGACCCCTCACCCCGTCCAACGCATGCGTTGGACCCTCTCCCGCAAGCGGGAGAGGGGAGAAGAGCGCCCAACGACGCCTAAGCCACCCCAAAGCTCTTGACCAGCGACCCCGCGACCAGTCGCCATCCGTCCACAAGCACAAAAAAGATCAGCTTGAACGGCAGCGAGATGACGATTGGCGGCAGCATCAGCATGCCCATCGCCATCAGGATCGACGAGATCACCATGTCGATGATGAGAAACGGGATGAAGATCATGAAGCCGATCTCGAACGCGCGGCGCAGTTCCGAGATCATGAACGCGGGCGTGACGACGTGCAGGGGCGCTGTCGCCGGCGTTTCGGGCTTGGCGCCAGACAGATCGAAAAAGAGCGCGAGGTCTTTTTCGCGTGTCTGGCTCAGCATGAACTCTTTCAGCGGCGCAATCGCGGCCGGAAGCGCCTGCTCCAGCGGCATTTCCTCTTTCATCAAGGGACCAAGGCCCTTGTCATAGGCTGCGGTGAAGGTCGGCGCCATCACGAAGGCGGTGAGGAACAGCGCGAGCGAAATGATCACCGGGTTGGGGGGCGAGGCTTGCACGCCAATCGCGGTCCTTAGCAGCGACAAGACGACTACGATGCGGATGAACGACGTCATCATGATGAGGATCGACGGCGCGAGGGATAAGACTGTCGTCAGCAGGACCAACTGGATAAGGCGCGAGGTAAACCCCGCGCCGTCGCCGAGATCGAGCGTCAGGCTTTGCGCCAGCGCCGGCGATGAACTGAAAACAATCCCCAGGCTGACGATCGCGGCGAGCCGCGCGCTACGTCTCACAGAGCGCCAACAGCCCGCAGCGCGGCGGCGCCGTCATTGGCGTGCGGGAGGGCGCGCTCGAACAGACGGCTGACGGTTGCGCTCGGCCGGATGGCGGGCGTTGTCTCGATCGCCGGGATCGCGGCTTCGACGATCGTCACCCTGCCATTGTCGAGCACGATCAGATGTTCGCGGCCATCGCATTTGAGTATGGCGGCGCGCCGGCGCTGATCGAGCGCCAGCGTTTCGACGAGTTGAAGTCTTCGGGCGCGCTGGAACCCGTTGGCGCCGGCAAGGCCCAATCGTTTGGCGGCGACGGCGGCAAGGCCAATGAGGCCGAGCACGGCGATAAGCGCGAAAATCAGGCGGGCAATTTCAAGGAGGGTCATGTCAGCGCCGGGTGTCAGGGGTGGAACCCGGCAAAAATTACCGCCTTGCGGCTTAAAGAGCAGTTAAGGTTAACGATCCCGCTGATAGAGCGCGTCGAGAGACGCAAGATTCAAAAGAGTGCCGCCGAAATCTTTCGTAAAGAAGTCGAGATAGCGCGCGATCATCTGAAGGTGCGCATCGACCGCAGCGGCATCGGGCCCGTAGCTATTGGCGCCGGGGGTCAGGGTTGTTGAATGCAGGCTGAAGGTCAAAACCGGCGCGCCCTCGCGGTGCAGGTGATGCGTCAGCGCGATGAGCTCTTCAAAGCGGGCGCCTTCACAGCTTAGCCGGAACGGAGCTGTTAGCGCGCGCGGCATCCTTCGGCGCTGTTTGATGGCCGGGCTTGCGGCAAGGCCCGCCGTTCTTTGCCGGGGCAGGAATGTCTTGCCGCCGCGAAGCGCAAGGGCCCCGCAAACAGGCGTAACAAACACGGGGCGATCGGCTGTTTCAACCGTAAACGGA
This sequence comes from Parvularculaceae bacterium, assembly GCA_046154725.1. GTDB lineage: Bacteria > Pseudomonadota > Alphaproteobacteria > Caulobacterales > Parvularculaceae > Amphiplicatus. Next base: position 49,439 of record JBJXFO010000165.1, on the reverse strand, counting down.
TCATTGGAGACAGCGGAGAAATCAGGCCCCCCGCGCGCCGAGAAGTCGAAAGGCGGGCAAGGGCTGAAATCATGAACAATACCGGTATGCGCCAGATCGACATAACATTCGGCGGCAATTCCATAACGCCCGGCGCGATGCGCGCGGGCTCGAAAACCGAATGCCGCCTCGAACGCGGCCGCCAATGCTTCAAGCTTTTGCCGGTGAACAGGCGCCGGCAAGTTCATCTGCCATGAAAAATACTCGCCCCCATGAGCGCTCGCCGGCGGCGTTGCCCATTGGTGGAGGTGCAAACCAAGATCGGCGCGGCCCAGGCGAGCCATGTCGCCGAACCATTGCGCGAAGGCGCGGTCCTTGATCAGTGGGTGCGTGACAAAATAGAGCGGCCTCGCGCCATGCCCTTCGCAAACCGATTGCAGGCGCGCGAGACCCTGAGGATCGCCGCTTTTGTGCGCGCCGGGTTCAAAGTCCGACCAGTCGAATTCTTCTTCTGCGTCCACCGTAAAGATGAGGCCCGGCTTTACGTGGGCGGCGGGTAATGCGCGATGAAACACTGCGCCGCGCCGCCGCGCAGCTTTGCGGGTCACTTCGGTGAACAGGCGGGCGAGCCCGTCCGATGTTTCGTCCCAGGAATGGCGTTCGGCATAGGCGCGCGTGGCGGGACGATCGCTCGCCGCGATGACCGCGCGCGCCGCTTCCGCAAAAGCTTCAGGCGTTCGCTCGGTGACGATCCGCCCCGCAGCGCTCTCGCGCACAACTTCGCGCGCGCCCCCGGCGTCGGCGGCAACGACCGGCGTTCCGCACGCCATCGCTTCGAGAAGGACGTTCGGCCAGCCTTCGCGGGTCGAGGCAAGGACGAGCGCGTCGGCCGCGTTATAAATTTCGCTCAGCGCCTCGTGCCGCTGCTGGCCGAGGAAGCGCACGCGCGCGGCGACGCCGAGCCGTTCAGCGAGCGCTTTGAGAGTAGCGTCCTCGGCGCCCTCGCCAGCGATGAGCAGCGTCGCGCCGGGGAGATGCGCAAGCGCGCCGATCGCGATGTCGTGGCCTTTGCGGGGAATGAGGCTGCCGACCGACGCAAGAACCGGCCCCGTGAGGCCCATCTCCAACCTCACCCCGGCGCGGTCCAGCGGGCGGAAGGTTTCGAGGTCGACGCCGTTTCTCAGTACCCAGATTTTTTCACCGGGCGCGCCAATCTGGACAAGGTCGCCTTTCAGCGCGGCCGCAACGCAGATCACCGCGTCCGCCACGATGATCGCGTCGAGGATCATCCGGCGTTGACGGGGAAAACGGGCGAGTTCCGTCACATCGCTGCCGCGCGCCGTCATCACGAACGGTTTGCCAAGACGTTTGGCGACAGCGGCGGCGGCGACCCCGTCGGGATAGAGATAATGGGCGTCGATCAGGTCGAAGTCCCAACCCGCGGCAAGAAGCGCGCGCGCCTCGCGCTCTATCACTCGGGCGAGAGCAGTTGCGGCGTAAGTCATCCCGACCTTTGGCGGAATGGCATAGCGCGGATGGCTGACCGCAACGCCGCCCCGATCCTCATGTGCGGGCGCGCCGGCATGCCTGGCATATCGGCCAAAGACCGATGCTGACGACGGAAACCACGGAACCGGCGCGATAACGCGAAAGTCATCCCCCGTCCGCAGCTTGTGCGCCGTCAGGCGATTTTCGACGAAGACGCCGTGCGACGGGCTCGCGGCGTTTGGATAAAGCGTTGTTATCGTTAGAATTTTCATTATTTATCGCGGACAGCGCCCCCCGGCGTATCTGGCGCCTCAGGAGCCCCGGGCGTACTTATCTAAAAAATCCTTCTAATTTGTCATTCGCCTTTAGGGAAATATTGGGGCCCCTGCTTGTTAATGGGCTTCGTCGAGAGGCATTTGATTTGGTTCATCTTTCGCCTGATCTGCCATTAACGGACGCCGGGACGCCGCCGAGCGGCGAGGCGCTCCCGCTGCTTGTTTGCTGGGCAATCTGGCTGACAGCGTCGGCCGCCCTTTGGCTGCTGGCGCTGCGCGCTGCCGTAGCGGTGTTCTGAGCCTTTCAGATTGCGCTGTTGCCGATACAGCCCGCGTAAAATTTCACCCGAAGACCCATGCGCCGCTTTTTGGCCGCAATTTCCGCTTGTTAACACTTCGTAAGGCATAGTTATCGCAAGCGCCGGTCACGCGTCGTGCCGAAATGACGCTAGTTCGAACGGTGTTGCGTTGCAAAACAAGACGGCTATGCCATACGTCGCGTGCTTGGGGGTTATGTTCGCGTCATGAATGGTTTGCTTACCTTGGCCGCGTTTGGCTCGGCCGCCGCTATTGCCCTTGTGATGACGCCGCGCTTTGTCCGGCGCCTTGGCCGAACTCTTCTCGTAGCGACTGCCGCCCCCGGGTTAAAGCATGGCGAGCCGCGTTTTGGCCGGGTTGATCCGGCCGCCTTTGCGGGTCCCGATTTAGCCCGCGCCAACGCATTGCGTGCGCCCGGCGCCTCCCGCGCCGCCAAGCGCGTGTTCGATCTCGTCGCCGCGATCTTATTGCTGGTGATATTTGCGCCCCTTCTGCTCGTAACCGCAATTGCCATCCGCCTCGACAGCCCCGGGCCCTCGCTCTATCGCCAGCGCCGGGTCGGCCAGGACGGCCGCATTTTCGAGATTTACAAATTCCGCTCGATGCGCACCGACGCCGAAAAGAACGGCGCGCAGTGGGCCTCGACCGGCGATGACCGCATCACGCGCATCGGGCGCATCATCCGCCGTACACGGATTGACGAGATCCCGCAGGCGCTGAATATCCTTAAAGGCGAAATGAGTTTCGTCGGTCCGCGCCCTGAGCGGCCGGAGTTCGTTACCTTGCTCGACAAGGATATTCCCCATTACGACGACCGGCACCTTGTGAAGCCCGGCATTACCGGCTGGGCGCAGGTTCGCCATTCCTATACAGCCTCAATCGACGGCGCGCGCGAGAAGCTGTGCTACGACCTCTTTTACGTCAAGCATTTTTCGCTGCTGCTCGACGTGTTGATCGTCTTGATGACGGTGCGCGTCGCGGTTCTTGGCATTGGCAGCCGATAAGCCTTCGATCGGCCAGCGTCTTGCAAAGAGCCTGTCCTCGGCCGCGAGGATCGAAAGGGCCATGCAAAGACCGGCGCAGATAACTTTGAGAACAAGACTTCTCGCCGCGGCGGCCCTGGCGGCTGCGGGCCTTGCTTTCGCGAGTTCGCTGTGGCCGGCGCCGGCTGGCGGCGCGCCGGACTTTGACGCGTCCCTTTCCAGTCCGGCCCTTTCCAGCCCGGCGTCGGCGCGCGCTCTGGGAGCGCGCTGGCGGACAACGCGGCGCGCCGATCAGGGCCGCGCCTACGCGCAGGCGCTGCTGGCGGCCGGTCTTCCCGACGAACTTCTGGGCGCCATCGAGAATAATGCGCTTTTTTCTGGCGATCCCGATGCGCGCGCGCTGTTTCGCGGCGAAGCCTTGCTCCGGCTGTATCGCTATGACGCCGCCGTTGCCGAGGCGTCCTTGCCGGCTCTTGCCGATAATCCGTATGCAGCCTTTATTCGCGTGCGCGCGCAGCTGTCCGCCGGCAAGGGCCTTGATCGCGAGGCGCTATCGCTTGCGACGCGCGGACCCGCGGATCTTGCGCGGGAAGCGTGGCTGATCCGCGCGCGCGCCGGCCTTGACCTCTCCGAGTTTTCCGCGGCGGATGCAGCGCTCCGGCGCGCTGCCGAGGCGGGCGCTTCCCAAGCGCAGATAGAACCCTTTGCAATCGAGCGCGACATTCGCGCCGGCGACGCTGGGCGCGCCAGCGCGGCGCTAGAGCGGCGCGCGACAAGCCTTGCCGGGATGGCGGCCGAGCGCGGCGAGACGCTGCTTGATTATGAGGGATTGCGCCTTGCGGTGATGCTGGCGCTGCGCAGCGGCAATGGCCGCGATGCCGCGCGCCTTGTCGATCGCGCGAGTCTTGGCGCGCCGGGCGGCCGCGATGCGCCGCTGGCTGCGCTCGCAAAATGGGTGGCCGGGGACACCGCGCAGGCGCAGGCGATTCTTGCGGCGCATCTGCGCGCGGCGCCCGGTGACTGGGTCGCGCTCGATCTCGCCGCAGCGCTCGCCAGCCAGTCCGGCCGCGATGCCGAAGCGGACCGGCTCCTTGCTGACCTTTCCCGTTACCGGCCACGCCTCGCGGCCCTTCGGCGCATGGAGATGGCGCGCGCCAATGGCGACCTCGATGAGGCGTATGCGTTCATCGCCGGTCTGTCGGGCGAAGAGCCTTTGCAGGGAGCTGTTTCGGCCATGCTGGGCGCCGGCGCCTTGCTGCCGCTTCCGCCTGAGCCGCACGCGGCGGACGCCGCGCTGGCAGCGCTCAGCGCCGGCGCCGATCCCGGCAGCGTGCACGCCGGCGTCAAACGCTTGCTGGCGTTGCGACGCTCGTCGCTCGATCTTGCGGCGGCAGCCGAGGCGCTCGCGCGCGTTGGCGCAAAGGCGGACGCTGCGGCGCTCGCCTTTGACGCGGGGCAAGCTGCTGCGGGCTTTTTTGCACCCGTCGCGCTGCGCGCCGGCCTGCTCGAAGGCATGGGCCGCGGCCCTGAGGCGGTTGCGCATATCCAAGCCTTTCTCGCCGCCCATCCGGATCGCGCGGCCGCGCGGATGTTGCTGGCTGGCCTTTATGCCAAGCGCGGCGACCATAGCGCCGCCGCGGAGACCTTTGCGGCCGTCGACGCGGCACTCGTCTTTGGAGATGATGAAGTTTCCCTGGACTACGCGAAGGCAGCCACGGCGGCGGGGGAACCGTTCCGGCAAGCGATGCTGACCACGGCGCGCCTTGCTATTTCAGCGCCCGCCAGGCTGGGGCTGGTACTTGCGGCGGCCGGTGACGACGCCGGCGCCGCCGATGCGTTCCGGGCCGCGTTGATTGCCGATCCTCGCCTCACTGACGCTCGGCTTGCCTATCGCACTGTGATGGCGCGCCTTGGCCGCGAGACCGAAGCCGATGCGCTTTTGGAGGCAATCACACGCCGCGAGCGCGAAAACGGGCGCCAATCTGCGCTTTCGACGCCGGCCACCGCGTCAAATGCCGATTTTTAATGGAATGGCGGGCGCAACATTGGCGGGAAGGGCCTTTGCGCCATGGCAAAGAAATTGCTCACCCGGTAGTCTGCGGGCGATTCGCGGCCTGAAAGCCGTACCCGGACTTCCGGCCGGGATTGCCGGCTGGGCTCCATTCGCAAGAGACGAGGACAGACGAATGATCATCCGCCCTATCGCCGCCGCGCTCATCGCGCTCTTTGCCGCTAGCTGCGCGTCGCACGACATCCTGAATTCCAACCAGCTCGCCGCCTCGTCGCAGGCGGCAACCGGCGCCTCGGCGCCCTCGCCCGATTACCTGATCGGCCCCCTCGATGCGCTTGAGGTTTTCGTCTGGCGCGCGCCCGAACTCTCGACGAAAATTACGGTGCGCCCGGACGGCCGCATCTCGACGCCGCTCGTTGAAGACATGGTTGCGGCCGGCAAGACGCCGACGCAACTCTCGAAGGATCTTGAGCGCACGCTCAGCCAGTATGTGAAGTCGCCGCAAGTCTCGGTGATCGTCTCGAACTTCACTTCGACATTCGACCAGCAGGTGCGCGTCCTTGGCCAGGCCCAAAAGCCGATCGCGCTGCCCTATCAGTCCGGCATGACCGTTCTCGATGTCATGGTCGCCGTGGGCGGCCTGACGGAGTTTGCGGCAGGCAACAAGGCCGTGCTCATCCGCGGCAAGGGCGAAGACCGGCAGTCCTATCGCCTTCGTCTCGATAATCTCCTGCGCAAGGGGGACATTACCGCGAACGTGCCGGTGCTTCCGGGCGATGTCATCTTGATCCCCGAGAGCTTCTTCTAGGGAATTTTGCGGCCGCTCGCGCGCCCCCCGCGCGCGGCCGCTGTTGTGTTGCTTGTTCGGGGCGAGGGTTCATGGGGATGGCGCTGAAATTTGAAATCGCCGACTTGCCGCCGCCGGTCATCCGCTACGGCGTCGGCTTGTGGCGGCGCCGGTGGACGGTGGCAACTGTTGCGGCGATGACGGCGCTGATCGGCTGGGCGGCGCTCTGGCTGATCCCCGATCAATACGCGTCGCGCGCGCAGGTTTATGTGCAAACGGAGACGGTGCTTGATCCCGTCATGACCGGCGTTACGGCGCGGCCCAATTACGAGCGCCGCGTTGAGGTGATGCGCCTGCAACTCCTCACGCGGCCAAACGTTGAAGAGATCATCTTGCGCTCGGGGCTTGACCGCGAGATCACCGCCAGCGATCCGCGCGAGCGTAGCGCACAGATGGAACGGTTGATCGACTGGGTCGCGGGCCAGATTGCGATCACCAGCCCGCAAGAGCTCTATTTTGTCATCGACTATAAGAATTCCGACCCCTCGATTTCGCGCAACGTCGTCGAAGCGGCGCTCAACCTTCTCATCGAGCAAGACCTTGGCGCGAGCCTGACCGAGAACGAAGAGGCAAGACAGCGCCTCGACAGCGAGATCGCCGCGTTCGACGAGCGCCTGACCGCGAAAGAACAGGAGATCGCCGCCTTCCGCCGCCTCAACGCGGAAGAGCTGGCCCTTGTCGAAGGCAATGACCGGCGCCGGGAGTTGATGGAAGCGGAACTCTCCCGCGTGACCGACGAGCTTGCCGTTGCTGAACGCCGCGTCGCAACCGCGCGCAGTCTGCTCGGATCGACAGCCGCGACCTCGTCGGGGACCGAGCTTGACAGGCTGATGGTCGATCTCGCCGGGCTGAGAAGTCAGTACAATGAGGATTACCCGGACATTCAGGCGCTGAAGGCTCGCATTGCGCAGTTGCAGGAAAGCGCGACCAGCGAGTTGCCGTCGAACCCGGAATTCAAGCGCCTCAGCGCGGAACTGCGCGGCGCGCTCGATAGCGCCGGCGGGCTTGGCGACCGCCAGAAGCGCCTGAAGGCGGACCTTGAAGCGCTGGCATTCACCATTGGCCAGGGGCCGCGCGTCATTGCCGAACTGCAGCGAATCCAGCGTGATTACGAACAGACGCGCAAAAACTACGAGGAACTCCTCGAGCGCAGCGACCGCCTGTCAATCACTGCCAATCTTGGCGCAGGCAGCCAAGGCGTCGAATACAAGATCTTCGAGCGGCCGAAAGTCTCGCTCGTGCCGTCCTCGCCGCCGCGCCTTGTCCTCATCGCGCTCGCAACGCTCGGGGCGATTGGCGCAGGGCTTGGCGCTGGCGTCTTCCTGACGTGGCTGCAAAAGACCTTTACGCAAGGCGCCGAACTACAGACAGCGTTCGGACTGCCGGTCCTCGGCGCGCTGAGCGAAATCGGATCCGACGCCGTTGTCGCCGTCCGCCAGCGAGATTTGCGCCGGCTGAGCCTTGGCGCGGCGGTCTTTGCCGCCATGCTCGGCGTCTATATTTACTGGGAGGTCTTCCGCCTCCCGTCGATCGCGCCGGATGGCGCAGCAAGTGCAAGTCTGCCAGCCGCATACGCTAACCGTTTGCGGTAGGCGCGCAAGGAGCGGTTCAAAATGGGATTGATCGAACGAGCAATCGGCGCAACCGGGGTGAGCGAGGCCGGCGCAGGCCCCAACTCCGGCCCCGCGCAGCCTTTTGCGCGCATCGATGGCGAGCCGTTTGAGATCGATAGCGCGCTCCTCCGAAAGCTTGGCGTTTACGCGCCCGGATCGAGCGGCGGTCCGCAAGCCTATGAATTGCGCGTCATCAAGCGCCGGCTCCTTCGCCGCATCGGCTTTTTACAGCGCGCAGGCCGCGACCCGCGCGCGCTTCGAAACCAGGGCCGGCAGCGCAATCTGGTGCTTGTGACATCGACGCGGCCCGGCGAGGGCAAATCCTTTGTCGCGGTCAATCTGGCGATGAGCCTTGCGCTCGAAGAGCGCATCCCCGTTTGCCTCGTCGATGGCGACACCGCGCGGCCGCGCCTTCGAAGCTATCTCGGCTTTGGCGACAGCGCCGGTCTCGTCGATCTCATTGCCGCGTCCGACCGCGAGCTTGCCTCCGTCAGCCGCAAAGCGACCGGCGCGCCTCTGTCTTTTATCAGCGAAGGCTCGCGCACGCCCAATGCGACAGAGCTCTTTGGGTCCGCCGCCGCCAAACGTGTTTTCGCGCGTCTGTCCTTGAGTTACCCTGACGGGGTCGTGCTGATTGACGCGCCGCCGGTTCTGGCGACGACCGAGACAATCGCGCTCGCCCGGCTTGTCGATGAAGTGATCTTCGTCGTTGAAGCCGATTCGACGCCCCAGCCCGCAATCGCCGCGGCGCTCGATGAAATCATCGAAGTCAATCCGAATGTGAGCCTTGTGCTCAACCGGTGTCTGGCGCCAGCGGGCGGCGCATATTACAGCGCGTACGAATATTACGAAAAGAAACCCGCCGGCGGCGACGCCGGCGCCGCCGCCGCAGGGGAAAAACCATGATCGATCAACCACGCCGGAAGCTTCAGCCTCTTCCGCGCCGCATCAAGGCGGTGCTGCTTGCAAGTTGCGCGGCAGCCGCCGCCGCCGGCGCCATCGCCAATGCGCAAGAGCAGGACGTTGGCCCGCAGGCGCAGCTGAAATTCCGCAACGACTATTTCGGCTATGGCCTCTCGGTCGGCCCGCGCGTGACCTATACCGACAACATCAACTTGAGCGCGGACATCAACAAGGAAGACGAGATCGCCGTTTCCGTTGCGACGAACGGCAGCGCGATCTGGTCGACGAACCGCATCACCGCGATCATCGACGGCTCGCTCGATGTCTCTTATCTTGTTGATCAGGGCGAACTGGTCGCGAGCCAGGATGTCGGCGCGGTTGGCACGATCACGCTTGCCGACAACCTTTTTTATGTCGACCTCGCGGGATCGACTTCGCGTCAGCTCGCCGGCGAAAACGCGCGCTTTTCACGCAACATCAACGCCGGTCGCGCGCAGCGCATCAATGTTCATAATCTTTCGCTCAGCCCCTATTTCAACCGCCGCTTCAACGACGGCTCCGCGGTTGAGGTGCGCTATCGCATCAACCAGGTTCTGATCGACAATACCGAAACGGCGTTCGGTACGAGTTTTAACAATGACTCGCGCACACAGGAAGCAATCGCCACCTATCAGACGGGCGAGCGGTTTGACCGCGTCGAGTTTGGGTTGACGGCCTATGGCAACAAGACGCGCGAATACGGGTCTTCCGCGATCCAGGATTTTGATTTCGAGCAGGCGACGGGCGTTGGCGATATTCAATTTGAAGTCAGTGATCGCTTCGCGCTCACCGGCGCCATCGGCTATGATGAGGTCCGGTCAAACGCGCCGCCGCAATTCATTCCTGCCGATCGCCTGTCAGGCCTTTTCTGGCGCGCGGGGTTTCGCGCCCGCCCCGGCCGGCGCACCGATGTGCGCCTCGAATACGGCGAGCGCTATGACGACGACTTCATCAATGCGGACATTCGCTACGCGATCTCGAACCGGGTGAGCTTTAGCGCGAGCGCTAATCGCTCCTTCCGGACGCGCGCGCAAGCCGTCTCGACGCAGTATGAGGCGCTGCAACGGCGCACGCTCGACTTTGTCGAGCGCTTGCGCGAAGGCGAAACGGGCGACGCTGCCGGCATCATTGACGCCCTGACACGCTCAAACGCCACGCGCGTTTCAGCGCAGAACATTGGCTTTGGCATTGCAAACGAGGCCGATGCGCGCTTCACGGCGCTGCTCGGCACGCGGTCGTCGGCGAGCCTTTACGGCTTCTACAGCGACACCGATTTCGGCTTCCGCGCCATCACGACCTATGGCGGCGGCATCGGCGTTCAACACCAGCTCTCCCGCCGCCTCAGCGCCTTCGGCGATCTTTTCTACCGGTATGTCGATTCAACTGCTGACCTGACGAGCTGCCTCAGTGACCCGCGGCTGTTCGGCTTTGACATCACCGCGCCGGCTTTCGATCCGATGGCGGCCTGCGACAGCCTTGTCTCTTTTGAGGGGATTACCAACACGGTCGGCGGACGCATCGGCGCTTCCTATCGGCTCTACCGCAACGTGACCGCGTTCGGCGAATATTCGCATACGGAGCGTTTTTCCCAGAACCCGTTCCTCGAATATGGCGAGAATACCTTCACCGCCGGCATGCAGCTTGAGTTCTGATTGATGTTCGAGGAGCGTTTCAGCTTTTCAGGCTCTCCGTTCCGGCTCGCACCGGACCCGAAAGTGTTTTTCGGATCGAAGAGCCATAACAAGGCGATGTCCTATCTTCATTACGGACTGCGCCAGGCTGAGGGCTTCATCGTCATCACGGGCGAGATCGGCGCCGGAAAGTCGGTGCTGATCGGCCATTTGCTCGACCAGCTTGACCGTTCGAACGTCATCGCAGCGAACCTTCTGACGCCCAATCTTCCCGCGTCCGACCTTCTTCCGCATATTCTCTCCGCCTTTCGCATCGAACCGGCGGGCGAGGGCAAGGCCGCCGGGATCGAGGCGTTCGAGGATTTTCTCTTCGATCATCTGAACCATGGCCGCCGCGTGCTTCTCGTTATCGACGAAGCGCAAAATCTGCCGCTCATGACGCTTGAAGAACTCCGCGTCCTGTCAAACATGGAGTATGATGGAACGCCGCTGTTTCAGGTGTTTCTTGTCGGACAGCCGGACTTTCGCGAGACGATGGCGCGCCCCGACATGGAGCAGCTGCGCCAGCGCGTCATCGCGACCTATCATCTCGAGCCGATGACGCGCGAGGAAACTGAAGGCTATATCAAGCACCGGCTCGCCTTTGTCGGCTGGACCGGCGAGCCCTCCATCAGCAGTGCGGCGTTTGATGCGATCTTTGCGGCAACGGGCGGCGTGCCGCGCAAGATTCACAAGCTCTGCAATCGCGCGTTTCTTTTTGCGGCTGTCGAAGATCGCGCCAGCGTCGATGCCTGCGTCATCGAAAGCGTGCTCGCCGACCTTATTGCCGAACAGGCGATGCAGCCGTCGCGCGAAGCCGCCGAAGAATTGCGGCCGCTGGCGGCGGCGCCGCCGCCAAAGGTCGAACGCGCGGCCGGGAAAGAGAAGGGGGCAATCATGACTGAATCAAAGGCAGCCTTGCCAGAGTTGCCGGCAACCGTTTTGCCGCCCGTTGTCCAGCTTCCGGTAACGCCGCCTTCTGCAGCTGTTGCGTTCGCCGGATCGAGCGTCTTTGATCGTTTGGCAAGCGAGCGAAAGATCGCCAAATCCGCGCGCAAGCGGGTTGCCGTTGACGAGGCGGCGAGCCCGCCAAAATCAGCTACGCTTGACGAGGTTGCAACCGCGATTGCCGCCGCGCGTATCGTTCAGCGCGATCATCAAAGCGCCGAAATCCGCGCACGGGCCATCGACGCTGTCGAGGCCAGCGAGCCGGCGACGTTGGAAGTCAATTCGGGCCAAACGACAGTGACGGGAAGCTCCCGCGCGGTTTACAGCGGACCCGTCACCGAGATTTCAGACGACCAGGGCGGCGCAGACTACGCCGGCGACGACATCGCCGGCGCTGATGACCACCCTTCGTTTGCGAGCGATCCGGGCGCGTGGAAAGCCTCTGTCGTTGCGTCGATCAACGATACGCGCGACGAGCTGAAACGCGCGCACCATAGCGTCACGCGTCTTCGCCGTCAGATGACCGAGATCGCCAGCCGCCGCCATCGCCGGCGCGATCAGATCGAGGCAAGCCTTGTCCGCGCCGAAACCTTGCTTGCGGACATCCGTAACGCGTGGCGGTGATCCGCGCAAAAGGACGCCTCCCATGACGTCGCGCACGGCGGCCCGGTTCGCGATGTCTGTCGATGTCGAGGACTTCTTTCAGGTTTGGGCGTTTTCCGGCGTCATCAAGAGGGGCGATTGGGACGGCTTTGCCCCCCGCTATGAAGACAACACGCGCCGCTTGCTTGATTTGTTCGACGAGAAGAATGCAAAGGCGACGTTTTTCACCCTTGGCTGGGTTGCCGAGCGCGCGCCGCGGCTGATGCGCGATATCGCGCTGCGCGGTCATGAAGTCGCCAGCCACGGCTATGACCACAAAAAGGTATTCGATCAGACCCCGGATGAATTTCGCGCCGACCTGACGAAGACAAAACAGATCCTTGAGGACGCCAGCGGCGTGCGCGTGCGCGGCTTTCGGGCCGCGGGCTTCTCGATCGATGCGCGCACGCCCTGGGCGCACGGTGTTCTTGCCGAGACGGGGCACGACTATTCGTCGAGCAGCCATCCGATTGCGCACGATCATTACGGCGACCCGCGCGCATCACGCGCCCCGCACGCCGTCGCCGGCGTCATCGAGGCGCCGGTCGCGACCACGGAGCTGTTCGGCCAGCGCATCAGCTGCGCCGGTGGCGGCTGGTTTCGCGCATTTCCCTATGCGCTGTCGCATCGCCTACTTAAACGCGCTGCCGAAACAATCGACGGCCCTGCGATTTTTTATCTGCACCCGTGGGAGATCGACCCCGAACAGCCGCGCGTCGCCCGCGCGCCGCTGAAATCAAAGCTGCGTCACTACGTCAATCTCGGCGTCATGGAAAAAAAGCTCGCGCGCCTTCTCGGCGCCTTTTCGTGGACGCGCATCGATGAGGCTCTTGGATTGTTGCCGGCAGCCGGCGCGCGCCCATGACGGCGGACGGCGTTACTGTCAGACCGTTCGAGCCGGCGGATGCGGCGCGCTGGGCCGCGTTCCTTGACGATAGTCACGGCGCCAGCCTCTTTCACGATCTGCGCTGGCTTGAAGCGGTCGAGGGCGCCTATGGCTTTCGCGGCTATCACCTGATCGCGGAGCGCAGCGGCGCTGTCTGCGGCATTCTTCCCTTGACGCTCATTGCATCACCGCTGCTGGGGCGCTCGCTGATTTCGACGGCATTCGGCATTGGCGGCGGTATTGTGGCCGATGACGAAACAGCGATACGCGCGCTTGGCGCTGCGGCGCTGAATACCGGCCAGCAGCTTGGCGTCAAATATGTCGAATTGCGCGGCGGGCCGGCGCCGGGCGACGGCTGGTTAGAAAAGGCCGGGCTTTACGCCGGCTTTGAAAAGGAAATGCCGGCCGACGCCGACAAGATCCGCGAGTGGCTGCCGCGCAACCGCCGCGCGGAGGTCAAAAAATCGCTGCGCATTGACGAGACCGCCGGGGACAATTTCCGGCTCGACGCTCGCATAGATGCGTTTTATGGCGTCTACGCTGCGGCCCTTCGAAACCTCGGCACGCCCGTCATGCCGAAGAAATTCCTCCGCCTTCTGAAAGAAAAGTTTGGCGACGATGCGGATATCTCGCTGGTTGAACGCAGCGGCAAAACGGTTGCGGGGTTGTTTTCCTTCTGGCGGCCGGGCCGCGTAATGCCCTACTACATTGGCGGCGGGGAATTGGGGCGCAACATGCGGGCCTATGATTATCTTTATTACTCGCTGATGCGCCGTGCGGTTGCGCGCGGCGTCAGAATATTCGACTTCGGGCGCAGCAAGGTCGGCTCGACGCATTACGACACCAAGACCTATTGGGGGTTCGCGCCAGCGCCGCTTGTCTATCATATTGCGCTCGTGGGCGCGAAGCAGATGCCGAACGTCAACCCGAACAATCCGAAATTCAATCGCTTCGTCGAGTTGTGGAAGCGTTTGCCGCTCCCCGTTGCGAACGCGCTCGGCCCGATTGTTGCGAGAAACTTTCCTTGACGCGGCCGCGCCTTTTATACCTCGCCCATCGCATCCCCTATCCGCCCGATAAGGGCGACAAGATCCGGTCGTGGCGAACGGTTGAGCATCTGGCGCAGCGCTTTGCCGTCGATCTCGCCGCCTTTGTCGATGACGATGCGGATTTCCAACATCGGGAGACACTGGAGGGCGTCTGTGCGAGCGTCGCGCTTGTGCCGCTGAACCGGCAACTCGCGACGCTGCGCAGTGCAAGCGGTTTTTTGACCGGCGAGCCGCTGACCTATCCGTTTTATCGCGACGCGCGCATGACGCGCGCGGTTGCCGAAGCGCGCGCGCGCAAGCCCGCTGCTGAAATCGCCTTCTCGTCGTCAATGGCGCCTTATCTTGCGGAGAAAGCCGGGCCCTGGCCGACGCTTGTCGATCTGTGCGACGCCGACAGCGCCAAATGGGCCGAGTACGCCACGCGCAAAAGCTGGCCGTTGAGCGCGGTCTACGCGCGCGAAGGGTTGCTGTTGGAGCGTGCGGAGACGGCAATCATCAACAGCGCGGATGCCGCCTTCGCGATCACGGAGGAGGAAGCAGACCTGCTCGGATCGCGTGACGATGTTGCAAAGCCCGTCCACTGGTTCGCCAACGGCGTTGACGCGGCATATTTCGCGCCGGATGCCGTCGCGCCGCACGCCTCGCGCATCGATGCGGTGTTTGTCGGCGCGATGGACTATTGGGCGAATGTCGATGCGGTGTTGTGGTTTGCCGCAGAGATCTGGCCGGCAATCCGCCTTGGGGTCGAGGGCGCAACATTCTTCGTGGTCGGATCAAATCCGGCTCCGGCGCTGCGCGCGCTCGACGGCCAGGGCGGGATTGTCGTGACGGGCCGCGTCGCCGACGTGCGCCCCTTTCTTGCGGCCGCAAAAATCGCCGTGGCGCCATTGCGTATCGCGCGCGGCATCCAGAACAAGGTGCTGGAGGCGATGGCGATGGGCAAGGCGGTCATTGCGACACCAGCCGGCCTTGAAGGCATCGATGCGGCAATTGGCGTCGACGCGATTGCGGCGGCAGGCCCGGAGACCTTCGTGCGCGAGGCCGTGCGCTTGATCGAGGATGCTGGCGCCGCCGCCCAGATCGGCCGCGCAGGGCGCGCGCGCGTTCTCAGTGACTATCGCTGGGAAGCGCAGCTGGGGCGGTTTGATCTGGTATTGGATCAGCTCATCGGCGCCGCGCGTTAAAAAATGCGTTCCCAAAAAGTGTGAGCAGTTTTCGGAAAGAACGCGCGAGAAAACAAAAAGACCAATTCACTTTTGCCGGGACGGCGACTGATTTACCGCCGTCATCCCGGGGCTCGCGTGTAGCGCGAGAGCCCGGGAACCATCTTCCTTACACAGATGAACTATTGCTTGGACCCCGGGCGCCGGCTTCGCCGGCCCCTAGGTGACGGATACGATATGGATCCCCACCAATGCAGGTCAGTATAAAGCGTGTTCTCCGATCCTTCCGCCGGGGAACAGGCACTAGGTCTCGCTTTCAGACCGGAACGTCGCCGCAGGCCGCAGCCTGTCGTCAACCTCAAAACGGAAAATGTCTGGCCGCGCATAGTGCCCGGCGATGTCGCAGGCGGCCTTGGCGGCCCGCACGACATCAAGCGATCCTTCCGCATAAAGAATGCCTTCGCCGTCGATTGGCCCGGCGATGATTTCCCCGCGCGGGTCGATGATGACGGACTGGCCGGTATGCTCCCAGACGCCAAGCGGCCGTAGCCATTCAGGAATATCCGCTGCCCGCCGGACGCCCGCTGCACAGATGACATAAGCGGCGACCTGGCTCGCGAAAGCGCGCGACAGCAGGTGCTGGCGCGCCCAGCAATATTCGTCTTTGTGCGGAATTTTTTCCCAGCCTGGCCAGAGCGCGGCGTGAATTTGTGTTCCTTGCGCGGCAAGCGCGTAGGCCGGCAGCATCATCTGATGCTCCCAGCAATTCAGCGCGCTGATCTTGGCGTAGGGGCGCGCGTGCGCTTTGAGGCCGGCCGCGTCGCCGTCGGCCCAGATGATGCGCTCGGCGTGCGTTGGCTTCAGCTTGCGGTGACGGCCTAGGATTGCGCCTTCCCGCCCGATCGTCAGTGCCGTGCAATAAACGGCGCCGTGCGTCATTGGATCTTTTTCGGCGACGCCGATGATGACATCAGCGCCCGCTTCGCGCGCGGCCGAGCACAGCGCGTCTGTTTCAGGCCCGCCGAGAAGGATCGCGTTCTCGATATAGTTGGCGCTCGCCCGCCAGGTGAGATCCTGCACCGCGCCTTCGACCCAGAACGGATAGCCCGGCAGCCAGGTTTCGCCAAAGACGATGATGTCCGCGCCGCCGCGCGCGGCGTCCGCAATCAGCGCGCACGCCTTTTCGGTTGAGGCCGCTTTGTCGAAGAGAACGGGCGCCGCTTGAACAGCCGCCATCGTGAACTTTGCGTCGGGCATAGGTTTCTCCGGGGTGGTGTCGAGAATGCTGCAATGCGGCGTGAACATTGAACGGCCCTGTTGCCGTTCGGACCTTCCTTTCACACGTCCGCGGCGTTAGTCTCAAATCAAATCCGGGGGGATTAGCGGGGGTTTTTATGATCAGAATTTTATTGCCGCTCGCCTTGATCGCGGTTCTGCTCTACGCGCCGATGTTTGCCGGCGAGGCGACGGAAGTTGGCGGCATCGTCAAGCAGAACACGGTCACCGGCATGGATTATGTCGGCGGGACGATCGACTGCTGGTCGAAGAAAAACTTTTCAATTACGGGCGAGTGCGCCCCTCAGGCAGGGTCGCGGGGCCTCGCGATTTTCGCCGGCGTCTTCGTGTCGGCGATTGCCGCCGTTCTCGGCATTGCCGGGCTCATTCCGGTGGTCGGGAGATTGACGAGCGCCGTGACGATGGCGGCCGGCGTCGTCGTCGTTGCGGGCATTGCGTTCTATCTCCTCACGAACTTGCGCGGTGACGAGGGCCTCGAAGCGGTTCAATGGGGAACGTATCTTGCAGGTGGCGGGGGCCTTCTGACATTGATTTCCGGATTGTCTGGAATGCGCGGCCGGTAACAAGCAACAATAACCGGACGCGACACTGCCCGGTTCCTCGGGAGGAAACGGGAACGCGCCGCCCCTGATGGGGCGGCGCGTTTTTTTGGGACCGGCGCTGGATGGCGAGTCGATGCGCGAGGCTCAGCCTGCGATGTCGTTATCGAGGATTGCCGGCCATTGGCCGTCGGCCTCGGCAATGAAACCCGGCTGATCCTTGTTCCAGAGTTCCTGGACGTTGCGGTCCTTATTGAAAAACAACTTGCCGCCGACGACTGTGCCGGTCTCCGGCGCGGTTTTAAATTTTACGCCTTTCGCGGCGCCATACGCGCAATAGCCGCCATACTGGGGCTCATAAGCGGCCGGATCGGCGTCGAACGCGGCTTTGTTGTCAGCGCTGGCGAAGCGATAGGTCGCCCCGTTGTACTCCGAGACATAAGCGGGGTCCCCGGCACTGGGCGCGGCGTTGAAATAGGACACCGGGTCGTAGCCATTAATCGCGACGCCCTCAGCATCGACGAAGACGCGCGCATTGCCAGCAGGTTCGGCCGGCGCTTCGATGTCGCTGGCCGTGACGGCCACGGCGTCCGGCGCCAGCGCGGCGCCGGCGACTTCAGCCGGGGCGGTCGCGGCGGAAGCCGCCGGGGCGGTCGCGGCTTTCTGGCCGCAAGCAGCAATCGAGGCGGCAGCAACGGTTGTCAAAAGAAGAAGGCGCACAAGCAAATTCCTTTCAGGTTGAAGGATCAAGGGGACAAGAAAACACGCAGGTGCCTACATCGCGCCTTGCCTCACGCGCCTTACACCTTTTGGTGAGCGGCCCGCAAAGTCGCCGTTCTGTGCAAGCGGGCAACGCGCCGCCGAATACGCGCAGCGCGGCCGAAACACGGCTACGGCCATGTCGCCAAGGGCGGCAGCGAGGAGAGGATCGCCTCGACATTGCCGCCGGTCTTCAGGCCAAAGGTCGTGCCGCGATCGTAAAGGAGATTGTATTCAGCGTAGCGCCCCCGGCGGAACAGCTGCTCCGCGCGATCTTCCTCCGTCCACGGCTGATCCATGCGGCGCGCAACGAGCGCCGGGTAGATGTCGAGGAAGGCGCGCCCGACGCCTTGCGTGAAGGCGAAATCTTTTTCCCAGTCGCCGGTGTCGTGCCGGTCGTAGAAGATGCCGCCGACGCCGCGCGGCTCTTTGCGGTGGGGCAGCCAGAAATACTCGTCGCACCATTTCTTGTATTTGGCGTGCCAGTCGGGGTGGTGCGCGTCGCAGGCGCGCCGCATCGCGGCGTGGAAATCAGCCGTGTCCGGATGATCGTCCCGGCGGTAGCGGTCCATCATCGGATTGAGATCGCCGCCGCCGCCGAACCACGATTGCGTCGTCACGATCATGCGCGTGTTCATGTGCGCTGACGGCGCATGCGGGTTCTTCGTATGCGCGATCAGCGAAATGCCCGACGCCCAAAAGCGCGGGTCTTCCGCGGCGCCCGGCATATGGTGGCGAAACTCCTCCGAGAATTCGCCATAAACGGTCGATGTGTGAACGCCGATCTTCTCGAACACGCGGCCATGCATCATCGCCATGACGCCGCCGCCGAGATCGTCGCTGCCGTCGCCGCGCTTCCACGGCTTTTTCTCGAAGCGCCCGGCGGGCGCCTCGCGATAGAGCGGCCCTGCGTCATCCTCGATGCGTTCGAGTGCGCGGATGAGGAGACCTTGCAGGTCCTCAAACCAGGCCTTGGCGGCGTTCTTCCGGTGAACGATCTGATCGAGCATGGGTCAGTGCGGTTGCGTCGAAGGGACTTTGATCATTTCGCCGCGCCGCGCCAGCCTGTTTGCCGCCGCGCCTCTGCAAGCGCAATCGCGGCCGCTGCCGCCGCGTTCAGCGAGCGCGCTCCGTCAGCGATCGGAATGCGCACGGCAAGGTCGCAGGCGTCGCGAACGGCGTCCGGCACGCCGGCGCTTTCCTGACCGATCATCACGATGTCCGGCTGATGGAACTGGCAATCCCAAAGCGGGACCGCTGCTTTGGTGGATAACAGGATCAGCCTGCCGGACAAACGCTCCGGCCTTTGGCAAAACGCCGCCCACGAAGCGTGGAGACGGGGCGGGGCTAGGGCGCCATAGTCCAGCGCCGCGCGGCGCAAAGCCCGCGCATCAGGCGGAAAACCGCAAGGCTCGATGATATCGACGCCCGCCCCGAAGCACGCAGCCGCGCGAATGGCGGCCCCGGCATTGCCGGCGATTTCAGGCTGATAGAGCGCGAGCCTCACAAATCCCTAAAACTCCTGCCGCGTCGCCCTGCCGAAGCCCATTCCGCGACACTGAATTCGCGACGCCAAGTCGCACTATGGCGACGCCGGGACATTCGATAGAAGCTGCCATGAACCGGGGCGTGTGACGAGGCGCCCCGCTTTCTCCGGGCCCAAAAAGCCTACATTCGACCTACCTGCAACGCCCGATCCGCGCAAAGCTTGAGGGACCGCCAAGGCCATGAGCGCAAGTCACAATACCCACAACGATAACCACGGGTCCGAACCGACCCGCCGCGACTTCATCCATCTGTTCGCGGGCGCAACGGCTGCGGTTGGCGCGGTTGGCGTCGTTGTCCCGCTGGTCTCGCAAATGAACCCGGACGCCTCTGTCCTCGCGCTCTCGACAAAGGAAGTCGATATCTCCGCGCTTGAGGTCGGGCAGGCGATCAAGGTGTTCTGGCAAGGCAAACCGGTCTTTATCCGCCGGCGCACGGCGGATGAGATCGCCGATGCGCAAGCAACACCGCTTGGCGAGTTGAAAGACAAAGACGCGCGCAACGGCAATGTTGCGGGGAAAGCCGACGCCGAAGACAAGAATCGGGCCGTCAAAGCCGAATACCTGATCGTTGTCGGCGTCTGCACGCACCTTGGCTGCATCCCGCTCGGCACCTCGCAAGGCGAAGTTCGCGGCGATTTCGGCGGCTGGTTCTGCCCCTGCCATGGCTCGCACTACGACAATGCCGGTCGCATCCGGAAAGGCCCCGCGCCGGAGAACCTCGCGGTGCCGCCCTATCTCTTTACGTCCGACACCACGATCCGCATCGGTTAGGAGAGGCCGCCATGTCTCACGCGTCGACCTACAAGCCGCAGTCCGGGTTCGAGCGCTGGCTCGACAAGCGTTTGCCGATCGTCCGCTTCGGCGCCGATTTCATGGAATTCCCGACGCCGAAAAACCTCAATTACTGGTGGACGTTTGGCGCGATCCTCGTCGTGTGCCTTGTCATCCAGATCATCACCGGCATCGTCCTCGCGATGCACTACACGCCGCACAAGGATCTGGCGTTTAACAGCGTCGAGCACATCATGCGCGATGTGAATTATGGCTGGCTGATGCGCTATGTGCACGCCAATGGCGCCTCGATGTTCTTTCTCGCTGTCTACATCCACATGTTCCGCGGACTTTATTACGGGTCCTATAAAGACCCGCGCGAGATGAACTGGATTCTCGGCGTCGTTATTTTCCTCCTGATGATGGCGACGGCGTTCATGGGCTATGTGCTGCCCTGGGGCCAGATGTCGTTCTGGGGCGCGACCGTCATCACCAATTTCTTCACCGCGTTCCCGATCATTGGCGAGCCGATCAAGACGCTGCTGCTCGGCGGGCCATCGGTCGATAATGCGACGCTCAACCGCTTTTTCTCGCTGCACTATCTGTTGCCGTTCGCGATTTTTGGCGTCGTGGTCCTGCACATCTGGGCGTTCCACACGTCCGGGAACAACAATCCGACCGGTGTCGCGGTCAAGGATGTGAAAAAGGACACGGTGCCATTTCATCCTTATTATACGGTAAAAGACGGCTTTGCGCTCGGAGTGTTCTTCCTGCTTTTCGCCGCCTTCGTGTTCTTCAACCCCAACGGTCTTGGCCACCCGGACAATTATATCCCGGCCAATCCGCTGGTGACGCCCGCACACATCGTGCCAGAATGGTATTTCCTGCCGTTCTACGCGATCCTCAAGGCAGTTACTTTCGACATCGGCCCGATCTCCTCAAAGCTCGGCGGCGTGATCGCGATGTTCGGCTCGATCCTCGTCCTGTTCGTGCTGCCTTGGCTCGACACCTCGAAGGTGCGGTCGATGCGCTACCGGCCGGTTGCGCGGCTGTGGTTTATCCTCTTCGTGATTGCGTGTGTGTCGCTCGGTTTCTTTGGCGGGCAGTTGGCGGAAGGGTGGTACGTGCTCGGCTCGCAGATCGCGACGGCTTATTATTTCGCGTTCTTCCTCGTCATCCTGCCGCTCCTCGGCATGTTTGAGAAGACAACGCCGGTTCCGAAGTCGATTGCCGATTCGGTCCTGAAGAAGATGCCGTCCGCGCCGGTTGGCGCGGTCGCTCAGCCTGCGGAATAAAGGAAAGATCGGTCATGATCAGATACGCCGCCGCGCTCGTTGCCGCTGCTCTCCTTGCGCCCGTGTCCGCCATGGCGGCCGGCGGCAACACGCTGGAGCTGAAGCACAATCATTGGCACTTCGCGGGCCCGTTTGGCTCCTACGACAAAGAGGCGATGCAGCGCGGCTTTCAGGTCTACAAGACTGTTTGCGCAAGCTGCCACGGCGCCGATCAGCTCGCATTCCGCAATCTCGGCGACAAGGGCGCACCCTTCTATCTTGAGCAGTGCCCTGTAGGCGTGCCGGAGACGACCAATTGCAAAAACCCTGCTGAAAACCCGGTCGTGAAAGCGATCGCCGCTGAATACACAGTCAAAGACGGCCCTGACGAGTATGGCGAAATGTTTGACCGGCCGGGCTTGCCGTCCGACAAATTCCCCTATCCCTTCGCCAATGAGCAGCAGGCGCGGGCGGCCAATGGCGGCGCCTATCCGCCAAACCTTGCCCTGATCATCAAGGCGCGCCCGCATGGGCCGGATTACGTCTACAGCCTGCTGACCGGCTATGAAGAGGCGCCCGAAACCGTGACGCTCGGGCCGGGCCAGAACTACAATCCGTATTTCCCCGGCGACATGTCGCAACTTCTGAAGCCGGAATATCGCGATGCGGATGGCCATCCGCTCGAAGGCGTGAAGGTGCCGCCAGGCGGCGTCCTTGCGATGCTCGCGCCGCTGTCCGACGGCGTTGTCGATTACGCGGACCCGGATATTCCCGAGACGGTCGATCAGTACGCCAAGGATGTTGTCGAGTTCCTCACCTGGGCATCCGAGCCAAAGATGGAAGAGCGCAAAAGCCTTGGCGTCGTGACGATCGGCTATTTGCTGATCCTGACGATTGTCCTGTTCTTCTCTTATCGGGCGATTTGGTCCAAGGTCGATCACTAGCGGCGCTGTCTCGGTGCCGCGCTGCGGTCCGGGAGTTTTTGCGTGAGCCCTTCAACGACAATCGCAACGGCTGCGTGCGGCGCCTATCTCCTTGTCGCCATTGGCGATGCGCGGCTTGAGACGCTGGAAGAGACGCGCTTTTTTGGCGGCGTCGTGAATGAGCCGGAGTTCCGCGCGATCGACGCTGGCGCGCTGACATCGGAATACGCCCGGCTTCATGGCGCGCTCGTTGCCGACTATGCCGCCGGCGAGCGGCAGGTCCTCGCAGCGATTGCCTCGGTGCGCGGCGACGCCAGCGCTGTCGCCGCGGTCAAGATCGCCGTACGCCACGCGATCATCGCCGATCAGAAGCTGAAACCCCAGGAAGATCTCGTCATCGCCCGCATCGCCCATGCGCTTGGGCTCGTGGACGGGGAGCTTTAACGATGACGCGGCGCGTCGTCGGGGTCATCGGCGGGTCGGGCGTGTACGCGCTCGAAGCGATTGAGGGCGCGCAAGCTGTTGCGATCGATACGCCATGGGGGCAACCGTCCGGCCCTGTCGTCCGTGGGCGGATGAACGGCGTCGAGGTCGCATTTCTCGCACGCCACGGCGATGGGCACCGCATTCCGCCGGGCGAGGTCAACTACCGCGCCAATATCGATGCGCTGAAGCGCGCCGGCGTCACTGACGTCATTTCCGTTTCCGCCTGCGGCTCGTTCCGCGAGGAACTGGCGCCCGGCGTCTTCGTCATCATCGACCAGTTCATCGACCGCACGTCAGGACGCGAAAAATCTTTCTTTGGAACGGGCTGCGTCGCGCATGTCTCGATGGCAAAGCCTGTCTGCCCGGCGCTTGGCGGCGCGCTTGAAGCGTCGTGTGCGGCGCTTGCCATTCCGCACCATCGCGGCGGAACCTATCTCGCGATCGACGGCCCGCATTTTTCCTCGCTCGCAGAATCGCTCCTCTACAAATCGTGGGGCGCTGACGTTATCGGCATGACAAATATGCCGGAAGCCAAACTCGCGCGCGAGGCCGAGCTTCCCTATGCGAGCGTCGGCATGGTCACGGACTATGATTGCTGGCGCGAAGAAAGCGCGCATGTCGAAGTCGCCGGCATTCTGGACATCATGCGCCGGAACACGGCGGCGGCCCGCCTTCTGGTCGCGGATGTTGTCGCGCATCTCGGCGCGACGCGGTCCCCGTCCCCGCTTGGCATCGAGACGACGCTCGATTTTGCGATCATCACGCCGCTCGAAGCGCGCGACCCGGCGCTAGTTGCAAAGCTCGACGCGGTGGCGGGCAGGGCTTTTCAAAAACAATCGTGATGGCCTGACACGCGGCAGCGGCTCTCGTCACGCCGGAAGGCGTTATTAACACTTCGACGCTAATTTTCTTCAATGCCAATTCTCCTCGTTCTCGCCGCCGCCTCCGCCGCGTACTTCCCGCCAACGGCCGATGACGCCGCGCGCGCAATGTCCGACCGGCTGTTTGGCGGCGTTGAGCAGGCGAGCCTTGATCCGCACAAACCGGGCTTTGACCTTGCCGTGCGCATCGAGCGTTGCCGCTTTAACAACTCCTTTGATGTGCGCGGACCGGGCGGGCTGACAATCCTTGTCGCGGGGCATGAGTGCGTGATGTCCGTGTCGCGCCGCCTCGGTCCTGAATATCGGCTTCAGGGCTTTTTCCATCATGACGGCTTAAGCTGGCGCTATGTCGGGCCAACAGATGAGCCGTTCATCGCCGAGACGACGGCGTACGATAACTTCAACTAGGACGTTGATTGCCGCCCACGTCCCTTACGCGTTGAACCGGAAATTCATCACGTCGGCGTCCTTGACGACATACTCCTTGCCCTCAAGGCGCATCTTGCCGGCTTCCTTCGCGCCCGCCTCGCCATTGAGGCGCACATAGTCGTCAAAGGCAATCGTCTCTGCACGGATGAAGCCGCGTTCGAAATCGGTATGGATGACGCCGGCGGCCTGCGGCGCGGTTGCGCCGACGGGGATCGTCCAGGCGCGCGCTTCCTTCGGTCCGGCGGTGAAATAAGTCTGCAGGCCGAGCAGCCGGAACGCTTCGCGGATGAGGCGGTTGAGGCCGGGCTCTTCAAGGCCGATCGACTCCAGAAATTCCTTCTGTTCGGCGTCAGCAAGGGGCGCCAATTCAGATTCGATGCGCGCCGAGATGGCGACGAACGCCGCGCCTTCTTTTTTGGCCGCGTCGGCAACGCGCTGCGAATAGGCATTGCCGGTTCCCGCTGACGCCTCATCGACATTGGCGACGAACAGAACGGGCTTTTGCGTCAGCAATTGCAGGCCTTTCCAGACCTTCATGTCCTCGGGCGCCGGCGTCACCCTGCGCGCCGGGTTGCCGTCTTTCAGCGCGACAAGGGCCGCATCGACGAGCGCCAGCGCCGCCTTGGCGTCCTTGTCGCCGCCTTTGGATTTCTTGTCGATCGACGGGCGCCGCTTTTCGAGGCTTTCGAGATCGGCAAGCATCAATTCGGTCTCGACAATTTCGAAATCGCTGAGCGGATCGATGCGCCCTGCAACATGCGTCACGTCATCGTCGTCGAAACAGCGCAGCACATAAATGACCGCGTCTGTCTCGCGAATGGTTGCAAGGAACTGGTTGCCGAGGCCCTCGCCCTTGCTCGCCCCTTTGACGAGGCCGGCGATGTCGACGAACTGCATCCGCGCCGGCACGATCTGTTGCGACTTGGCGATCCCCGCGAGCGTTGCAAGGCGCGGCTCCGGCACCGCGACGTCGCCGATATTCGGCTCGATCGTGCAGAAGGGATAGTTCGCCGCCTGCGCGGCGGCGGTGCGCGTCAGCGCATTGAAGAGCGTCGATTTGCCAACATTGGGCAGGCCGACAATGCCGCAGGAAAGGGCCATCGCTTACTCGCTTTCGTCGGGGTGTGTCTTAAGGCCCTTCAGCGCGTCCGCGAAAGGCCCTGTCGGGCGGGTGATGACCGGCGCCGAAGCCGGCGCGCTTATATTTTCTGCTGGCGCTGGTTTGGGTTTTGGCGGCGCGAGGATTTGCGCAACCGCGCCCGCAAAGCGCGCGTCGCCGTCGATCAGATGCGGCGCGGCTTTCGCCATCGCTTCAAGCAGCGGGGCCAGCCATATCTGATCCGCTTTGGCGAAGTCGCCAAGCACATGGCCTGTCACGCGCGCCTTGTCGCCCGGATGGCCAATGCCGATGCGCACACGTCGGAAGTCCGGGCCAATGTGGTCAGCAATCGAGCGCAGACCATTATGGCCGGCCAGCCCGCCGCCGATCTTTGCCTTGATCTTGCCCGCGCCAAGATCAAGCTCGTCATGGAAAGCGATGACATCGGCGGGCGCCAGCTTGTAAAAGCGCATCGCGGCGCCGACCGATTGTCCTGAATCGTTCATAAAGGTGAGGGGCTTGAGCGTTAAGGCTTTGGCGCCGGCGATCTCGCCTTCGCGCAGCTCGCCCTGAAATTTGCGGCGCGCCGGGCCGAAGCGATGAGCGTCGGCGATGGCGTCGACCGCCATGAAGCCGACATTGTGCCGGTGGCGCTGATAGGTTTCGCCCGGGTTCCCGAGGCCAACGAGCAGAAGCATCGTTCCTCAAATCCCTCTGCGGGCCAGCGCCTGAAAGACCTGCGGGGTTTAGGCTTTTTTGCCGCCCTTGTCGGCAGGCTTGGCGGCGGCAGGCTTGGCGGCGGCAGCCTTCCCGGCGGCCGGTTTGCCGGCAGCGTCCTTGCCGCCAGCGGCGGCGTCCGGCGCCTTTTGCGCAATCGCCGGCACATCGCCAGAGGCGGCTTCTTCATTTTCTTCAGAGCGCAGCGCCGACGGCGCGGCAATCGTTGCAACGGTGAAGTCGCGATCGGCGATGACGGGAACAACGCCGGCGGGCAGCTTGATCGCCGAGATATGAATGGTGTCGCCGATGTCGAGACCGGTGAGGTCGGCTTCGAGAAATTCCGGGATCGCCGTCGCCGGCGCGTAAACCTCGACCGTGTGGCGCACAATATTGAGAACGCCGCCGCGCTTGATGCCGGGCGACGCTTCAAGATTGAGGAAGCGCACCTGAACCGCCACGTCGATCCGCGTGTTCTCGTCAACGCGCAGCAGATCGACATGGATTGGCAAGTCGCGCACCGGATCCACCTGCACTTCGCGGGCGATCACGGGCTGGAGGTAATCCTGACCCGGCACGTCAATCTTGGCGAGGTGCGAGCGCATCCGGCCGGCGGTGAACGCCTTCAAGACCTCAACGCGCTTCAACTGGATCGCAACCGGGGCTTTATCGCCGCCGTACAGAATGCCGGGGACCCACCCCTCGCGGCGCGCGACGCGGGCGCCGCCTGTGCCGGTGCGGGTGCGGACTTCGCAATAAAAAACATCTGTCTCGGCCATGGCGGGACCCTTATGCGGTAAAAGCCGCGGGCCGGGGAAGAGGCGTTCATACCCCGGCGCGGCGCGGTGCGGTCGTGATTGAGCGAGGGCGTATAACGGAAAGGCCAAGGCGAGGCAAGCGCTCAACTCCTGGCGTTTCGCCACTGCTTATGGGCCTTTCGGGCGGTCGGGCCAGGCGCTGGCGACGAACGCGCCGTAGAGGGTCTGCAGCTGCGAAAAAGGGGCGAGCGCTGCAAGATTTGCCTCGATGGTTGCGGCGTCGCGGCGCGCGACCGGTCCGGTCAGCGAGGCAAAGGGGCTCTCGCGAAAGCGGGCAACGACGCTGTCGAAATAATTTCCCATGATATCCGCCGGCGGCGCATCGATGCGGCTGGCGAACGCGGCCGCCGCTTCGTTCCACAAATGCGCGGCAAAATTGCCGGAGACGACAGCGAGCGCGTGGTAGAAAGCCCGGTCTTCATCGTTGACGATAAATTCCGGATTGCTGGCGCCCGGCATGATCTCTGCGAACGGGGCTGCACCGGGTTCGCGTGCAATTGCAATCGACGCGAATGCGGCGGGCAACAGCGGCGCTGCCGGAAAAGAATAGAGCGGGTGATAGCCTGGCAATCCGTCGATGACGCGAGCGCCAGAAAAGTGAATAGCGCGTTTGCCGCCAAGCGCTGCGCGCCAGCGATCGAACCACGCGGCAAGTGCGTCATCGGGGATGGCGGCGGCAATCAGGTCGGCGTCACCAACATTGGCGCGCGCCTCGTCTGCGCGCGCGATCAGCGTCGCCGCGTGCCCAAGGCTCTGCGCGTAGGCGTTAACGCTCACCCCAACGCGGCCCGGACCGAAAATTAGAATGCGCATCAAATCTGTTCCAAAATCCGCAAGCCCGAAGGTTGCCGGTTCTTGCGAAGACGCTTGCCCATCTTTATATATTTTTGGTGTGACCAGATAATTTGGGCCGAATTCGACAACGCCTAGCCTAGCAAGGACCGTGCTTTCCACCAGCTCCCGTGTCCCGGCCTACGCCTAGCTTTCTGAATTGCCTCCCGATTGGACGGTCGCTTACCCGGCATGCGCGATGGTCGCGCACGCCAATTGACCGCCAGCCCGAACCCAAAGGTTTGGGCCCTAAGATCAGGAGATCAGAAAATGGCATCAGGCACTGTAAAGTGGTTCAACGCAACCAAGGGCTTTGGCTTCATCCAGCCCGATGACGGCGGCAAGGACGTGTTCGTCCATGTCACCGCCGTTCAGAAGGCAGGCCTCACTGGCCTCAATGAAGGCCAGAAAGTCTCATTCGACCTCGCGTCGGACCGCGGCAAGTCCTCGGCCGCCAACCTCAAGGTTGCCCGCTAATCGTCAGCCCGAAAGGGTTAACGGAAAGCCCCGCCAGCAATGGCGGGGCGTTTTTGCGTTTGGTGGGCGAGGGCGCTAAAAGCCCCGTGGGGTCATCGAAATCATCGCCATGTCGATCAAAAAACAACCGCGCGCGCCTACAGGCGAAGCCGCCAGCGGCTATCTCGCCAGCGCGCTTGTTTTTGCCGGCGTCACGGCGCTGTGGGCGTTCATCGTCCGCGACGATCCCTATTACCGGCTGACCGATGTCTTCGGCACGCGCGTGCCGGCGATGTTGATCGCTTATCTGGCGCTGATGCCCCTTGCCGGTTTCATCGTCGGGCGCTGGCGCTATGACCGCGGCCGCGGCGGCTTTGCGAGCTTTGCGGCAAAGCTTGGCGCGCGCGCGCTGCATTTCAGCTACGCGCACTCACTGGTCGTTCTCTTCACCGGCGCGATGCTCGCGGAGACCTGGCTCGGCCTCAATCTCGACCAGCAGGTCAAGCGCATCGACGATCGCATGTTCGATTTTGCAGCGCGCTTTGTTCCGTGGCTCGCTGCCTATTTGACCGGGTTCAATTTCGGCCGCGCGACCATTGCCGGCGCGATGGCGCGCGCCGCCGCACGCCCCGCGGCGCGCGACGCGGCGGTCTTTATCGAAGCTCCGCCTGCGGAGGAAACGGTCCACCCGCTGCGCGGACCTGCCATGGGCTCGCCCGGCCGGGCGGGCGCCGAGCCGCCGATGTCGGCAACGCCGAGGCCGCTGCTTGACCCTCTCGGCGCCGCGCCGCCAAAACCGGCAACGCACGTCACCGCGTCGGGCCTTGCCCTTTCCGCGCAGAGCGCTGATGCGGCGAGCGAACACGGGTTTTTACCCCCGCAAGATATCGATCGCCTAAGGCCGGCATTCGGCCGCTTGCGATAGGCGCTGTTCAGGCCGCGGCGCGCCGGCGCGTCTTCCAAAGCGAATAGAGAATTGACAGCGCAATGATCGATACTGTTGCAACAAGCGCCGCGATGGGGTCGATCTTTTCAAAGCCCATCGACTTGTCGAGGCCGAGATCCTTGATGCCGAAATTCCAGAAGATCTTGACGCCGATCAGCACAAGGATCGCCGACAAGCCCATCTTCAGATAGGCAAAGCGCTCGACCGCCGCGGCCAGCATGAAATACATCGACCGCAGGCCGAGAATCGCGAAAATGTTTGACGTGTAGACAATGAACGGATCTTGCGTCACTGCGAAGATCGCCGGCACGCTGTCGATCGCGAAGACAATGTCGACGAACTCGACAAGGATCAGCGCGAGAAACAGCGGCGTTGCATAGGTTTTCAGCGCGCCGTTCGCACCATGCGGCTTCTTGACGAAAAAGCGGTCGCTGTCGATCGTGTCGGTGACGGGCAGAAGGCGCCGGGCAATCTTCAAAACGGGATTGTTGCCGATGTTGGGGCCGTGGCTTTTGGCCGTCGCCATCTTCCACCCCGTGACGATCAGGAACAGTGCGAAGAAATAAAGCGCGAAGACGTATTTCTCGATGATCGCCGCGCCTGCGCTGATAAAGAGTGCGCGAAAGACGATCGCGCCGATGATGCCCCAGAACAGCACGCGATGCTGATACTCCCGCGGCACGGCGAAATAGGCGAAGATCGTTGAAATGACGAATATGTTGTCGAAGGCAAGGCTCGTCTCGAGGACGTAGCCGGTGAAAAACTGCGCGCCAGCGTCCGCGCCTTGATCGATCCAGACCCAGGCGCCAAAGCCAAGGGCAATCGACGCGAAAAACGCCCACATGTAAAAGCTCTTCGCGGGCGAGACAGCCTTCGATTTTCGGTTCAACAGCCCGAGATCGAGCCATAAGAGAAAAACGATGAGGGCCAGAAACGCCAGCCACATCCAGACGGGTTTTCCGAGCCAGTCGCTGACAAGGAATGATGCGGATGCGATGTCCGTTGGCGCTGCCGCCAGCGCGGATAAAATCATAGACCCCTCTTGGTTTCGACACTGCGCCGCGTCCGCGCGATGTATCAAAAGGCGGTTCGACATCGCGCACGCCGCCGCGCGCGCCAGAGGGGCCCGAACCCAATAGGTACCTAGGCACGCTTTTCAGCTAAAAAAGGGGGGCATGGACGAAAGTTTTGTGTCGCGGCGCGCGCTATGCGGCGCCGGCTTTTTCGATCCGCGCGATCAGCGCGTCGGCGTTGTTCTGGGCGATGAAGGCGGAGAATTCCTCACGCTTGACGAGCATGATCGATACGCCCGAGACGATGATGTCCACCGCCTTGCGCTCGCCGGATTTCAACGTCCGGACGCGCCAGTCGACATTGATCGGCGCGCCGTCCTTGCGATTGAACTGCGTGCGAACGATGACGTCACGCCCGAGCGCCTTGGCGTCGACGACTTCAAGCGGGCGACCGACAATCTCGGCGAACTGGCCGGCGTAAAGCTTGGTCAGATAGGGCGGGAACGCGCTGTCATAGCGGGCGACTTGCTCTGCTGTCATTGCCTTGCGATGCTCGCCGAGCATGAACTTGCCAATCACGTCGAGGGCAAGACCCTCGCCGAGAACCTTCTGAAAATCGCTCAGCTGTTCTGCGTCTGATTTCTTGGAGGTCAGAGCAGTGGTCGCTTTCGCCGTCAAATCCCTGGCGAACGCAATGGCGGCGTCGATATTGGCGCTTGGCGCGGTGGCCCCGGATGAAGCGGCTTGCGCGAGCGCAACGGGCGCGCCGGCGGCAAGCAGGCCGAACGCGGCAATCGCAATGACAAAGCGTTTCATTGGTCCGTCACTCCTTCAGGCGATCAACACGATACGACTGCAATAGCGGCTGATTGCGGCGAAAATTTACAGGCATTGCTCAATTCTTCGCGAGCCGTTTTCACCCGTCATCCTGTTCGCCGCACCATCCTGATTGCCACAGGTAGCACGATCAGCGTGCACAAAAGCGTAAAGCCGATGGCGATCGACAATAGTTCGCCCATGCTCGCCGTGCCGCGGTGGGACGAAATCATCAGGCTGCCGAAGGAGGCGATCGTGGTTAGCGCCGCGTAAAAGACCGCGCGCCGCGTGGCATTTTCGTTGCCGCTTTTGCCGGCCCCGGCTTCCTGTTGGCGCTGATGCATCACGAGGTGAATGCCGCTATCGACGCCGATGCCGAGCAGAAGCGGCAGCACAATGACGTTGGCGTAGTTGAACGGAATATTGAAGAGGACGCCGGCCGCCGTCGTTAGCGCCGCCGCCAGCGCCAGCGGAAAGAGGATCAGGAGAACGTCGCCGATCCGGCGCAATAAAACGATAAGGAATAGCGTAATAACGCCAAGCGCAATCAGGCTCGCCTCGATCATGGCGCGGGCAATCGTTTGCCCCGCCTTCAGACTGTGCACAGCGCCGCCGGCAATGTCCGGGAAGACGGCTTCAACGGCGTCAACGAAGGCGGCAAGTTTGCCCGGGTCGCGCGTGTCTTCCCGCGGCAGGATATCGACCCGCCATTGTCCGTCTGCGGACAGATATCGCCGCTTGACCGGATCGGGAAGCGTATTGAGATCGACGTGGTCGGCGCCAAGTTGATCCCTCAATCTCGTGATGAGCGAGGGCCAATAGGCAAAGATGTTCTTTTCGATTATGGCAAACCCGTCCGGCTTTTCCAGCGCAGCGCCAAGCGCGACGGCAAGCCGTCCTGCGGGGCTGGCAGCGTCATATGCACTTTCAAGGCGGGCTTTCAGCGCGCGCGCGCCGTCGGCGGCTGAAGGGGCAGCGCTTGTGTCCTCCACGGCGTCCAGCGCAAAGGCGAGCGAGCCGCCAGCGTAGCTGATGAGATCGAGTTTTTCTTCCTGATCGCGCGGCACGAAATTCGCCAGTGTTCTGACGCTCCGCACCGCGTCGATCGCGCGCGCCTTTGCTGCCGCGTCCGCCGCCGCCGCCTCGCTCTCAACAAGGCGCGTCAGGCGATAGGGCGTCGTTTCGGGATCATCGAAGAGGATGTTGAAGCCGGCAACCGATTGCGAAGCAGGATCCCGCAAGCTCATCGGGTCGGCGTCAAAGCGCGCCTGCGGCAATAAAAAGAGCGACGCCGCGCCAGCCGCGACCGTCGCAATCGCAAGGCCGGCCTTCAGCGGGGCAAAGCTGTCTGGACCGCCCGCTTTTTTCCTCACAGCGCCAGCGCGCGCCGATACGCCAGCGACGCCAAGCGCTGCCGGGATAAAGGTGAGCGATACAAAAAGCGCAATAACGACGCCGACGCCGGCGATCAGGCCAAGTTGCGCGATGCCGACAAACGCGGTCGGAATAAACGCGAAAAATCCCAGCGCCGTCGTCAGGCAGGCGAGCACGAGACCGGCGCCAACGTCGCGCGTCGCGGTTGACAGCGCCTGCGCGACGCCAAGCCCTTCGGCGCGCCGCTCCTGAATGTGCAAAATCAGGTGAATGGCGTAATCGATCCCCAACCCGACCATCAGCACGGTGAAGGCAACCGACACAAGATTGAGCTGGCCGACAAACGCGGCAGCGAACGCGGCTGTCAGCGTGATCGAAATGATCAGCGAGACCAGCGTGATAACCGCCAGCGAAAACGAGCGGAAACAGACGAGGAGGAGGACGCCGACGCTGAGAAACGAAATCAGGAACGACAGCTCGATCCCCGTTGCAACCGACGCGAGCTCGTCCGCGCGCAAGGCGGGGTCGCCGGTGATGTAGGCCTCAACGCGCGGGATTTCGCCCTTGAGGTCCGCGATGTCCGACCGCAACGCCTCCAGCGCCGGCTTTGCCGGCTGAAGGCGCGAATAATCGAGCTTTGGCGTCACCTGTAGGGTGCGCGTCGTCGGGCGCTCATTGCCAGCGCCGCCAGCAACAGCGCCCATCCACGAGAACGGCCGCGCCTCGCCGCGATTTCCAGCCTCAATGACGCCGGCAAGCTCGGCGTAGATCGACGCAAGCGTCTCGCGCCCCAGTTCCGAGCGTTCTGCGAGACGATCGTTGTCGGCAAGCGTTGTAAAAAGCTGTCCGGCGGTTGGCGCCTTCACCAGCGTTTCAATCAGGCCTGACGCTTTGGAAAGCTGGGTGAGGCGAGCGGACAGCTCATCTGTACCGAGATAAAGGAGGCCGTTGGTGCGAAAGAACGGATCGGCCGACGGCGCAAATACGCCATTGAAAACATCCGGCCGTGCCAGCGCGCGCTCGCGGAGCGCGCCGGCAAAAGCGTCCGCCTCGTCGATGGTTGGCGCCCGCAGCACAATCGCAATGTCGGTTTTGATCTCCGGAAAGGCGTTCCGCAGGGCGCGCGCGCGCACTTCGAAATCAAGCGTTTCGTCGATCATCGCGCTGGTGTCGGTATTAACCTTGAGGCGCGACGACGCAAACCAGCCGGCCGCGAGCGTCAGCGCCACGAAGATCACAACCAGTAAGAGCCCCGCACGCCGGGACGCGCCGGTCAGGGCCGACAGCGAGGTTTCAAACATCGTCAACATTGCCGGAAGGATCGCGCCCGCAGGGTTTCTGGAAGCAAAACTATAGAAAGGTTCGATTCGCTTGGGCAATGCTGCGCAGGGTTGTGACGGGTCAAGCCGTGGCCGATGCGCCCGGCTTGCCCGCAGCAGAGGCCACGGCTAGTGCTAAGGTGATATGGCCGGAAAGACAGATATATCAAGGGACTTGGGCGCAATCGACGGCGCGCGTAGTGCCATGGTTTCCGCCTTGCGCGACTGGTGCGCGATCAACACAGGAAGCCTCAATCTTGCGGGCCTTGCAACAATGCGCGCGGCGTTGACGGACGCGTTCTCCGCGCTCGGCGCCGAGGTCGAGACCGTTGAGGCGCCGCCCCAGGAAATCGTGACGTCAATGGGCGAGATCCGGCTACGCCCGCTCGGGGCGTCCTTGCGCATCGTCAAACGCCCGCAAGCGCCGGTGCGCGTGCTGCTCGCCGGGCACATGGATACGGTGTTCGCAGGCGACCATCCGTTCCAGAATGCGCGCTTTCTTGACGACGACACCCTGAACGCCCCGGGCGGCGCCGATATGAAGGGCGGCATTCTCGTCATGCTCCGCGCGCTCATGGCGGTCGAGCAGTCGCGCTTTGCCGAGCGCATTGGCTATGAAATTATTCTCAATGCGGATGAGGAGATCGGCTCGCCGGGGTCGGCGGCGCTCATCCGCGAAGCGGCAAAGCGCGCGCAGTTCGCGATGGTCTATGAGCCCGCCATGGCGGACGGAACGCTGGCTGGCGCGCGCAAAGGCAGCGGCAATTTTTCGGCGATCTTTTCGGGACGAGCGGCGCATGCCGGGCGCGACCACGCCGCTGGCCGCAATGCGGTCGCCGCTGCGGCGCGGTTTATCGCCGATATCGACGCGCTCACGGGCAAGCGTCCCGGCCTTACCGTCAACGTCGCAAAGCTTGATGGCGGCGGGCCGAACAATGTCGTTCCCGACAACGCTGTCGTCCGCTTCAATGCGCGCGTTGACTGCGGCGAAGACGCCGATTGGTTCCTTGCCGAAACGCGCCGCCTGATCGACGCCGCCAATGCGCGCGAGGGATATGGCGCGCATCTCCACGGCTCCTTCGCGCGGCCGCCAAAACCAATGACGCCGCAGCTGGAAGCCTTCTTCCGTGCACTGAAGGATTGCGGCGTAGAGCTTGGTTTCGACATTGGCTGGAAGGCGACCGGCGGCGTCTGCGACGGCAACAATATCGCCGCAGCTGGCGTGCCCGTCATCGACACCCTTGGCGCGCGCGGCGGCAACATTCACAGCGCGGACGAATTCGTCAAGCTGGACAGCCTTGAAGAGCGCGCAAAGCTCTCGGCGCTTTTGCTCTTGCGCATCGCGGCCGGCGACATCCCGAACCCCGGAGTAAAAGCGGCATGAGCATTTCGTTCATCAGGCCGGTGCGGCGCGAAGATTTCGACCAATTGCGCGCGTTCGCCCGCGTCACTGGCGGCGGAATGACGAACCTGCCAGATGACGACGACGCGCTTCGCGATCGCATCGGGCGCGCCGTCGACAGCTTTGCGAGCGGCGCCACGGCGCCGGGCGGCGAAGTTTACATGACCGTCCTCGAGCGCGACGGCGCTGTCCTTGGCACTGCCGGGGTTTTCTCCGCAATCGGCCTCAAGGAAGGCTTCATCAACTACAAGCTGATCGACGAATTTCATTATTCGGCCGAATACGATCGCACCACGCGGCGCACGGTTTTGATGCCGAGCCATGATTTTACCGCCTGCGCCGAGGTTGGCATGCTGTTTGTGTCGCCAGAGGCGCGCCGGGGCGGGTGGGGCAAGCTGCTCGCGCGGTCGCGCTATTTGTTCATTGCGCAGAAGCCGGAAATCATCGCCGAGCATATTTGCGCGGAACTGCGCGGCTGGCGCGGGCCAAATGGCGAGCAGCCGTTCTGGGAATCGGTTGGCCGGCATTTTTTCGAGATGGATTTCGTCGCCGCCGATCATCACAACGCGACGCACGGAAACCAGTTCATTCAGGACCTGATGCCGCGCCATCCGGTCTATACGGTATTCTTGTCGCCGGAAGCGCGCGCTTGCATCGGCAAGGCGCATGACAGTGCGAAAGCCGCCTATGACATGCTGATCGAAGAAGGCTTTGAGTGGGACCAGTATATCGACATCTTCGACGGCGGCCCGCTCGTTGACGCCAAAACGAACCAGATCAGGACGATCCGCGAAAGCCGGATGAAGCGCGTCTTTGCGATAGGCGATGTGGCTGAGGCGCCCGTGTCCTTGATGGCGGCGGGCGCAGTGTCGACCTTCCGCTGCGTCAAGGAAAAAGCGCAGATCGATGGCGACGCGTTGATCATCGACAATGCGACTGCAAAGGCGCTGAATGTGACCGTCGGCGATAGCGTCCGATGCGTAGCGTGGTGATTTTATGGACAAGCTTCTTATCAATGGCGCCTGGCGCGGCGGCAACGGCGGCGCGGTAAAGTCGTTCGACCCTTCGACAGGCGAGCAGATTTTCGAAGCAGCGGCCGCGACGCGCGGCGATGTGCAAGAGGCGGTTAACGCGGCGCGGGCAGCTTTTCCCGGCTGGGCGCTGACGCCGCTCGATCAGCGCATTGAGATTTTGCGCCGCTACAAGGAGATTATCGAGCGCGACGCGGAAAAGCTCGCGCGCTTGATCTCGCGCGAGACCGGCAAACCGTTCTGGGAAACTAAAACGGAAAGCGCGACGGTCGCCGGCAAGGTCGATATTTCGATCCGCGCCTATGAAGAGCGGACGGGAACGCGCGAGACAGCGACGGGCGCAACGAAGGGCATGCTGCGCCATAAGCCGCATGGCGTGATGGCGGTGCTGGGGCCGTTCAACTTCCCGGCGCATCTGCCGAACGGTCATATCGTGCCGGCGCTGCTCGCTGGTAATACGGTCGTGTTCAAGCCGTCGGAAATGGCCCCCGGCCCAGGCAGCTTCATCGTCAGGGCGATGGAGGATGCCGGCGTGCCGGAAGGCGTCATCAATCTTGTGCACGGCGCGCGGGAAACCGGCGAGGCGCTGCTTGACGCCGACGGGATTGACGGCGTTTTGTTCACCGGCGGCTACAAAACCGGTCTCGTCATTCACAAAAAATTCGCGGACCGGCTCGACGTGATCACGGCGCTTGAACTCGGCGGCAATAATGCGCTCATCTGGTGGGACACGGACGATATCGATAGCGCCGCATGGACCGTCATCCAGTCGGCATTTCTGACGTCTGGCCAGCGCTGCACCTGCGCGCGGCGGCTGATCGTGCCGGAAGGCGCGGCGGGCGATGCATTCATCAACGCGCTTGCGCGCTTGCGCGACCGCCTGATCGTCGATGAGCCCTTTGCAGAAACGCAGCCCTTTATGGGGCCGGTGATTTCGCCAAAGGCCGCCGAAACGCTGGAGCGGGCGTTCGACTTTCGCGAGAGCCAGGGCGGGGAAGTCATCCGTGCGCTGTCAATTCAGGACGAGGGCGGCGCGTTTGTCTCGCCCGGCATCATCGACTTGACGCGCGCTGAGGCAATCCCCGATGAAGAACATTTCGGGCCAATGCTCGCCGTCTATCGCGCGCCTGATTTCAACGCGGCGATAGAGCGAGCCAATCGAACCGCATTCGGGCTCTCCGCTGGCATCCTCACCGACGACCCGAAGAAATGGGAAAAATTCCTCGCGCTAAGCCGCGCCGGCATCGTCAACTGGAACCGCCAGACAACGGGCGCGTCGTCGGCGGCCCCCTTCGGCGGCATCGGCCATTCCGGCAACCACAGACCCAGCGCCTATTACGCAGCGGATTACTGCGCCTATCCGGTGGCGTCGATGGAGGGCGAAACGCTCCTCGCTATGCCGGCCGGGCAGGTGGGGGTGCGATGAAGGATTGGCAGCAATCAGAGAATGCGGCGCCAGCTTTGGCCAACGCCGGCGCTTTCTTAATCGTCGGGAATGCGTTGCTCGAACGTGTCGTTGATCAGGCAGATAAGGTTGCCAGATTGATGACCAACGTCACGCGCGAAGCATTTTTGGATAACCCCCTGTTGGTTGACGCGGTTTCAATGCCGCCGATCCGAATTGCCACGACGCTTGAGGCAGTCTTGCACGTGCATCCCGACGTTGTCGCTGACGATTTAAGGATCAACTCGGCAATCGATTTAGGAAGAGACCTGATTCATTTTTACCGTCAGATCGATTTACTGCGCCTTTACGAGGCGGCGTCGGTCGAGGCGCCAGCGCTTCGATCCAAACTTGTTCAAGCACTCGCTGCAAATAAAATGGCATGACCCACCACGAAATCAATTTCGACGGCCTGATCGGCCCGACGCATAATTACGCGGGGCTCGCGTTCGGCAATCTTGCGTCGCAAAAGAACAAGGGCGCGGCGTCGAACCCGCGCGCCGCCGTTCTGCAGGGCCTGCAGAAAATGCGCGCCGTTCGCGCGCTTGGCCTGACGCAAGGCTTTCTGCCGCCGCAGGATCGCCCGCATCTGAAGACCTTGCGCGCGCTCGGCTTTGCCGGAACCGACCGGCAGATCCTTGATAAGGCCGCAAGCGCAGCGCCGGAACTGCTCGCAAATTGTTACGCCGCCTCGTCGATGTGGACGGCGAACGCGGGCACGGTCGCGCCCTCGCCGGACACCGCCGATGGCCGGGTGCATTTTACGCCTGCCAATCTCGCGACGAATTTTCATCGCGCGATCGAAGGCGAGACGACGGCGCGCATCCTCAAGCACATCTTTTCGGATGAGACGCATTTCATCCATCACCCGCTGCTGCCGGGCGGCGTGCATTTCGGCGATGAAGGCGCCGCCAATCATGGCCGCCTTGCGCGCCAACACGGCGACAAGGGCGTTCACCTCTTCGTCTACGGCCTCGACGGCGACAAATATCCCGCACGCCAGCGCTTGCGCGCCAGCGAGGCCGTAGCGCGGGGTCACCGCCTCGATCCGGCGGCAACCGCCTTTGTCCAGCAATCAAAGGCGGCGCTCGACGCCGGCGCCTTTCACAACGACGTCGTCGGCGTTGCGAATGGCCCAGTCTTGTTCCTGCACGAGCAAAGTTTTGAGGAGCGCGAGGCCGCCATCGCCGCAATCCGCAAAGCCGCGCCCTTTGTCGAGATCGTCGAGGCGCCGAAATCCGCTGTCAGCCTCGAAGACGCGATCGGCTCCTATCTTTTCAACTCACAATTACTGTCGCTGCCCGGCGGGGAAATGGCGCTCGTCCTTCCGAAGGAGAGCGAGGAAAACCCGCGCGTCAAGGCGTTCATCGACGAGACGCTGGCGAAGAATAATCCAATCAATCGGGCACTTTATCTCGACGTGCGCGAGTCGATGCGCAATGGCGGCGGCCCCGCGTGTTTGCGCCTGCGCGTTGTCTTGTCAGATGCGGAATTGGCTGCGACGAACTCCAATTTCCTGCTCAACGACAAAACGTTTGATGCGCTGGAAGCGTGGGCGGGCGACCACTATCGCGACCGTCTGACCCCGGACGACTTGCGTGACCCCGCCTTTATGGAGGAAGCGCTCGGGGCTCTTGACGCGCTGACCTGGATTCTCAACATGGGCGCGTTCTACGATTTCCAGCGTTAACCGGAAAAAAGTCAATCAGGCCAATCCCCCAACAAATACCGTGCTCCCGCGCCCTTGGCGCGCGCGGTGTCCCCCGGGTTATAGAGCGCGCAGGATTTCAGCGAGAGGCAGCCGCAGCCAATACACGACGACAGCGCATCGCGAAGTCGCGTCATAGCGTCGATGCGCGCATCGAGCAGCGGGCGCCAGCTGCGGGATATTCTCTCCCAGTCCGCTTTCGTCGGCGTGCGCCTGTCGGGGAGCGACGCCAGCGCTCCCTTGATGTCGTCAAGCGTCAGGCCAACCGCCTGCGCCGCGCGGATGAAGGCGACGCGGCGTAGCGCCGCCTTCGGATATTGACGCCGTCCGCCCGTGCTGCGCGCCGCAGCGATCAGTCCCTCGGCCTCATAAAAGCGCAAGGCGCTCGCAGCAACGCCTGCGCGTTTGGCAAGGTCGCCGATCGGGATCATCAGGTCAGGCATAAGTCCTCTTGACTTAAAGCTCACTTTAACTTGCATAAACGGGTCATGCAACACGCAGCAGCCCTGTTGAGAAGCCTGCCGCCGACGCTTGCCGATGCGCCCGAGGCGGATGTTGAATGGTCGTCAAGCGGGCTGTCGCGCCTCGGCGACGCGGCATTGGCCGGCGCGGTTGCGGCGGCAATTACTGCGCCAAAACGCGATGCGGATACGTCGTTCCTGACGCACGCTCCGCTTGAACTTGCGGCGCGCGCGGCGCTGCTGCCGATGATTGCGCCGGCGGCGCGCGATCACGCGCGGCGGCGCATCGCGTCAATTGCAGCGCAATACGCGCGTGCAGGCGACGAAATCGACGAGCCGTCGCTCGAATTTGCCAATGCGATGCAGGCGTCGGACGCACTGTCATCGGCGATCGGGTCCGGCGATCCCGAAATCGCCGACGCCGCGCTCGTTTATCTTGTCCCGCGCATGACCGGTCCGCAACTCGGGCGGGTCATCGCGCCGGTCATATTGCCGATGCTCGGCGCGGCGGCGCATGCGCCAATCCTGCTTGGCGAACTGCCCCGCCTCGAAAAGCAGATCGCCGGCGCCGCCTTGCTGCTTCGCGCGCCGATCAGAATGATTGCCAAAGCGCCCGGTGAGCGACTTACCTGGCATCAAGATCGTGGCGCGGCGCCCTTTGCCGGCGACCCGCGCGCCGAGCTTTTCGCGCGTCTTGCCGCGGCCCCGCCCGTTCGGAGCGCTTCGGTTTACATTGCGCCGACCATGCTCGCGGTCGAAGCGCAGGGCGTTGCGGAGCGTTTGCTCGGCGACGTGACGGCGGCGCTGTCCGTTGACGCGGCCGAGCGCATGGTTCTGCGTGTTGCGGCGCTTTCAATGCTGCAGGACGACCCCGCAAGCGCTCCTTATGGCTGGACCCATGCGCTGACCATGCCACAAGGCGTCTTTGCCATCGCGGATGCTGTTGACGACAAGATAGCGCTCATCGGCATCGCCGCGACCTACGCGCTTGGCTTTCGCGCAACCATGGGCAAAGCGCGCCTGACGCAAGAGCCGCCGCTGAGGCCGCGCTCGCCGGCATATCGGGATGTTGCGCCCATCGACGCTGCGGGCGCGGTCTACCACGCTGACGGAAGCCTGATCCCCGAGATCAAAACCGCGCTCGCGATGCGCGCCGCCGTGCATCGCGATGCGCATTTGGCCAAATATACGCTCGCCGCATTCGATGCCGCCGCGCGCGATCCTGGCGCCGCGCGGCTTTACCTTGCCGCAGCGGCTTATCTCGGCGCCTGGTGGGATGCGCATCCCGATGCCGGTTTTGAGTAACTAGCGGACTGCCGGTTGCAGCGGAATCGCCGTCTTTCGTTCGACTTCGCGCAACGTAAAGCTCGACTCGACGGTTGCAACCTTTGGCATCCTGAGGATTGTCTCCGACAGGAATACTTCGTACGCGGACAGAGAGGGGATGACGACACGGATGAAATAGTCAAACTTGCCCGTGACGAGATAGCATTCCATCACTTCGGGGCGCTTTTTGATCTGCGCTTCAAATTCGCGCAATGTTGCGTCGTCTTCACGCTCAAGCTTCACAAGGATGATGACGGTGACATTGACGCCAAGAAGCTCTCGATTGATCTCTGCGTGATAGCCTTTGATGATCCCGTCCGCCTCAAGCCGGCGCAGGCGCCGCAGGCACGGCGTCGGCGACAGGCCGACTTTCTCGGCGAGGTCCGCATTGGTGATCCGCGCATCATCCTGAAGGTGACGCAAAATCTTGTAGTCGATCTGATCAAGTTTCATGGCTGGGGTTCATAAGGTGGGCGTTTCCGAAAGCTCTGGGCTCGCGCCAGATTGCGCCCCGTATTTAGCATCATCTGCTAAGTGTCAAGGCTGACGGCCGGGGCTTTGGCCAGAAACTCTGTCACGCCTTTGATAGTCTTCGCCATGAAACGAGCCGGGAAAACCGGCCGATTTGCCGGTTTGGGAGGACGATTTGAAAGTCCGTGAAATTCCTGTCGAAGGGTGGCTGCGCGTTGCGCATTTCGAAGACGCGGCAAGCGGTCTCAACGCGATGATTGCGGTTCATGACGCAACGCTCGGGCCGGCGTGCGGGGGTTGCCGCATCCGGCCGTATGAAAGCGTTGAAGCGGCGCTGCGCGATGTGACGGCGCTGTCGTGCGGCATGACCTACAAAAACGCCCTTGGCGGCATTCCGTTTGGCGGCGGCAAGGCGGTGATCATCGCCGATCCGAAAACGCAAAAGTCGCCCCGGCTGCTTGCCGCGTTCGGGCGCGCGGTCGAAAGCTTTGGCGGGCTCTATTACACGGCGGAGGACAGCGGCGTCACCGAGCACGATCTGGAAATCGTCCGTACGGAAACGACGTTTGTCGCAGGCCTTGCAAGGGCGGGCGAGGGCGGCAATCCGTCGCCGTTCACGGCAAGAGGCGTATATCGCGGCATCGAGGCAGCGGTGCGCTTCCGCCTCGGGCGTGACAGTCTTGCCGGCGTTCGCGTCGCCATCCTTGGCGTTGGCGCGGTAGGGATGGGCCTTGCGCAATTGCTGCACGAGGCTGGCGCATCGATTGTTATTGCCGATGTCAACGATGCGGCTGTCGCTGAGGCCGTGCAGCGATTTGGCGCCAGCGCCGTTGCGCCCGCCGATTGCGCCAGCGCTGACGCCGATGTGTTCGCGCCGTGCGCGCTCGGCGGCGCGATCAACGGAGATATGCTTGCGCGCCTGAAAGCAGCGATTGTTGCTGGCGCGG
The DNA here is from genome assembly GCA_046154725.1 of Parvularculaceae bacterium. Taxonomy (GTDB): domain Bacteria; phylum Pseudomonadota; class Alphaproteobacteria; order Caulobacterales; family Parvularculaceae; genus Amphiplicatus. The sequence continues at coordinate 7,541 of JBJXFO010000165.1, read as the reverse complement.
CGAACAATCAGCTAGCGACGGCGGATATGGACGAGGCGCTTGCCGCGCGCGGCGTTCTCTATGCGCCGGATTATGTGATCAACGCCGCCGGGGTTATTTCCGTCGGGCTCGAGATCCTTGGTCAGTGGAATGCCGCCGAATTGAACCGGCGCATCGACCGCATCGGGGATACGCTCACTGCGATTTTCGAACGGTCAACCCGCGAAAATTGCCCAACCGGCGCTGTCGCCGACAACATGGCGCTGGGCGTCATCGCCAACGCGAAGAAAGCGGCCTAGAATTTCGTCAAGCGTCGCATGCCCTGCCTCACGAATGAGGGCAAGGAGAACTGACGCCGGACGAATGAGAGGCAAACGGATGACTGACAAGACCCCTGGTAACCGAATCCCGCGTGAGCGTGACAACGACTACACAAAGGACGCTGCCGCGACGCGCCGCCGCTTCGCCGAGGAAAAGTCGGGCAACGCGCTCGCGCATGTCGGCGCCTATTCATTCGATCCGGCGATGCTTCCCGGCAATATCGAGAACTTCATCGGCGCGGCGCAGGTGCCGATCGGGCTCGCAGGGCCGCTTGTCATCGATGGCGAGCACGCGAAGGGCGCATTTTATGTGCCGCTTGCGACGACGGAAGGAACGCTCGTCGCGAGTTACAATCGCGGCATGCGCCTTTTGCGCGAAGCGGGCGGCGTGAAGACGACGGTCGTCGAGCGCTATATGCAGCGCGCGCCGGTCTTCCACTTCTCTGACGCGCGGGGCGCGCGCGATTTCGGCTACTGGCTCGACGCGCATATTGACGATATCCGCCGCGTCGCGGAAGCGACAACCAGCGTCGGCAAGCTCTCCCACGTCCAGCAGTGGAGCGTCGGGCCGATGCGCTATCTGCGCTTCAACTACACGACCGGCGATGCGGCCGGACAAAACATGTCGGGCAAGGCAACCCTTGCGGCGTGCGAATGGATCGCGGGCAATCATCCGGCGCGCCCTCGCTTCACGCTGTCGGGGGCGATCGACACCGACAAGAAGCATTCCCATATGAACATGCTGCATTCGCGCGGCGCGCGGGTGATTGCTGAAGCGACAATCCCCGATGCGTCAATCCGGGCCTTGATGGGTACGGATGCCGCAACGCTCTTTCGCGCGCGGCTCGTCTCGAACGCCGGCGGCATGCTCGCGGGAACCGTTAATAACGGGATGCACTCCGCCAACGGATTAACCGCGCTCTTCATAGCAACGGGTCAGGACGTCGCGAACATTGCCGAGAGTCATGCGGCGATCACATTTGTCGAGATCTTGCCAAACGGCGATTACTATTGGTCGATCACGATTCCGTCGCTCATCGTTGCGACGTATGGCGGAGGAACCGGCCTCGCGACGCAACACGAATGCCTTGACCTGATGGGCTGCGCCGGCAAGGGCAAGGTTATGAAATTCGCCGAAATCTGCGCCGCAACCGTGCTTGCTGGAGAAGTGTCGCTCGCCTCCGCTGTTGTTGCCGGCGACTGGGTTGAGAGCCACGACAAATACGGCCGCAATCGCAAATAAAAGAGAGGGCTCGCGCCCTCCCTTTGTACTCTTGCCCGCGGCTACTGGAAAATTCGGGCTTTGCGTTTGCGCCTGGCAGCGGCGATCTGTGGTTGACGCGTAGTCGCCTGACCGTCGTCATCTTGGGAAGCAGAACAGTCCGCACCAAGATGGCCGGTCATCGCCGAACGTCTTCCGGCGATCAAAGCCTGGCGCTCTAATCAATTGTGACGTCGGCCACGGTGAGGGGGGTAACGGCCGCCGATCCCTTTGCGAGGATCACGTATTGTGACGAGGCGTCAGGCCCGACGCTCGGCGCGTCAACGACAAATGGCTGCATCATGCCCAGAACTCCGCCAACAGCGCCGAGCTTGTTGGTGCCAGGATAGGGCGAGCCTTCCGCGTTCATTTTGAAAAGTGTCAAGGGCGCAACGGCCGCCTCGCTCGCGTCGTTGATTCCGTTGACGAACACCAAAAGTGGGTGGTCGAGCGAGTAGGGAATTTCGATGTAGGGATCCTTTGACCCGAAACTTGTTGCCGGAAGCATCATTCTCGAATCGAGGTTGATGATGTTGAGACTGACGATGTTTCCGGCGAAGGCCGTATTGCCTTCCTGTAACTGGCGCACGAAGGGCTTGCTCCCTTGAACTGTCGCATTGAGCACATGGAACTGTCCCCAGAAGCCGTAGAGTTTCTCATTGGCGAAATCGGGGTCCGCTGCGAGCCGTTCAAAAGACGCGGCGATTGCAGCTTCGCGACCCTTGACCAGTGCGCGATCCGACAGGTTTGCAATCTGCTCGCGGAGAGATTTCCAAAGCGCCGGCTCGATCCCCTCAGGCGCGGTCGCCGATAGTGTTTTTGCAGCCTCAACCGCCGCCAGCGGCAAGGGCGCGTTCGCAGCGTTCTCCGTTCGCGCGCTATCGGTCTCCAAGACGGAGGCCAACGCATCGTGCCCGGGCCAGGAGCTCTCGGGCATTGAAGCGAGGATGTCACCCAGATGCGCGGCCATCAATGGCATGTCCTGCACCCGGTCCATGCCAATGAAGCTGATCTTGCGCGCCACGGGCAAAGCGTCATTCAAGGCTTTAATCTTGCGGATCTTCGCCATGAACTCAGCGTTGGCCCACTGGGCATTCTCCGCAACCCAGAACGAAAAGACGCGGCGCAGATGATTCTCGTCGCCATCGGCAAGGTACGCATTGAACTCGGCTGCCTGCGCCGGGTCAAACTCTCCAAGATAATACCGAGCCCCTGTTTTTTCGTTCAGCATGCGGAGCAATTCGAAGTCAAGATCCTGCCCGACACGAATTCCGTGCACTTCCCCAAGGAGTATCAGGCGCGTATCGAGGTCGGGTTGCGCTATGCCGAATGGCGTCTCCGCCGTCAGATCGATAGCGGACGCATTCTGCTCAAGGTAATTGACGAATTTCGAATCCGGCCGCAGTTGAAGCCAATTCCACCCGGCATAGACCGACGCCGCCACGACCGGCAGCAGCAAAATCGACAACGTAATCCGCAACGCCCATTTCAGCATGCCGTCCCCGACCCCGCCCATTTGGTCTGCGACAAACGCATCTCCACCGCGTCCATACATAGTCGGAACAGTTCAATGGCGCCTAGCTGCGATCAGCGTGCCTGCGACACTTTTGCCGCATTCCTTCGAAGCAAGGGCTGATCCTTTCCTCCCGGCTCCCGCCCTCACATCAACCCTTGCCCCATAAGTCGACACGCGCCTTTCGTCGCACGATCAAAACCAGAGCCGGAGGCCAGCGACGAGAGAGACGGCGCCGGCATTGTCGCCATCGGCGCGCGCGAAATCCGCCGTGTCTCCGACGGCGCGCTCCCAGCTGACGCCGATATAGGGCGCAAGCTGACGCGTAAATTCATAGCGCAGGCGAAGGCCTAATTCCGCCATCGACAGGCCCGATCCGACGCCAGCGTTCTCAACATCTTGAACTGCGAAATTCAGTTCGGTGCGGGGCTGGAGAATAAGACGCTGCGTGATGAGAAGGTCATACTCGGCCTCGATGCGCGCCGAGACGTCGCCTTGACCGCTGACGAAAATCGCGGCGTCCAACTCGAACCAGTAAGGCGCAAGACCCTGCACGCCGATGACGCCGAATGTCCTCTCGGCGCCGCGCTGAAAGTCGTGACGCACGCCCGCCTGGATATCGAAATAGCGGGCAATCGGGCGCGACCATAGCGCTTGCAACTCCGCCTCTTCGAAGCGGTCAGCGCTGAAATCGTATTCGATCTCGGATTTGATCCAGAGCCGGTTGCTGTCGTTTCCCCACCAGCCCTGACCGTCGAACAACAGCGTCGGCGATCCGTCATTGGACTGATATTCGAGCCGGTCTGCGAGGACGTAGTATGAGACGCCCGCGCCGTGCTCCTTGCGCAAGGCGGCGCGCGACGCCGCAAGCGCGTCCGCGTCCCAATAGGCCGCGGCCTGTTGGCCGGCGGGAAGCGGCTCTTGCGCCGAAGCGGAAAGACTGCTTGCTGCAACCGCCATCAGGCTGAGCGCGATGATTGATGGGGCTTGCATCAGTGATGGTCCCCATGATCGTCCGTCTTCGTCGCATCGGGCGCCTGGGAAATTGCGGGTTTGTCGCCGGCGCCAAGCATCGCGGTCTTGCGCGGCATGACCGAGACGACCTGCATCATGCCAGCATGCATGTGGAACAAGAGGTGGCAGTGGAACGCCCAGTCGCCAACATGGTCAGCGGTGACGTCGAAGGAGAGCTTGTCGCCGGGCTTCACATTGACCGTGTGCTTCCTCGGCTTGAAGTCGCTGTCATCGACGACGAGGTCGAAGAACATGCCGTGGAGATGGATCGGGTGCGTCATCATCGTGTCGTTGACGAGCGTCACGCGCAGGCGCTCCCCCTCGTTGAAGAGGATCGGGCCATCGACCGCGCTGAACTTCACGCCATCGAACGACCACATGTAACGCTCCATATTGCCGGTGAGATGGATTTCCATCTCGCGTTCGGGCGGGCGCAGATCTGGGTTGCGCGTCAGGCTGCGCAATTGCGAATAGCGGAGCGCGCGATGGGGAACGTTCTCAAGCCCCAGCCCCGGCTCATTGAGGCGATTGGTTGGCGCCATCGCAACATTATCGACGCCGGCGCCGCGCTTGTGATCGTGCTCCTGCATCGCTTCGCCTGACATCGCATCGCCAGACATCGCGCCGTGATCCATGCCAGCCATCGATCCATGGTCCATCTCGGCCATGCCCATGTCCTTGTGGGTGAGGATCGGCCGCTCCCGCAACAGCGGCGCCGTGGCGACAAGCCCTGCCTCAGGGGCAAGCGTCGCAACAACCTGTCCGTAGCGATCGATTGCTTCGGCGACGAGCGCGAAGGCGCGCGGCTTTTCCGGCGCGACGATCACGTCATAGGTCTCGGCGACGCCAATCTGGAACTCATCCGTCTCGACTGGCTGCACGGCGAGGCCGTCGGCGGCAACAACTGTCATCGGCAGTCCGGGTATCCGGAAGTTGAAGATCGTCATCGCCGACGCGTTGATGATCCTTAGGCGTATGCGTTCGCCAGCGTTGAAGATTGCGGTCCAGTTGTCCGCCGTCGCGTGCCCATTGATGAGATAGGTGTAGATTGCCGCTGTCGCGTCCGAGATGTCGGTCGCCGACATCCGCATCTGGCCCCACATGGCGCGATCCGCGATAGCGGCTTTGACGCCCATACGGCCGGCGTCCTTGACGAAATCAACAGCCGTGCGCTGCTGAAAGTTATAGACTTCGTTGTTCTTCTTGAGGCGCGCGAACACCTTGTGCGGATGGTCGAACGACCAGTCGGAGAGAACGAGCACGTATTCGCGATCGGATTTGATCGGGTCCTCGCCCGCTGGATCGACGATCAGCGGCCCGTAATGGCCCGCCTGCTCCTGCAGGCCCGAATGGGAATGATACCAGTACGTGCCGCTTTGCGGGACGGCGAACTCATAGGTAAAGGTCGAGCGCGGGGCGATACCCGGAAAGGAGACGCCCGGCACGCCGTCCATCTGGAACGGCACGAGAAGCCCATGCCAATGGATCGAGGTCGCCTCGTCCAGCATGTTCTTTACCCGGATGGTTATTCTTTCACCTTCACGGAACCGGAGGAGCGGACCCGGCAGCGTTCCGTTGACAGCGATGGCGTGACCGGCTCTGCCGCCGATTTCGACCGCGCTGTGCCCGACGGCAAGATCGAACGCCGACCCGGCGAGTTCAAAGATACCCCTGTTGCCAGCCGATGCGCTCCGCGCCCAAGCAGGCAGGAGCGCGCTTGCGGCGGCGATCACGCCGCCGCCCGCCGCCGTTGTCAGGATTTTTCGTCGTGTAACCATGTCAGAACTCCAACGGCCAGAAACTGTGAGTGCTGGCGTGCGCGTGAAGCGACGCCCGCAAGGAATGCTCAATGATTGCTGTGATCGCTGGCGGGTTTGGCCGCGTCGCCGTGACCCATCGCGCTGTGGTCCATGCCTTCGCAGGGCTTGTCCGCCGCCGTCGCGATCGTCATCGCGGTCTGATGCATCATGCCCATGCACGCTTCATGCGCGCCCGTCCCGGCGTCCGCGGCGCACATCGCCGCGATGTCTTGGGATTTCGCCTTTTTGCCCGGCGCCAGGAGGAAGTGAACGCGGTCGCCCGCGGCGAACGCCGCGAGATCGACGGATCTCGCGACGGAAAAGCCCATCGTAATGTCGTCCCAGCCAAGCGCCGGGACAGGCCCGTGCGCGATCGTCGCCCTGGATTTTGCGACATCGAGCGCGCTGATCACGCCTGCGCCCATTGGCAAGCCGCAATGTTCGATCGCCGCGCTGGCGGCTTCTTTCGCCGGCTCCATCTGGTGGCCCGGCGGGTGCGCGCTTTTGGCGGCGGGTTCGGCGGCGAGGGCAGGGTTGCTCGCGAGAATGAAAACGGAAAGAAACACCAATCGTTTCATGGATAAATCTCCTGTGGCTGACGATCATGCCGCATAGGCGGCTTCGGGCTGTGGACTGACGGCGGCATTCGCGTGCGCTTTTGGGCGAACGCGTTCGGCCGGGATCAGTTCCGCAGACGGATCTTCAGGCTGACGGGAGAGTGTCGAGGCGGCGCGGCCCAGTGCAGACGCCGGGCGCGCATGCCGTTCGAGGCGTCAGGCGCGGCAGCGAAGATCGGCATCGCGGCAAGCGCCACGCTCTTTTCAAATGTCAGTTGTGCGGCGATTTTCGCCGCGCCATCGCTGGCGAGTGCAACCGTGTCGCAGTGACTGCAATCGGCGTGCGATGGCGCCGGAGCGCCGTCGCTGCTGTGCTCCGCGCCCACTTGATGATGCGCATGCGGATCGGCGCTGTCGCCCAATTCCACGTCAGAATGTTTGGCCGGCGTCATTGGCGCGGCAGCCGACGCGCAGGCGCACGCGATATGACCCGCGCTTAAAAAGAGCGCGGCAATGATGACGAGCATCCTGCGGGCGGTGCCGATCATGACTGTTGACCAAACCTCAATAGACTCTTATTTATACCCCTCAGAGGTATAAGTCAAATGCAGCACGACACTTCGAAAGCGGTGATCACGCGATTGCGACGGATCGAAGGCCAGGTTCGCGGCGTCGCCGGCATGGTCGAAGACGATCGCTACTGCATCGACATTCTGACGCAGGTTCAGGCAATCAAGGCGGCGCTGAAGAAGGTCGAGGACGAACTCTTGAAGAACCACGCCGCCCATTGCGTCGAGGAGGCGATCCGCGACGGCAACATCAAAGCGCAGCGCGAAAAGTTTACCGAGCTTGTCGATCTCATGGGCAAATACCGAAGCTGACGCGCTTGCGTGTTCTTGAGTTGCCGCGCGCGATCGAGGAGCCTATTCGTTCTCTTATGTTTCGCTCTATGCTCCCGGCGTTGGTCTTGACGATGGGGGCGCTTGGCCCCGCCGCCGCGTTTGCGCCGCCGGCGCATGGCCAGCAGGCAATTTCAGCTGGCCAGCCGGACTGCGAATGCTGCGACGAGGGCGCGCTCGGCGCGGCGATGGCGTGGGG